>CAZISX010000145.1:2304-6470 GCA_964542005.1 uncultured Spirochaetales bacterium
AAGAGGAACAACAAACACTTCTCTTTACAAAATGCTTCAAACCATTAATCCGGACACGGTTCTCTCAATAGAGCTTATCAGAATGTTTAAAGAAGAAACCCTGCCTGATGACAACTTTTCCTTTCTTCAGAGATTTAAAAATCTAAAGTATTTTGCACTTGACAATTCTTCCAGCACTCCTGTTGAATTTGATTTGGACAAACTTTTATATCCTGAAAAAATTGAAACATTGTCTTTGGATGGGAATCTGTCAATACAAAATGAAAAAAAGATTCAGGATTTTAAAAATATTGATCTTCTTAATTATACACCAGAGAAATCAACACTAAAACTTTCATCCATAAACCAGCTTTTTGACAAAACCTCTTTTATTAGGATCAAAAGCTCTATGATAGATGAAAAAATCAAAAACAAGTTTCCAAATATTATGAGTTTAACAACAGTCCCGGGACTGCAAAATCTTAATTATATGGAAGATCTTGTTAATCTTAAGGTGTGGAGAACTGCACTTTCAGAGGCGAAGCCTACATGTTCAACTGATAAAGAACTTGATACATCCGCTCTTAATTCTCTAAAGAAATTGACTTACATATTTATTAAAGACATGAATATAAACGACATATCTTTTATAAAAAACATGCACTACCTCTCTGTCTTTTTTCCCCAGACAAGCTGTTACGATGATTTTAAAGGAATAGGTGCTAAATGTAGCCGAGACAGGTACGATTATGTTGAATCAAGAGATATATCGCCGATTTCTGATGCATTATATCTTACAGATTATACAGATGTCAGATGCGGAATTGAAAGTGTTGGAGCAATTGTAGAGAACTGTAAAAAAGGCGGTTTTTTCTGTAAAAATGAAATACCTCAATATAATAAGGATATAATATATAATCGATATCTTAATTTTTCCGGACAGCTCATAGATATTAATAAAGAAAAAGAAAACCTTGATTATTTAAGCCAGTTTATAGGTATCGGAGTGGATGGATTTTGAATGTAATTTCTACTTATTTACAGGAAGCCTTCTCTGAACTGTAATCAGACTTCATCTTATCAAGCTCTTTCTGGAGTCTCTCTTTTTCTGATTCTTTTTTGCTTATAAGCTGACCCCGTTTTTCTTCAAGTTTCTGCTTTTCTTTTAAAGCACTCTGTTTTGCTTCTATTTCCATATTGTCATAGCGGGTTGTAGTCTCTTCTTTTCCTGTATTCTGCTCGCCATTTGCCTTGTCTGTTCTTTTCTGCCATACGAGTTCACTTTTATAAAGAACATTATCAAGCTCGATTTTTTTGTTCTCAATTTTATTATTGAAATCTGTAATCTGAGTGCCAAGCTTGTCTATCTCTTTTAAAATCTTTGCAAGCGGCTGTTTTTGTTTAACATCAAGCTCTTTCAGAAAATTTTTATATCTATCCTTTTGCTCAGCCATCCACTTTGATTTCTGCTTTTCGCGTTCAGCTTTACGGCCTTCGACCTTTTTGTTTCTTTCATCAGCGGCAGACTTGACAAGTTTTTCGTGTGTTTTTTTGTAATCAGCCTTCAACTTCTGAAAATCCTTCAATGACTTCAGAGCTTTTTCTTTTTTATCCTTATTTGATTTTGTATAGCTTGTAAGTTCTTTTTGAAGTTTTGATGCCTCTTCAGCTATCTTTAAATCAAGTCTTTCCATCTCTTTTTCAAGTTCGTTGTCCTTACCTTTTAATTTAGTCTGAATATCAGTTCTCTCTTTTTCTATAGCTTCCTGAATCTTGGAAAGCTTCTCAGCCTGTTCGCCAGCAAAATCAACCATCTCTTTTTCAACCTTCTTAACTTCATCATTTTTCAGAGATTCGTTTTTATCCCACTCAGCAAGCTTTACATTAAGTTCATCAAATTTTTTCTGATAATCCTCATCTGTAATTTTCTGGAATTTTCTATCTTCATCTTCCCAGCCCATCTGGATTTTTTCATTTTCATTAAGAATTTTCTGATCATCTTTATTATATGCCTCATCCATTTTCTGCTTTATAGCATCAAAAGCCTTCACTTCTTTCTCTTTTTCATCCTTTGATTTCATAAAAGCATTTAACGATTCAGTCATTTTTTCAATAACTTTTTTATGCTCGTCTTTCATCTTTGTCATTTCTTTATTGATTTCAGCTATTTTTGCATCAAAAGCTTTTTGAATCTTATCCATATCAACAATCTTTTTTTCATTCAGCTTTTTCTGCAACGCTTCCATGTCGAGCGGAAGTTTTTTGTCAAATTCAACAATCTGCTTCTCCAGCTCGGTAATCTCCTTTTCGATCCGAGATTCATCCTGATCCCACTGTTTTTTCAGTGTTGTACTTTTATTCTTAAAAAAACTATCAACATCCTTGCATGACTTTGCAGAAAGCTCTCCTGCTGCAAGAAAAATGAAACAAACAACAAATGCAGTAACTGCGGTTTTTTTCATAAACAACCTCCCCGATTAAATTGAAAAAAAGAGCGCCGGAATTATAACACAGTTTCTGCTTAAATCTACTAAAAACTGATAAGTGCTTTAAATTAAACCTGAATCGTTTGATTATTGATTAAGAGGTTGAAAAAAGATTTTTGATTTAGAGGACTTAGAAAAATTTGAGTAATACCTGTTTGGTATTGCGATGGTTTTTGTAAGTTCTTATAAACAAAAAGAATTTTCAAGAATTAATTTGAGAATCGAACGATTCAGGTTAAAGTAAACATTGAACCCTGAAAATTTATTGTTTTTTGAGGGGAGATTAATTTCCTTGAGATTTGATAATTCTCTGTTAAGATAAACTGTTTTAAAAAACCAATAAATGGAGGATCTTTTGAAAAAACTTTTTTTAGTATTGAGTGTTTTTGCTCTTATTTTTTTCTTTATCGCGTGCAGCAAACCAGCCGGAGCTGTTAGCGAATCAGACATTCCCGCAAATGCTGTAAAAGTAAACGCCAAGCTTAATGACGGCAAAATTGAGTTCATGGCATTCTACACTGAACCGGCAAAAATCCGTCACGGTGAAAGTTTTAAGATTATAAGTTTCTGGAAATTCAATGAAGCTCTAACCAAAGAATGGAAACTCTTCTACCATTTCTATGATGAAAAAGAGGATCAGTTCTTCAAATCCGACAAAGTTTTTGGAGATGGCAAAATGGATAAAATGAAAGGCCTTATTATCCGTGATGTAGCTGTTATCAAAGAACTTCCGGCTCATTTTGACGCTCAGAAACTTCTTATCCTTACCGGCTTCTGGAAAGATAAAGAAAGAACAAAACCTGAAACAAAATATAATGATGGCAAAGACAGGCTCAAACTTCCGCTTGTTGAGACCGATGCTCCTAAAATTGTCAAAAAAAGCATCAATGCCTTTGTTGTTGCAAGTGATTCAAGATCTCAGATTAAAATTGATGGAGAGTTGAAGGAAAGCTTCTGGAAAAATGCTCAGACTGGCGGAAAATTCTGGCTTACAAATGGCTCAAAAATAGCTGATAGCCAGACAAATGTTATGGTTGCAATTGACAACAAATATCTTTATGTCGGCTTTGATGTTGAAGATAAAGATATCTGGTCACCTTACGAAAAAAATGATGACAAAATCTACAACCACGATGTTGTTGAGATTTTTATTGATGCAAACGGCGACAAAGATGAATACTACGAGCTTCAGGTCAGCCCTAAAAACATTAAATTTGACTGCTCTTTTAAAGGCGGGCCTAGAAAAAATCAGGATGTCAACTGGGACAGTGGCATGAAATATGGCGTAAAACTAAATGGAACACTCAACAATCCTGATGATGTAGACAAAGGCTACACTGTTGAAATGGCTATTCCTTTTGAAGCAATAAAAGATGCTGCGAATAATCCTCCAAAAGATGGCGACAAATGGAAAATTTATATCTATAGAATTGACAAAAATCAGAAAGGAGAATCAGAATATACTGGTTGGATTCCTCCGTATGCGAATGATTTCCACAATCTTCGCTACATGGGCGATCTTAACTTTGTATATGAAGAGATTCTTTAAAAAACTACATTTTTGAATTTTAGAGAGTTTACAAATTTTCAACAAGATAACCCGAAATCTTCTTTCTTCTCTTGCTGAATCCGATGCCGACAAGAATAATATTTCTGCCATCAGTCAGATATTTTTCGTGGTAGCCTTTCTCTTTGATTTGA
>CAZISX010000146.1:0-419 GCA_964542005.1 uncultured Spirochaetales bacterium
CCAGCGGATTGCGCAGCAACACCTGCAGGATCGTTCACATACAAAGTGCCGTTGATAACCGGATTAGTTGGAGTACACGGAGAACCGTCGCCAAGACATGTTCCTGTTGGGCTTAAACCCACATCTCCATTTAAAATAGTTATGCCACTTGAATTTGAATTAGTGAGGCCGGCTCCGGCAACAGCAACAAAAGTGCTCAGAGATCCAAGATCTACCGCTTTTAAACCAGTTGTTATTGTTTCTCCTATCGAGAAGCTCCACTCATAATCCAATTCCATCGGATTTCCCGCAATATCTGTAACCATATTTGTGATTTTTGCTGTATAAGTTGATGCTGGCATAAGCTCATTTTCCGGTGTAAATGTAGCCATCCCGTTCAATACATCGTAATTCACGGTACCCGCAATCTGAGTACTCCC
>CAZISX010000146.1:513-1623 GCA_964542005.1 uncultured Spirochaetales bacterium
TCAGCGGATCCATTTCCTCACTGAAGGTGGCACTTACTGTTGTATCAACAGCAATATCTGTAGCCAAGTCAACAGGATTTGTCGATGTGACGGTTGGTGCAATGGGATCAAGAAGTGCCCCTGTTGTAAAAGTCCACACAAAATCTGTTGCAAGTGCATTGCCCGCTAAATCCTTAGCATCACTCGTAATTGTGGCTGTATATTCCGTGTCCGAGTCAAGATCGTTTTCAGGATTAAAGACCACCGTAGAGCCTGTCTGAACAACAGTGCCGGCAACCGGAATTAATCCGCTAAAAACGGTAAAGGAATCTGTAGTGAGAGTAACTGGATCCATATTTTCATTAAAAGTTGCGGACACATTTGTGTTTGCGGCAACATTAATTGCCATATCTGCCGGAATTGTAGATATTATAGTTGGCTTAGTTGTATCAGGCGTGTTTCCGGTTTTGAAATTCCACACAAAGTTCTGAGACAATCCATTCCCAGCCAAATCGCACGCCGCAGTAGTAATTGTAGCCGAGTAGACAGTGTTGGCATTCAGAGGATTGTTCGGATGAAATGTGGCAGTTACGCCAGTGTAAGTCATTGTTCCAGCTACAGGCGTGTTCAACTGCTGTACAGTAAAGTTTGCAACACTGATTGTTGCCGGGCTCATTTTCTCACTGAAAATAGCCACAATGTTACCATCAATTGTTACGCCGGTCGCATCATCCGCAGGAGTAGTAAATGTTACACTTGGCTTCATTGTATCTGGAACAGGTCCAGTCGTAAATGTCCAAGAGTAATCAGCAGCCATTGCATTTCCGGCAAGGTCTTTGACTCCGGTTGTGATTTTAGCTGTGTAAAGCGTATTGGGCTTGAGATTAGTTGTCGGGGTAAATATCGCTGCAGTTCCAACCATGTTTACTGCGCCTGACACCGAATTTAATCCCTCAATCAAAGTAAATGTTGTAGCAGAAATGGTTAAAGGATTCATCATCTCGTTAAATGTGGCATTGATTGAAGCATTGAGCACCACATTTGTGGCAGCATTTCCAGGGATGGTTGAAAGCACCACCGGAAGCGTTGTGTCAACCAGAACCCCAGTAGTAAAGCTCCAGACAAAATTAG
>CAZISX010000146.1:1723-3222 GCA_964542005.1 uncultured Spirochaetales bacterium
CAGCAATCGCGTTACCTGCAAGATCTTTTGCGCCGGTTTTGATAGTGGCAGTATAGACAGTGCTTGGTTTTAGAATTGTTGACGGCGTAAAAATCGCAGTTACACCGATATAGACAACAGTGCCGGGAACAGGAGTTGCACCGTCAAGCACAGTAAATGTTGTTGAGGAAATAGTCAGCGGATCCATAACCTCGCTGAAAGTTGCGGTAATCGGCGCATTAAAAGCTACCGCAGTTGCATTATTTGCCGGAGTAGTTGAGCTTACCATCGGAGCGGCAGTGTCGGAAACACTACCAGTAGTAAAGCTCCAGACAAAATTAGCAGCAATCGCGTTACCTGCAAGATCTTTTGCGCCGGTTTTGATAGTGGCAGTATAAACAGTATTTGGAGTGAGGCTGGCTGCAGGAGTAAATATTGCTGTAACACCAGTGTAGCTAACCGTTCCCGGCACTGCTGTTGTTCCAGCAAATAAAGTAAAATTTGCCGCAGTAATAGTTAAAGGAGACATTGCCTCGCTAAAAGTTGCTGCGATGGCCGTGTTTAACGATGTTTTGACCGCATTATTTGCCGGAGAGGTTGAGCTTACAGTTGGCGCGCTGGTGTCATTATTACTAGGCCAACCAACAATCCTGTCTCCGCACCCTGTTATCATGGACATAAAGAAAAACAGGATAGCCAAAATTCCTGTCATAAAAAAACCATTTTTTTTATTCCCGTTTTTTTTGATATTGTCTTTACAATTGGGAACTTTAATGCGCCCTTTTTTCAATGTTGCCATAATTGGCTCCTCCCGCAATGAACTCTCTACATTAAGTTTTGTAATCAAATCATCAATCAATGTTTTGGCGCCGGTCTCTCCAGCTGCAGCAACGAGCTCATTAATTTTATCAATCCAGTGGTTGAGCCGCGTGCCTGTCTTTTCTAAATACGCGTCCTTCTTTTCCATAAGTCTCTCCTTTTGTTTCCATTAATTAAATCTTTGTATTTCCTACTTTTTTTATTTTAAACTATCCTCTTTCCCTGAATAATTCTTACAAGAACTACAACAGCGGCAATTACAAGAAGAAAGTGAATAAATCCTCCCATTGTATATGAAGTTACCAATCCCAGAGCCCACAATATGATGAGGACAACAGCTACAGTCCATAATAACATGTGCATCTCCCTCTATTTAGATGTTTGCGATTCGCGTTCAATAACAATTTCGACACGGCGGTTGTTTGCTCTGCCTTCAGCATTACTGTTGTCAGAGACTGGTTCTTTCTCTCCAAGTCCATTTGCCCTGATAAGATTGCTGTTGTAGCCCTGACGCACGAGATAATCTCGCACCGCTTCGGCTCTTCGTTGTGACAAATCAAGATTATGTTTATCTAAACCCTGTGAATCTGTATGCCCTTCAATGATGAGATGAGATTTCGGAGTAAAAAGAAGCACCTTGGAAACTTGATCAAGCCTTGATTTGGCATCGGGCAGCAATGTTGCTTTATCAGATGCAAAAA
>CAZISX010000146.1:3232-6413 GCA_964542005.1 uncultured Spirochaetales bacterium
TTTTGACCGCAGCCAGCTTTGCCAGAGCAACCTGTGCTTCTGACGCCCGGTTTTCTGCATCAGTTCGTGCCACCTGTTCAGCAGAAAGCTGTGCCGCTGTTATTTCGCCACTAACCTCTGAGGCTGCAAGATCTGAGCGCGTTTTCTTTAAATCCTCTTTTGTTTCTTCACCGCTTTGCTTTGAATCTGCCAGCTCAGAGCGAGTGTTGCTTAAATCCTGTTTGGTTTTTCTGACAACCTGACTTTGAATAGCCTGGTATTCGTTTTTTGCTTTATTTTGAGTTTTATTCTCAACTGCAATGGAGGCTTTTGACTCAGCAATCTGGGTCTTTCTCAGTGCAATATCTGCCAAATCCCGAGTCTGTGATGCTTGCGGCTTATCCTTGAATGATTGCTCTGCCTTATCAAGTGCCTCTTTTGCAACATACAGATCTGCAGGCGCATAAACAAAAGCATTCCCGCTGCTTGCTGTTTTATATGCTTCACGAGCATCAACCAGTTCTTTAGGTGCGGTTGTTACGCAGCTGACAAACAATGCTGCAGACGCAACAAAAAGTAAAAAGGTATTATTTTTCATTTAAATCTCCTTTGTTTGGCGGTTGTATTGGAGTGTCATCAAGCAGCTTGTTTTCCTGTTTGAGAAGGCGCACGCGACTTAGTTCTTCCCGGGATTTTGCTTTCTCTACCTCTTCGCGAGACAGTGAAACAGCCAGCTCGGAATCAGCTTCAGATCTCTGCAACATTAAAGCGGCCATTTCGCTCTCATCTTTTGCAGCAAGACTCTTTGCATGTGCCAATTCATCTTTTGCCAGCTTTAAATGAAGAGCTGCCTGCGGCAATTTTTCAGCTCCGACCTCTTCGGCAGCGCGAATACCTGATGAAGCTGTCTCGGTGCGGATAGGAGCACTTGCACAACCTGTAATAATTGCAATACCCATTGTAATTACAGCCAACAATAGAAATTTAATTTTGTATATATACTTCATGTTTCCCCTCTTTTTTATGTATCAAATTCTTGTGAATCTTTAATTTTAAATACATCACTCTTTTGTTTCCGTCCGTGATGATGGCAGGTAAATCTTCTCCAGCTTTTTCTTAATAGTTTCTTTTGTCTCATCAAATTTTTCCTGGATAACTGCATAGAGTTTTTCTACTGAGCATTCAGCTTTTTTGAAATCATCATCTGAAAGAGCGCCGCCCCAGACCGCCCTGGCCATTCCTTTGATTTGATCCCAGATTTCTTGATTATCTTTTATATGATTTTCCTGTCCGCCATGCTGCTTATTGCTTTTAATGTTATGATTTTTATGATCTCCATGGCCACGATTTTCATGATGATCCCTTCCATCATAAATTCTTTTTTGATTAAATGCTTCACTCCTGTCTTTCTCGTTATTGACACTCATGTGATTCTCCTTTTCACAGTTGTATTTTTTTTAATGGCAAGCGTTGCCCCCTTTTTTAATAAGGGGGCGGTCTATAGAGTTCATTGACATCACAGATTTTTGGGCTATTCAGGCTCGATTTTATCACTCAGCCACTGACGCGTTTTATTATAACTATCCTGCAAGTCGCTGAAAGTCTTTTTAAACCCGTTTTTCATATCATGCCAAGCTGATTCATCAGCGTTTTCAGCCTTAGTAAGATCCTTTTTTGCCTCAGCAAGTTTCTTCTGCATAGCATCAAGCTTGATTTTTGCTTCAGCCTTTGTTTCGGTGCGTGATTTTTCAATTTTAGCTGTGAGCTGATCCATTTCTTTCTGCGTTGCAGCCAATTCTTTTTTCATCTTTTCAACAAAGTCCTTTTTCTGAGCATAGGTATAGTCTTCCATTGCCTTATCGGCATCTTTCTTTTTTGTTTCGGCTTTTTCTTTTAGTGCCTCGGTCTTTTTACTTTGTTCTTTAGCTGTCGCTGGTTTATCTTCCTTTGCTGCACAAACTTGGCTAAAACCAGACATAAGAAAAATTGCCATAAACATACTTGTCTTTTTCATTGTTTTTTTTACCTTTTATTTGGCTCAGAATTAATGTTGCCAAGTTTTCTTTTAATTACTTCTTTGTTATCACCAAATCTTGAATGTATAATGCCATAAAGCTTCTCCACAGAACCATCAGCTGTGTTAAAATCTGCATCAGTAAGCCCTACATAATTTTTTTTGGCCAATCCTTTAATGTTATCCCAGTTCATTTTTTCCTGTTCCATAGTTGTTTGGGCACCTTTTACTGGGCGATGTTCTGATGTTTTTGCATTCTCATTTTTTGGTTGATTCGGTGTCATGTTTCCCTCCTTTGCAGTGTTTTGTTCTCTACCCTTGTTAAGATCATTCTTGTTGTCGTTCATCTGATTCTCCCTATTCGTTGTTGTTTTCTACTATAGCTTGTGCAATTACCCTTAATTGCTGTATAGTAAATTCCCATTATCAATCACATAAAGATTATATACCTTCAGCTGTTTATCGTATTTATGAATAACAACTTGAACTGCTGAAAGTATAAACCGTCATGGTTAAAGCAAATTTGGTGCCACAGGTAAGATTCAATATATTCAGTCACTTATCTTGACAACAATTTTGGTGTGTGAAATTGTTCAATCAAAATGAGATACATCACGCTTCAATTTGAATGAGTAGAGCATCATTCGAACAGATTGATGCAGGCACCAAAGATATCAAGTGCGAATATGCGGTATTGGATTGCTGTTGTGCGGTTTTCCGGTGTCGGCGGCACAAGCCACAGATCAGGATTGTCATCACTGAATCGGGAATATCTGAAGAATCATCAACATCAGGAAGCGCTGAATCAATATCATTTTTAACATTATCCGCATCATGTTTATCTGACGGACTCTTCGAATCTGAGCCGCCGCAAGCTGCAATAAGAATACAACAAACAAATACCAGAACCGCTCTAATCATAACAACCTCCTAAATTAGCATTCAAAGAATTTGCCGAATGATTACAGAAATGAAAAATCTTGCCAAGATAATAGTGTAATTTTCACATAACGAATTAATTGCAATGTGTTCTTATGATGGTTAGACTTTCGTAATTCCAAGCCCGCATCCGATTCCTTGACAAAACCTCTTAGATTTACTATATTTTCCTGAACTTTTTGGAGGAATTGAAAATGTGTACCGTAAACCCTAAAATTGACATAATATTCAAAAAACTATTCAGCAGCG
>CAZISX010000147.1:0-6269 GCA_964542005.1 uncultured Spirochaetales bacterium
TGAGACAGCTTCCAAGTGATGAACCACTCTACTCAGTCAAAGATGAGAGTGATCTTATTCTGCTGGGTTTTCTGGCTTTTCTTGACCCGCCCAAAGAGAGCGCAACCGAAGTGTTAAAGCGTCTTCGCAACTTGCATGTTGATGTCAAGGTACTCACTGGCGACAATGAAATCATCACCGCCTTTATCTGCAAGGAAGTTGGCATACCGGCGGATAATATTTTACTCGGCTCCAAAATTGAAATAATGAATGACACTGAACTGGCGGAAGCAGCCGACGCCACAAGTGTCTTTGCCAGACTTTCACCAGTTCACAAGGAACGGATTATTCGCGCGCTTCAAAGCAAAAATCATGTTTTGGGGTTTATGGGCGACGGCATCAACGATGCCATTGCACTTAAAGCAGCCGATGTTGGCATTTCCGTGGACAAGGCTGTGCTGGAACAGGGCGTTCTGGAAGGGCGGCGGGTGTTCGGCAACATTGTAAAATACATTAAAATGGCGTCCAGCTCTAACTTCGGCAATATGTTTAGCGTGATTGGTGCAAGCGCGTTTCTTCCTTTTCTTCCCATGCTGCCAATTCAGGTGTTGACCAACAATTTACTGTACGATTTTTCGCAGACCGTTATTCCAACAGACGAGGTGGATGCAGACTGGCTTACCATGCCCCGCAAGTGGACAATTGGTAAGCTTCTGCAGTATATTCTTTTTATCGGGCCAATCAGCTCAATATTTGATTATGCGACATTTTTTATAATGCTGTATATTTTTAACTGCTATGATAACCCGATGTTATTTCACACCGGCTGGTTTATTGAGTCGCTTTTCACACAAACCTTGATTATTCATATTATCCGCACCAACAAAATTCCATTCTTCCAAAGCATGGCAAGCCGTTCGCTCATCATCGCATCTCTACTCGTTGTCACCGGTGGCGCAGTGCTGACAATTTCTCCTTTGGCAAGCATACTCGGGTTTGTGCCGCTCCCGCCGTTATACTGGCTGTTTCTGGCTATTATACTGATGAGTTACCTGTTTTTGACACAAATAGTGAAAAGCTGGTTTTTTCGCAGATTTGGTGATTAAGAATATGCACAACATTGAATTAATCGGAAAAAATAACAACTGGCTGGCAATGTTAAGCCTGGAAAACGGTTATTTAGCAACAACATTAGATTGGGAATCGAACAATTCAGTTTTAATCAGGAATCCTTTTATTACCGGTTGATTAGCGTTGATTACGCCATAGCTCTTGAGTTTGCGGTACAGCGTTGCTGAGCCAATCTGGAGCTGCTTTGCCGTATGTGTCTGGTTTCCGCTGTTTTGATCCAGTGCCGCAAGAATATACTCTTTTTCGACAATATCAAGCGGCCGCACAGAGCCGTCTGAAATAACGGGTTTATTCAACACCTGCCGGATTTCATCGGGCAAATCCTCAAGTTCCACTCGATTTCCCCGGGCAAGAGCCACAGCGCGTTCCATGGTGTTCTCAAGCTCGCGCACATTTCCAGGCCATTCATAACGCATTAGCTGTTCAGCAGCACCAATAGAAATGCTGGTAATATTACGATTCATCCGTAAAGCCGCATCTGAAAGCAGTATTCGGGCAAGCGGCAGTATGTCATCTCTTCGTTCGCGCAAAGATGAAAGATGTAACTCGACAACCTTGAGACGATAATAAAGATCCTGCCTGAAATTCCCGCCAGCAACGCCAAAAGCAAGATCGCGGTTTGTTGCAGCCAGTACGCGCACATTGATCCGCCTGTTTTTGTTTTCGCCAACGCGCCTGAGCTCTCTTTCCTGAAGAACCCGCAAAAGCTTGATTTGCATTCCAGGCGATATCTCACCGATTTCATCCAGTAGCAGCGTCCCTCCATTTGCCGCCTCAAAAAGCCCCTGCCGGTCACAATTTGCGCCAGTAAAAGCACCTTTTGTGTGCCCGAAAAGCTCACTTTCAAGAAGCGTTTCAGTGATGGCTCCGCAATTTATCGCGATAAACGGCCCTGATGCCCGGGGTGACTCATCGTGCACCAGCCGTGCAATCCGCTCTTTACCCGACCCGCTTTCGCCAGTGATAAGGATGGTGGCATCAACTTTTGCCACACGGCGCGCCAAGTCAATAAGCTGCTGCATAACCAGACTCTTGGCAACCATTCCATGAGGCTCATCAGTATGATTGGTCATGCGGGTCAGAGCATGCCGGCGTGCATGGAGCTTGAGTTCAGCCGCCTTTAATGTTTCAGTAACCGATGAAATTGAAATGCCAAGACTTTCTTCGATGCGTCCAGGTTCAAAAAATCCAAGCTCCTCGTCATGAGTTTTCCCCCACTCTTCCCGTGTGCGCCCAATAAAACTGCATGCAGCATGTCCCTTGCCTTTGCACCGGTCTTCGAGAACAAAAATTTCCTTCCTAGTGATGCGGCTTGTGTATCCGCTCATCATGCCTGAGATTGTCCAGCACACAGGTGAATCGGAAAGGCCAAAGTATAAAAGATGTTGCTCCGCTTCGTAGGAAGAAAGAATCACAGCACCATTTTTGCTGAGAGGGTCTTCACTTCCTTCTTCGATGCAGAACAGTCCTGCAAGAGCATGCATCTTGGTGCATGCGCAATGCCATTCATTTTCATGTTCCCACTTGAAGGTAGACTGCATAGCTTCAGCCATCCGCCAGCCATGAGCAAAACCAAACTGTGTCAGTACAATCCGGGCCATTGTAATTCCACAATTTTCTACAAGGTACTTGCGCAACAGTCCCATCGCAACGGCATCAAACAGCAGTGCGCGCTGTCCTGCGAAATAGATGACGCCTCCTTCCGAGTCCAGTTCCAGAAGTTCCTTGTGATCCAAATCTTCAACATGCATTGAATTCGCCATTCAGTCATACCCCCAATAGATTGTAAAAGAAAACAGATAATACACTTTCTCAGACATTAAAGCAAACTAAAAATTAACTAATTTAATAAATCTATTACTATCGGCTAACTTTGCAGAAAAACATCTTCTTTTACATGACAGCCGTTTTGATTGAACCCAAATCATAATGATGGAATATTCCGAATGCAGCATTGTCGCCGTTTACCCTGCCTTCAAAACAAATTAAGCTACTTGCATGACTGCACGCTCATGGCACAATGGTTGCTGTAGCAATGACTCTGGTAAAAAAAAATACGCCCACCAACAAAGGAGATTAACAAATGAAAAAAACAATTTTTTATAGCAGGACACTTATTTTTCTTTCAGGAAAAAATTTACGCGCAAACTTCCGGGGGTTAAAACAAAGACTCAAAAATAGAGATTTGGCAATATTTTTCACCATAGCCATTTTATTTGTCGTGTCTCTGACATCGTGCAGCAATATAGATGATGCGATTGACATCACGCAATATGGAAACTGGTGCGGTCCGTTCTACTCCGGCGAACCGGAAACGATGGCTATTGACAGTCTTGATGAACAGTGCAGGATTCATGATATTTGCTACGATGCCATACCGGTTAACAGTGATAATTACTACAAATGTGCTTCCGGTGCCAAATTTGATTGTGACAGTGCTATAGTAAACAATCTAAAGGCGCTTAATGACAATCCTGATCTGTGGCTTGTGCCGCCGACACCGGAAAACCGCACAACAGCAATCCAATACCGCATATTCGCACTTGATATCTTTGGTGCCTGCATCAATCTGTTCGAATGATGCTCTACTCATTCAAATTGAAATGTAGTGTATCTCATTTTGTCTAAATCTAAAATCCCGACATGAGCAGACCTTTACGAATCAAATATCCTGGTGCAATGTACCATATAATTAATCGGGGAAAGAGATGCAAGCTATCTTGTTACGCTTAGTTCCTAAATTCATCTTAATCCAGTTTGTGCAAAAACAACAGATAATTAGGCTAGTTACAGACAGAGAAACTGTGGACTTTATCTGAGAAAATAAAAAACGAGCTGATTAACCCTGAACCAGTAATGGAATATGCTGGAGGTCTTGATAACTACCTGTTTATAATGAAGAAAATGGCAAATGATGTACCACTTCCAGAAGCTATTTATGGCAAATACAGCATACTCGGTCAAGAGTCATACAGAGAAAAACTGGTCAGGCAAATAATAGAATCTGGATGTAGTTTAAAAGGAATTAAGAGCTTATCGCCTTAAAATATTAAGGGAACACAGCACGAAAGTTTTATCTTTATCTGCTGAAGAACCATACAATGCTGAAAGTAACTGAAATTGCTGGACTTGCCGGCATGAAACCAGCAGCTGCCGGAGAATTGATAAAGCGGTTTGAGCATGAACTCAAATCATCCAAAGATTTGTCTGGCACCTTGAAAAGATTGGAGAAAACGCTTTGTGGAGAGGTTAATGGGGAGAATTTATATGATCTAAGATCTATTGGGGGAAGATAATAAATCTGTGACCACTTTTATTAATATCTTATTAAGAGGCATAACCTCATAATCTCCAATTGTCGGTTTAATATGTCCATCTCCGCCGCTTTCAACTGTGCCGACACCTGAATCATCAGTTAAAAATATGTAAGTTCCGTCAGTTGCAATATCAATATATCTCAGGAAAAACTCGGTGTCTTTTAATACGCCGCTTGATGCAACAGGTATTATCCTGATTCCTTTTTCTGCGGCAGCAATTGTAGTTTTATGCAAACTTTCAACTACTCCCTCCTGATTATTGTGAGGAGATGCGTCAAGGACAAGAAAAAGAATTCTTGCTTTTGCGTTTTTGCTCCATTCATGATTTTCTACAGCATCGTTAAGAGCTGTATGAACAGCCTCTTCGGTGTCTCCTCCACCATCAGCTTGCTGGTTTTTTAAATCACTAATAATTTCAGCAATATTTTCGTTGAAAGGATTTGATTTTACAACATATTCATCATCAATATCGCGATAATAATTGCATGAAAGTCTTATTTTGACATTTTGCTGCTGGTTTTCTTTTATCTGCTGAATAACATCTGCCATTTCTACTTTTATATATTCAAGTTCGTCTCCCATTGATCCGGTTGTGTCAAAAACAAACATAAGATCAAGTATGTTTTGTGTGTCAGGTTCTGTTGGCAGGACAACTTTGTTTATTCCATTTTCAAAAGATTGCGGAGTATCAACAACTTTTGTTACATCATTATATTCAACTGAAATCTGGGAAAGAGTTTCTTGAATTTCAAACATGTCGTTAAAAAGATTAGCAAAACCATTGTTGTTAGTGCGTGCTTTCCAGATAATTTTCTTATTTTCATCAATCAGTGATACGGCAGCATCAATGATCGGTTTTTCCGATTCTGAAAGCACCTGCACACTATATCTTCCGAGTGTGTTGTACCCCCAGTATTCACTCATTGCAGCCCATTCACTCTCTTTCTGAATATCTTTCCAGAAATCCCAGTTGTTAAGATCATTCCACTCGCCTGCGGTTAAAGTTCCGGCAGTAGCACTCTCCTCTTCTGAACCCGTGCCTGCATCCTCATCGATTGAAGTATACTCTTCATCAGATGATGGAGCTGAATCCGAGTATGTATCAGCAGGTTTTGAATCGCCGCCAGCTGTTGAATCTGTAGAAGATGCTCCCATATCTGCATCAGAGTATGAGCCACTACCCGGTTTTGAATCAGCACCGGTAGTTTCTCCGGATAAAGATGAATTGTCTGACGAATCTGCATTTGAGCATGAAACAGAAACAAACATTGAGATAAAAAGAGAAAAAACACAAATAGTAATAAATGAATTTTTCATAACCGCCTCCAAAATTAGTAACAAACAGAATTATTAGTAACTGGAGAAAGAGTTTTTTATTTAGTGCTGCTAAAAAATTTTGAAAAATATTTTCCTTATTTCAATAAAGGAGAAATGAATGCATAAATATTGCGGCGCCCTGCCCCCTTGTTTTTCCTGTTATTACAATAATATCTGTGTGTTATCTTAATTTCTGAATCTCTGGAATTGTGAGACCTGTAATTTCTGAAATAGTTTCAGAATCGAGACCTTTTTTAATCATGCTTTTCGCAATCTCGATTTTGGCTTTTTTTTCTCCAATCTGTTCACCTTCAACAATTCCTTTTTCTCTGCCTTCAACAATTCCCTTTTCTCTGCCTTCTGACAAACCTTTTCTGAGGGCTGTTTCAATTTGTGCTTCTTTATCTAAAACCCATTTCATTCTATCTTCGTAAACCTCTCGTTCGTCTTTTGATAAGTGCATTGCGGCAACCTGGTTCAACGCTTTTTCTATTAAAATATCTTTCATGTTTTCAGGTAGTTTCT
>CAZISX010000148.1:0-811 GCA_964542005.1 uncultured Spirochaetales bacterium
TAGCTGTAATCGCGGCGAAAATGCTTCATTGACGGTGGGGCTTATTTTTTATTGACGCCGCTGGTTCTTATTTGCTGATAACAGTTTTTGAAAAATTCTCCATTGATTTCTGCCGGTTGGTTCCAAAAATTGTCGCTCTGGTTCCAAATGATTTTTTCTCACCTTTTTCAATAAACTCTTTGTGATAATTCTCCGATTAAATACTAAACAAAATGATTAAAGGCCTTCTGCTCTACCAGAAGGCCTTCACAAAGAGAAGAATGATAATACAAGTTCCCTATACTTCATTCACACTATACTTTCGGGATTTTCTTCTCGGAACTTTAATGAAATTTTTGCTCAAGAATTGTTTTTTTTGCGAAGGCGATCTTCGTTTCGAGATGAGGCTTAGGAAAGCTGCATTTATTCCAATATTTCGAGCAAAATGCATGAAGTGTAAGAAACATTTTACTTTTCTTCCATCGTTTCTTCCACCGCGAAAGTGGTATATGTACAAACAAATTGAATACGCAATTGAATCTGTAGCCGATTTCAATTCAATCGCAGAAGGTTTGTCCGGTTGGAATGAAATGCGCGAAGATTCAATTCTTGATAAAGAACCGGTTCAATACCCCTCTGTTTCTACAGTTATTCGCTGGAATAATAATATTTCCAGAATTCCGCAAGATGCTTTTTTTAAACTTTGAATGACATTTCACAGGCATTTTCTGATTTCCGGGAAGTAGTGGAAAATGCCCTTGTTGTCTCATCATCTGCACAACTCTGCAGCAAAATTATCCAAAACAATATAAAATTACCTGAACCCGTTCCT
>CAZISX010000148.1:841-1419 GCA_964542005.1 uncultured Spirochaetales bacterium
ACTACAAATATCACTCAAAAGCCTTTGAGACATCTTTTTTGGGATTGACTTTCTGGTACATCGAAGCAACTCTTGGAATACCATGTCTTTTACAGGATCAAACCATTAAACCCTTTTTCATTAAGGACTTCCGGGAAGCCTCATTCGAAAAACCAGCTATAGAAAAAGAAAACATTGATATTCCACCATAACATTTTTGTCCTGAAGGCGTTTCCCTTAAGTGAAATAGCAAATTTTAAACAGTAAAAAGTATCATCTGGTAACAGAAAAACAGAATGAAATTTTTATTGGAGTAAAAAATGGCTATGCAAAAAGACAAAAACGGTCCGGTTAAAAATTGGACCGGATTTTGTAATGTCGCGATTTCAAAAATCAAAGAAAGCTTTGTTGGCCTGCGTGCAGGACAATTGAAATCATCCGACTCAAAACAACTTCAATCGCTTCCATTGCGTGTTGTCCGGACAGAAAACGATGAATTTGAAATTATTGACGGTTTTAAGAGATTTGCCGCATGGAAAATTGCTGGAATTGAAGAAGCTCCAGTGGTAATTGAGTCTTATGGCACAATATCAGAGTAT
>CAZISX010000148.1:1520-3072 GCA_964542005.1 uncultured Spirochaetales bacterium
AAAGATCTGTCAGAGCTGGCACAAAAGCATCTTGCTGAAGGAAAAATCGGGCCAACTCTGGCTCATTTTTTAACAACCATCAAAAAGATCGAACAAGATCAGCTCCTTGACCTTTTTTCAAATCATAAATTTACTCATAACGATAAATTAATTCTGATTCAGACTTACAGAATTGCAGATGAGAAGGAAAAAAAATCACTTATTGAAAATCCAGGTGGAATAATTAAAACTTCAAATAGTCCGATTTTTTCTCAAGCATTTTACAATCTGGAAAGTGTTTTTAATGGGGCTTCTCAATCACTTAAAGAACTTCAATCTATTACCTTTTCTGATGAATTGTCTGATTCAGAACAACGCAAGTTACAGGCATTATGCTGTTCAGCCATCTGTGAGATGAAAGAAACTCTTACAACTCTTAAAGTTTTGTCAAAATTTAATAAATCAATAAATCAGGAGGAAAAAAATGTCCCTTCCAATCCAGGCATTGTTTTACAGAAACCTCAGACTAGTGTTTCTGAAACAATTTTCAATACAGAATTTGAAAAGCACTCTGATGGGAATTCTGCAAATGACCTTTTGCAAAATGTTTCGAATAATCCAAAAGATAGTTCTGTACATGAAAATCAGCAATCGGTATCTGATGGCACTTTTAATGAAATATCTCATGCAACAGATACAACTGATCTTTCAACGCCAGAAGTTACAACTCGTAAACACTTGCAGCCTGAAATAGGAGAATTGAGTGATAAAGAAAGAAAAAATGACACAACAAAAACAGAGTCGTTTGTTACTCAAGAACATAGACGAAGATATTCGAAAAGAGATTCTGGCACTTTATTCCAATGGTGTCAGTCTGCGAAAAATCGAGAAATGTACAAATATTTCCCGGAAACTTCTTAAAAAGATAATTCCCGAAGAAAATCTGCAGCAATTAACCGCTCCAAATAAGGAAAAAAGCAAGCTGGATGCATTTCGAAAGGATATAGAAAAGCGTGTGGAAAAAGCCCTTTCGGCGAACAGAATTTTACGAGAAATTAAGGAACTTGGCTATACTGGCGGCAAAACGATTCTCGGTGATGCTATAAGAGAAATGATTTCTCAAAAACCACTTCAAAACAATCGTGAAGTTAAAAGACGTTTTGAAACTCCAGCCGGGCTTGAAATACAAATTGACTGGTCACCGGGAACCGTCATAATCAATGGAGAACTGACAAAAATTCATGTTTTGGGAGTTTTACTCTGTTATAGCCGGAAAGTTTTTTATGCGATTTATCGTAGTGAGCGACAAAAAATTCTTCTTGAGGGGCTATCTGAAAGTTTTCAGTATTTTCAGGGAGTTACCGCAAGATGTGTTTTTGACAACATGAGCACAGTAGTTTTGGGACGAATTGGTCGTGACCGTCGTCCGAACTGGAATCAGGGATTTATTGAATTCGCAGAATATTATGGATTCGAGCCACTTCTTTGTAAGGTCGCGGACCCAGATCGCAAAGGGAAAAAAGAAAAGGCCTTCAGACTGGTTTTCGATGATTTTTTGAAAGGTTCGACATTC
>CAZISX010000148.1:3082-3446 GCA_964542005.1 uncultured Spirochaetales bacterium
TACAGGATTGGTTCCAAATGAGGCTTATCTTTCAGAGCGTGATCTTTTGATAAAACTTCCAGAGAAACGATTTCCTGTGTATGAGGAAGAAGTACGCATTGTTGATGCCGATTCTACAATTTCTATCAATAGCGTTCGATATACGGTTCCTTCAGTTCTGGCACATCAAAATGCCGTTGTAAGGCTTTATGCAAGCTATTTTGAAGTTCTTTCTCAACGTGGTTGTGTAATTATGAGCAGACCATACGTGGATAATAAAAAATTCCCGGGTAAACTTATAATTGATAATACGCACTATGAGAGTCTTTCCCGGCGACCACGTAATATTGATGGCAGCACTCTTGATAAAGCTTTTATTCTGAGA
>CAZISX010000148.1:3548-6055 GCA_964542005.1 uncultured Spirochaetales bacterium
CCCTTGTAAACGGAATTAAAATGAAAATGAAATCAATGGTTTCAATTCATTTACGAGCATTACTTAGAATGGCTGATCAATACGATGTTTCTATATTTACAAAGGCTTCAAAAAAAGCACAGGAAAATCGTAGATTTGATGCATACGCAGTAAAACGTATTTTAGAAAATGATTATCCGGAATTGTCGGAAAAAGTGGCACAAGATGCTGGAATTATTAGTCCGGTCATTCCCGGAGATGTTGATGAATCGGGCTTTGATTCATTTTCATCTCTCGACAGTATTAACAAGGTGAAAAACAATGATTCAAACAAGTAAACAAAATTTGATGTCTCAAACAGTGGCGGAAATTCAAAAACTGGCCGTAAATCTAAATCTTGGAACAATTGCAGATCGTTTGCCTGATATTCTGGCAGATGCTGAACAGAAGGCAACAGCATATTCTGAATTTGCGATGAATCTGTTTAAAACAGAATTAAATTCGCGCATGGAAAAAAGGATAAGCCGTGCGCTGAAGGCTTCAAAATTGGGCATAGTAGAGGAACTTGAATCGTTCAATTTTCAATTACGTCCAAAGCTGGAAGCAAGGGTAATAAAAGAATTGTGCACATGCCAGTTTATAGCAGAAAAACGCAATGTCTTGTGTCTTGGCGGTTCAGGACTTGGAAAAACCACTATTGCAAAAATAATATCAAGGCATGCCTGTCTTAGTGGTTATTCGGTAGTCTTTGTAAATACTGCTTCAATGCTTGATGATCTTCAGGGATCGTTTGCAGATAACAGTTTTTCGAAGACGTTACACCGTTACGTTAAACCTCGACTTTTAGTTTTAGACGAATTTGGTTATGAAAATATTTCCCATCAGGGCGCTCAATGTTTATTCAGGCTGGTTTCTGCGAGGCATAAAAATGGTTCCATTATTCTTACAGCATGCACAGGTTTCAAAAACTGGAAGCATTTTTTTCCGAGCGAATCATCAGCAATGATAACGATTGATCGCCTTGTGGACAGGGCTACAATTTTGCGGTTTACGGGAGAGGGTTGCAGAACTCCCAATGAAATTTATGGAGAAAGCTTTGAAGAAAATAACAATTCGAATGAAAGGCAAAAAGATGAAATCACTCAAAAATGATCTGATTACAGTTCCTGTAAATGATTACAGGTATCTTCCCGGAAAAAAGATGTTTACGGATTTTGCAGATACAGAAATGGAAGCTGTAAATACCAAAACTGGCGAAATTTGTAAAACCTGCTTGTTTGCAGCAATGTTAGCCTCAAGCGGTATGATCTACGCTGAATTAATGGCAAAAAATTCAAGTATGCATTTCACAGGGATCATGAATGCTCTGAACTTTTTTCATGGAGTTCCAGAAACGATTGTAAGTGATTTCAGTTTTGAAAATTCTACTTTGGTGGGGGATTTTGCAAAACATTATAAAGTTGCTATTGAGTTAACTCGCCCATCAAATTTTTCGGAAAAACCATGTTTGGAAATAATTTTATGGCAGATTAATGAAAAACTTTCAGTTATTCAAAATAAAAATTCGGTTATTACCTTTGCAGAAACAAACACGAATATTATGAATTTGCTCAAAGAATTGAATAATGTCGTGCTTCCGAATTTGGAAAAGAGTCGTAGTGATATCTTTGAATCAATTGAGCGTTTTGCTCTCAGGGCATTGCCTGATAAGCCGTACACATTTGTTTTCCATGAAGTGAGAAAAGTAAACATTGATAGCCACTTAGCAATAGAAGGTCGTTATTACAGCGTTTATCCGGAATTGATTGGAGAATCTGTTGAAGTAAAAATAAGTGAAGATACGGTGGAGGTATTTTTTAAAGGCAAAAAGGTGGCAGAACATCAGAGGATTTACGGCAGGACACGATACAGCACAAAACATGAACACATGAGTTTTAAAGGCGTTTTCAATAAATATTCGGGAAAAGATTTGATTTCCTGGGCATCAAGTATAGGTCCAAATTCAGCAAAGATAGTTGAAAAAATCCTATCAGCAGAAAAATATCCCGAGCATGGTTATCGTAAATGTCTTGGTATACTGAGCTTAGCAAAATCAAACGGTCGCAAAAGACTCGAAAAGGCGTGCCAAATGGCACTTGAAAAGGGATCGCCAAGATATATTTCAGTAAAGACGTTTTTACAACAGCAGCAAGAAGAATAAACCTCAATATCAAAAAGAGCTCTGCGGTAAACACCGCAGAGCTCTTTTTTCTTCTCAGAAAAGAAAAACTTTCGAATGAATAGCTATCTGAAGAATTGAACCAAAGTATTTCACGATTTCCAACTTTGAATCATCACGATTTGAAAAATCCGTCATTAGACAAAACAAGAACCATGGGCGGTAAACCTAATTATGCCCCACCGTCAATGAAGTGACCAAACCTGCCATAGCGCTGTTAAAAGACTATGAAAACCAGAAAGCAATGGGATTAGACCCCGTTTTCATTCCATCCCGATTAAACATCACAAAGGCAGAACTTTGGGACACA
>CAZISX010000149.1:0-5775 GCA_964542005.1 uncultured Spirochaetales bacterium
TTTACATCGAGTGCGAAGTTTCAACAAGTAAAGGGCGAATTGACGCTGTAATCAAAACAAAAACCCATATTTTTGTGATTGAATTTAAGCTCACAAAAGCTATTGATGCTATTACTCAAATCAAGGGAAAAGGCTACCACGAAAAATATCTGACAGATGGCAGAAATATTGTTCTTGTCGGCATCGGATTCAGCAAGAAAAGAAAGAAAATTTCCGGCTATCTTGTTGAAAATATTAATAAACATTAGCCTTTGTGAGAAAAAGCAAACTGCTGTTTAAATCAAACAAAATTGAACCTTTTACAATCATTTTTTTATAGAAAAAATTAGATAGATTGTTTCTGTGTTTAAAAAAAGGCGGAAAATTTTAAGGGAAGCGAGGGCACTTTGTTTTGCAAAAGTCTTTACAATGTGCATATATCGCCATTCTAAAAAAAATTATTTTTTATTCTAAACATTTAGCATATCCTAAATTTGTTTTTTCTGCTAAATGAAGACTCCCGTCATCCAAATCAGTGCTCCATAGATAATTTTTTTCATCTGAAAAAATTGACGATGACCATAAAAATGTTCTAGAGCCAGGGCCAAATTCATTTGAACTTAAAGGAAGCCCGTCAACATCCGTTACCTCCGAAAAAGAGACATCTTCGGGATTTATTCCGAAGACCACAGATTGATTTTCCGTAAGATCAAAAGCAGCCATTATGAGATAATATGTATTCGTGTTTTTTGGAGGCTTGATGTTGAGATTTCTAAATTCTGCAGTAGTTCTGCTATTTATATTTGCTTCGGCTACAAAATTACCTGTTTTTCCAGCATCATTTGAGGAATAAAGAGTTATTTTTTTAATGCTGTCTCCTAAAATTACCCCTCCCGAGGCATCAATATTTATTCTTATGCTTTTAATTGAAGTATCTAAAGTTGTTTTATCTTTTATTCTTATGTGCGTAACAACTGCTTCTGCTTCATTAGTTACTCCTTCTCCAAACTTGGCAGCCATCCAAAGTCCTGAAGTAATAATAAAAACATTATCTATTCCCAATGAAATACTTTTGTTGCTTTTTAAATATGATTCGGAATTTAATTGAGTTACAGAATTGTTCTCTCGGGAAATTGAAGGCTTTGGTGTATTATTTACGCCTATACAGTCATTGCTCAAACAACTGTTTGAAAGACAATCAGGATCCGAGACCTTGCAGTTTTTGCCAATATAATTAAAGAGCGTCTTTAGCTCATCAATTGTTGGCAATCTACCTCCTTGTTCTTCACAATATTTAATAGCACCCTCCATTGTCATCTTATTTTCAGATTGTTTTGTCCAATTTAGTTTTTTATCATCAGAGCAGCCTCCAATAATTAGCGCAACAATTAAAAAAATTAAAACTACAACAATTTTTGACATCTTTTTGCCTCCTAAAATATGTTTGCCAGCATCATATCTTTCCGCTCCTGTTTAGGGCGGTTATGTATTTTGACAATTAATATAGTCACATTATAGCTGAGATCGCGCAGCTTTGAGCCAATGGTGTATTTGTGATACTGTGAAAAATGCGCCACAATCTGCTCAATAAACACAGTCAGCTCAAGTGATTTGCAATAAATCATCAAATGTTCATATTTTGCCATTCACACAACTCTCAAAAAAAATTCTTGACCGCTGTGCGGAACTATCGGACAACCAATCCGCCCTCAAATGCAAAAGCGGGTTAAAATGCGAAACGCGGTCATCAAACTTACCTCACACACCTAACATTGTAGTCGTTAGTCTTATTGTAGCGGCTCAGATGGCCACTGTAGAAACTCACACCCCACGCGGTATCTAATAGCTCCGAGGACGAGCAAAGTTTTGTGTTTTTATCATCGCCCAAGGCTGAATAGCTTTCTGCATTGCCGTCACACATACAATCTCCACTATTATAGTCACCAGAAGCTAAATTGTCCGGATCCGACACTTTACAAGCTCCGCCTGTCATACTTCCGGGGCAGTTAATAATAAGAGTTCTCAGTTCATCAATTGTCGGGAATTTTCCGCCAAGCTCTGAGCAATAGGTTTTTGCAGTTTCCCAGTTCATTGTATTTGCTGATTTATCCGACCAACAGAGGCCGTCATGTTGATTCGGGAAATTGCCGTCACAAACTGGTTTTGCAACGCAGCTAGTTTTCACCCAGCTCAGACAATCACTTTTACAGGTTGCGGTGCCGCTTGTATAATCTCCGTTTATTAATGTGCAATCCATTGTTTCACCTGTTTCACAGGTTTCGCCTGTTTCAAGTTTGCTGTTGCCACAAACTGGTGTAGAGATAGGGTCACTGTCTGGGTCTGCTACATCTTTGTCAATTGGGTCAACTGAATCTTTGTCTGGATCTGTTGTTGTGTCACTATCCTGATTTTTGTCATATTTATAGCTGTCTTCTGAGGGGAACATGACTGCGTCACATGAAAACATCAATAAAGCTAATAATATTAAAGCCATATATTTCATTTCAATTCTCCTTTTTTAGATTTGAAGATTGCTTTTATCTGTTTATCTCCATTTATTTTAATTGTTCCATCAGATGTAATTTCATCTTTATTAACTCCCTGCCATTCTGAAAATTCAAGATCTGAAAATAACGGTTTAAGCTCTATTTTTACATCAGTTTCTCCTGAATAACATTCATCCTCGTTTGGTATTGGGGTTAAAACAACATCTGCAGCACCAGCTGGCCAAACATCTACATTCAGCTTAAATTTTTTTGCTTCAAAAACTGCATTTATTTTTTTGTTGCCGGTCATTTTTATTTTGTCTTTTAAAACTTCTTTTCCATCAATGCCTTCCCACCCTTTAAATTGTGCTTTTTTGGTTTTTTTAATATTTAGCTCTACAATCTGATCTTCTTCAAAAAGTCCATTTTCATTTGGTTCAGGATTTGTGTAAACAATTCCCAATCCTTTTGGTTCTACAGAAATATCAAGCATGTAATAACTTTTTGTCTTTGGTTCAATTGCTTTTTCTATTTCTATTTCAGCGGATTCAGCATTCGCTTTTACTTTATTTTGTGGAGTTTCATCTTTTTCATTTTTTTTATCTTTTTCAACAAAAAGCGGAATATATTCGTCTGATTTTGTATCTTTTTTTAATTCAAAACATTTGTTTGAAGGCTTTGAATAAATTGCTGCAAAAGGTCCAACCCACGGGAAATGGAATGCAAGATTTACAAATCCGTTTAATTTTGACTCTGCTTCATAGTTTCCAGAGTTTGTTTTAACGCCATTTACTTTATTTTCAACGGATGCTGATAAAGGAATTCCCCACTGTCCTGTAAATGAGAGTGTAAAATTAGGCCCAATATTAAACCCAAGTTCTAAACCTGGTAAAAAATTAAAAACACTTGCGGATGTCTCAACTTTAACAGCTTCTTTGCCTGAATAATCCATTGTAATAAAACTGAACCCTAATCTTGGTGCTAAGTAAGTACTTATTGAACCTAAATAAAAGCGTCTTGATAGGTCGAGCTGGTATGCCATCATCATTGTGTTGCCATGATTGTAGCCTTGCTCTGGGGTGTTTACTTGTCCGTCATTTCTCCAGCCTTGAGTTGTGGCGCCCATAAAAAAAGTCATATCAAGCCACATCTCTGAAAGCCATCTTGTATTTGTTGCATACCCCAAATCAAATGCAAACCCAGCTCTGCCACCATACCAATTTCCAAACAATGTATGTTTCCCTGTTTTATCTAAATCTTTTTTCTCAATAAGTCTTAGTGTCTGAAAACCTCCTCCAAGTGTTAGAAAAAATCCAGTCCAAGGTTCTTCTCTCATTAAATCAGCTTCTTCAGCATTTCCGCTGATTAATGAAAATTCTGATTCGCCTTTTTGTTCGCAGTTAAAACAAATTTTTCTTGCTTTGCCCCATCCTTTGTTTTGGAAATCGCCATCAATTTTTTCCATAATTCTGTAAGGCGCATCAACTCTCAAATCTTCAGCAATTCCAATTTTTGCTTTGACACTATTTCCATCAACTTCTGATACTGGAGCAAAAACAGCAAAGTTATCATCTTTTTTTATCTGATAGCTTCCATTTACACCTGTTGCTTTTGCGGCTAACATTATGCTGCTTCTAAATATTTTTTCACCATCTGCCTGAGTTGGTTTTGTTAGATTTATTGTTGTGTAGAATGATTGTCCGCCTGATGCTTCAATATTCTCCCCATAGTTTTCAAACTTCTCAGATTTTGGATTGTATTTAAAAATCCTTACTTTAACCGGAAGATTTAATGAAAAAATTGTTGAATAAGTTGTGACCCCATTTGTTTCTATTGGCTTTATTATTACAAATCCATCAGGTTTTGTAATATAAATCGCCATCGCATAAGCTGTGTCTTGAAGTTTTTTTATAATAACAGTAGATAAACCAGCATCTTTAGCTTTTGTGGCTGAAAAAGTTTGTTCCTCCTGCTCTGCACTTTCGGCTGCTCTTTTTTTTAATGTGCTGTTGATTAGTGCTTTTGCAACATTTGCATAAGATTTATTTAGGTAGTTTTTTACTGCTCCAAAATATTCGCCGGAACCACTGTTTTTAAATGTAAAGCCATTTACTTCATTTGGTATCTGGAAAATTTTAATATTATTTTTTGTAGCAACTCCAATTTGAGAATTGCTTATAAAAACCTTGTCAAACCTTGCAGTTATAAACCAATCAAAAAGTTCTCTTGAAAGCTGTTCTCTTAATTCCGGAGTTACATAATAATTCCAATTTCCTTCGGGTTGGCAGCTTGCAAGAGATTTGCAAAATTTTACAGGAACACTGATGCTAAAACTTTCAAAACCAGTTCTTTCAATAGCTGCAAACATTTTTCTTTCGTACTTTTTTTGTGTTTCGTCAGAAAAAGTTTTTTCCACATCCTGAGCTCCAAAAACATAAAAACAAAAAAAATAAAGTAAAACTCCAAACAAAATCCTCACTGGACACCTCCTGTTTTTCAAAAAAATCCGCTTAATTGCTGTTAATCTGCTTTTAATCTAACAATGACTTTCCCATGATATATAAGCCAACCGACAAATAGTGTCGGCAGATTTAAAAACTTCATTTTATGAACTCCGCACTAATTTATGGAAACGGTTTTTATCTTACCGGAAATTGATTACTGCAAAGTTACAGTAATAGAATTTATTTGTCAAATTATTGTTTGGGAGGGAAAAGGCTTACAGAAAGGAGAAAAATCTTAAATTATTTTTCTATTCCTCTTTTGTTTCGGATAATAAAAATTCTTGACCGCTGTGCGGAACTATCGGACAACCAATCCGCCCGCAAATGCGAATTGATTGCCATCCGTTCCTACAATAATCTCACCATCAATTTGCGGTTCTGTGTCCGTATCCGGTGATTCATCATCAGACAGATTGTTATCCGCATCTATTTCTAAACTATTATCCTCGGTTATTATTAGGGAATCGGGCATGTCGCTATCTGCTAAAACAATATCTCCATTATTTTTGCTGTCGCTGCCGCAAGAAATAATTATCATTGCAGCAATTATTGTTGTGAAAGCAAAAATCTTTTTCATGGGTTTCATCCTCAAATTTTGGTTAAATCAGCTTTTTAATTTCCTCGATTGTTAATCCGGTCAGATCGGAAATAGTTTCTATGTCGAGATTTTTTTTGACCATTACTTTCGCAATCTCGATTTTTGCTAGATGTTCGCCTTCAGCTCTGCCTTCAAGTTTCCCTTCAAGTTTTCCCTCAATCTTCCCCTGAAGTTTTCCTTTTTCTATTCCAATCTTCTCACCTTTTTC
>CAZISX010000150.1:0-3186 GCA_964542005.1 uncultured Spirochaetales bacterium
TTTTAACAAAAATTAGATGAACAGGCTATTGCTTAATTATGCAGGGGTCTTAAAATAACGATAAGTCATCACTATTGAGACCACTGCATAATGACATTCGTAGCGAGAAAAATCAGGCTGAAAAGCGAAAATTACAGAATTTTGAGCCAATATCGGGCGACTATTGGCGTAAAAATTATGAAATTTGCAGCTCATATTGGTTTTTCGGAGTAGAAATCGTTATTGTGCAGGGGTCTCAATTTAATTAACAGGTAACAAGGAGAAACACTATGGTCACGACAGAAAACACACAAGTCACCACAACCGAAACAGAAGTAATTGCAGAAAAAAGGGCAAAAACAGCTGAAACAATTGAAAAAGGAATTTCAGAAAAAATCACACTGCTTGACGGCGCAATAAGCTCTCCAGAAATTCTTGAAAAAGTGGCAAAATTCAACTACACCGCGGAGCGGCTTACCGCAGCAAAAGCACTGGCAACTGAAACTGCCACACTCCACGCAGCACAGAAAAAAGAACAGGGCGAAGCACTTACCGCCAGCCAGAAATTCACAGAACTCAAAGAGCTTGCAGACGAAGAATACACAGATTTTGTAGCACTTGCCCGCTATATATTTAAAAACAACGAGACAGCACGCCGTGCACTCCTCCTTGATGGAAGCCGTAAAAAAGCCTTTGGCAGCTGGAGCGAAGAAGGCAAAGTTTTCTACACCAACGCGCTGACCAATCCTGAAATAGCGGCAGAATTTGCTAAAAACGGCATCACTGCCGACATGCTGAAAGCTGGCGGAACCGCACTTTTAAACGCCATCAGCTATAAAGTAAATGCAGAAAAAGAGAAGTCAGAAGCAATCAGAGCGACAGAGCTTAGAGACACAAAACTTGAAGAACTTGACGAATTTGTAAAAGGGTTTAGAGCATTTGCGAAAGTGGCACTAAAAGGAAGAGCGGATTTAGTTAAGAAGCTTGGGATATAACAATAATTTAGGAGAAAAAGAAATGAAGAAGGTAATTTTATTTGTATGGATTGTTTTTTTTGCAGGATTGTTGTTTGGCGAAGTTGTTGTTTATGATAAAAATGATCCAATACTTAGAAAATATGGTTATCTTTCTCTTGAAGATGTTACCGCAATGTCTGAACAAGATAAGAACCGATTTAATATTTTGGAATTTTACTCACCAAGATCAATAAATCTTAATGATTTCGGGCCAGAAATAATAACTGATGCAAACAATTCGTTTGATATTACTGTTGAAAATGACATTGAAGAAGAGGATGGAACTGTCACCACGGAAGTTACTACATTTGCAATCGTTTCACTAACCCGTTTTCTTGGAAATAATGGTGAAATTAATGTCGTTTCATCAGTAAAAAACCAGGGCTATGGAGATTGTGCAAAATTTGCGGGCACTGCGATGATGGAAATTGAGCTGTCAATTCAATATCTTGCTCAATATGAAAATGCAAGAACTATTACCTCTGCTAATGGCGGAGATATCAATAATGTAGAAATTAACCTTTCCGAGGCTTTCTATAACGAGGTAAATGGCTGTCATAATGCACCAAACATTGAAATGCTTCTTAATAGAGGCCTGGTTTTTGAAGAACATTACCCATACAAACAACATAGCCGCATTGATTTTCTTAGAAATGCAACAAGATTTGGAACACATCCTGTAACTGGTCAATATAAAGCAATAACAATGGATGATACAGAAGTAGAGTGTACAAATGGGACTGCTGAGGCAGATAGGAATGCGTCTTGGAACCATTTTCTCTGGGACATCTCGGTAAATAATGGATGGATAAGATTTCATCCAACAGACTATGTTTCTTACACAAACACAGAAAGTGAAGAAGAGATAAAATCTCTTATCCGAAGAGGTCACCCTGTTTACTTATCTCATGCAATTGGGAAAAGAACTGAGACTTATTATGAAAGGTTAACTGTGGGTAATTTAGGAGGAAATTTTGAAAACCTAATAAAGGTTGAGTGGAATGCCGATACAGATTTAAGTGGAGGACATGGTGTTGCAATTATCGGATATGCTAAAGATCAATCTACAAATTTAAACTACTGGCTTGTAAAGAATTCATGGGGAGATTCTCGAAAGCTATGGCTTATTCCATTCAACTCAAACTATGATCCAGCAAATGATCCTCACAACAACCCTATTATAGGAGAAAAAATTTCAGGATATGCTGTATTCAAGAATGGTATCCAAGCTTTTGGCGGTCAGAATCAAATAAATATTATAAATATTGACACAGATGGCGATGGAATTATTGATCTTTTTGATAATGCATCTTTTTGTAATATTTATAGTACCAATCCGAATATAATGAATTGTGCAAATGCTGCACAGAATGATATCGATAACGATGGCTGGGATATGCAGTTTGACAATTGCCCATATTATGATAATGCTGAGCAGAGAAATATTGATAATGATTGGGCAGGTGATTTATGTGACCCAGATATTGATAATGATAAAATGCCTAATAATACAGAAGAAAATTCTATCCAACTTTATGATGCTAATTTTTTTCTTAATGCAAACACTTGGCAGGAATACTCTGTAATAAATCCATTTGTTTCCAAAACAAATGGCAATTACACTGTTCAGAGCAGACTGCTGTGTCTAGACGAGGATTATGTCAGTAAAAGATGTGAAAAATGTGCAAATGGTGCAGATCCAGATAAAAAGAAAAAAAAAGAGGATAATTCAGGAGGAGATGAATTTGAATGCAGTCTTGATAAAAGCTGTATTTTTGAAAATAATCAAAGAGTATTGCGAACACCAAATTATTTTTCTGATATTTCAACCAAAATCATCAGTGGTCGCTGGTGGTATGGGCAGGAAAATACAGAATTTTATTCAAATATAACAGAAACTGATTACTGGGGTACCCCTCGGGAATATATTAATGATAACATAATGGGCTGGATTCTCAACTCAGAAGAGCAGCAAAATTATTACAGAAGATATATATATAGAAAAAATGAAGATTCAACATCAGATCAAAATATTAGAGGGCTTAAGTGGCAAATACCTGGATTCTATGAATTAACAAATTTTATGTGTGATATTAATGGTGCTAATACTCAAGGGACTTTGGAATCTTATTATAATTGTCATCTTTTCTGTAAAGTTGCGAATGGACATTTTAGAGATTTAAATTATAAG
>CAZISX010000150.1:3196-5766 GCA_964542005.1 uncultured Spirochaetales bacterium
GGAAGCCCTTTGCATTGAAGCATGCGACAATGCTTATGCAAACTCATGCAGTACAAATATAGATGCAGATTGTGACGGAATTCGTGACACTGAAGACAATTGTCCGTCTGTCAAAAATACTGCCCAGGATGATGAAGATGATAATGGGATAGGTAATCTGTGCGAAGACAGAGATAATGATGGAATCTATGACATCGGAGATAACTGTGTCGGTATTTACAATCCAGAACAGTTTGACAAAGACAGTGATGGCATGGGAGACCTTTGCGAAGACGATAATAATATATGTATTTCGGAATACGGAAGAAATGTTTATGCAGGAACAGTTAGTAACGGACAGTGCAAATCATTTACAGGTGAATATATAACTTCTTTTGCAACAGATGTAATTTCTCTGGCGGGAAAGAGTAATTATCTATTTACAGGAAGCCAAAATTATATTAAAAGCTATGATATTTCAAATCCTGCAAACCCTATACTTTTAGACACACTATATATTGGACATGTTATATATGATCTTTATATAGAACAAAATGCTCTTGTTGCCGCAGCGGGCAATGGAATTGCATATATTTCAACAATTAATCCATCAAATCTTCAGATAGTTGAATTTAATCAATATCTTACAGGAGCATGGGATATTGTTTCGAGAGTTCTCTATGTTTCTAAAGACAATATCCATATTTCTGCCGACAATTATGGTGTAAATATGATTTGGATTGATCAAAATTTATCATCCACTTCAAATAAAATTACTTATTTAAGCAGAATCATTAATTCTTCTTCCATAAAAGATGTTGAAGTAATGGGAAACACTCTTTATTTCATTGACTCTGTTGGAGTGATTTCAGTATATGACATTACAGATATTACCAATCCTGTTTATGAAAATTCTGCATATTATTATTGTTCTGACAGTGAGTTGTTTGGTTTTAATGGGAGAATGTTTGCAGCTTGCAATGGCAATAATATTATTGAGATTGTCAATCAAAACGGCTCAATCAGTTTTATAAATAGCACTGGAGATCCTGTAGACCTTAAAGATGCTTATATTTATAATGAATATATCTTTTTGCCGGACAATGATGGCTCCATTCGGGTAAACGGTCGATAGAGCAATTATAACTTGATTGTCAAAAAAATATGAGATAAAATAAGTGACTAAAAAAGTGTTTGCAATTAGGAGGTTTTGATGGGAAAAAAGAATTTATTTATTGTTTTTAATTTTTTATGTGTTTTTCTTATGTTTAGTTGTTGCGGATGTCATGGTAGCAAAAATAATATTCCAGAAGATAAGACTGATTTAGATGAAACTAGCAATATAGATGACGACAATAGTGATGCTTCTGATATTATTTCAGATGAAGATGTTTCAGTTCCCTGCGGTAATGGGATTGTTGAAAACAGCGAAATTTGTGAAAAAAATTCTGTTAAACAATGCAGCAGTTTTAACAAAGAAGATTATGCGGAATGGCAGAAAGCAAAATGTCGTGACAACTGTAGCGGCTGGAATGAGGCAATTTGTCTTTGCGGAAACGGCAAGCTTGACAGTGGCGAATTTTGTGAAACAATTGACACAATTGAATGTTCGAAATTGGATCTTAAAAGAAGCGGAACAGCTAAATGCAGCGCTGATTGCCAAAGTTGGAATACAAGTAAATGCCTGATTGACGGTTCTGATCCTGAGGGTCTTTTTATTGATAAACAAACAGGACTTATATGGGAAAAAGAAAGAGGAAATCTCAATAAAAACATATATTTTAATGATGCAGTAAAATATTGTAGCAATCTTGAGCTGGGCGGATATAGCAATTGGAGATTACCAAATATTGATGAATTAAGGACGCTTGTGAGGGGATGTTCTATTATTGAGACAGGAGGTGCCTGCCAAGCTGCGGAAGGGAAGTTTTTTACAGACAAAGAGGTTTATATAAGCTGTAAAAACACTTGCGGAAAAGGTGGTGGTTCAGGTACGAATGGCTGCTATTGGGATACTTTGCTGGGAGAGAACTGTTTATCTTATTGGTCTATAAGTCAGGCAAGTGAGAAAGATGATGATAATAGAGCTTCTTATTGGATAGTTGATTTTGGAAATGGAGCTATTTCTACAGCATATAACAGCGACCTTGATTCGTTTACAAAAGTTATCTGTGTGACATCAAAACCTTGACCATTAATATAGCTGAAGATTGGAAATCAATTTCTACTTCATAGAGGCATTAGTGGGTCGGCAAAATTATATAAATACCTTTTTGTATTTCATAAAAAATAAGCACTGGATAATAAACTAAAAAATCTCTCCTCATTCCAATTCCTTGACAAAACCCCCTAAATTCCTTATATTTTTCCGAACTTTTCGGAGGAACTATAAATGACAGAACTCTCAATAAAAGAAAAATTTGTCAATCCTTTTACAGACTTTGGATTTAAACGGCTTTTTGGCGAAGAGCCGAATAAAGATATTCTGATAGATTTTCTGAACCAGCTTTTAGTTGAAGAACAGGGCTTAATCACAGATTTGACCTACATGAAAAGTGAAAAGCTCGGCTCACTCGACAAAGACCGCAGAG
>CAZISX010000151.1:0-5693 GCA_964542005.1 uncultured Spirochaetales bacterium
CAGAGCTTTTCGTATGAATCTTTTTGAGTGGTTCATCTCCCTTTTGGCGCTCAACATGCAGCCAGTTACGCTACGCAACAGATTAGCACGTTGCGTTTATGTAGGGTTTAAGCGCAATGCCGAGCATATTATTTTATCGCCGGGGGAAGGGGCAAAGAGCAGCAGATTGTCCTATCCGATATATGCGTTATTTTAGATGATTAACGGTTATTCGGGTTAAAGTGATACCCAAATGACATGTTGCCCCCCAAAACCGTTTAAACGCAAAATACCCCTTTATAATGAATATTATTTTGATTTTATATTTCATAAGTTTTAACAAAAAAGAAATAGAGCAATTATTGTGTTACTAAAATTTTAGTATAATCTACACATAAGTTTATTAATACATAAGGAGATTTAATGAAACAATTACTTTTGATTTTAATTTTTGCTTTCTCTTTTGGAAATTTATACTCTGAAAGTTTTCCGGTTTCTTTAACCCAAAGCAAAACAATAGGGAAACTTAGATTATTAAATAATCAAATTTCTTTTATTGATAATAACAATAAAATTGCTACAAATTTAAATATGAACAAAGAAAAATTAGATAATTTAAATAGATATTTTTCAGATATAATTTCTGAAATTTTAATTTACAAAGGAATTAAAATTTCTTCTATAAATTTAGAAAATATAAAAATCACACTCAAAGAAGGACGTTTAAATTTTACTTTTTTTGATAAATTCAAAAACAATTCTTATTTGATTATAACAAATCAGCCTCAAATTTTGTCTGAAATTGAAGAAATATTTGTTAATTTGACAAACAATAAAAATCACAATAATGATGATCAATACCCAGGCGATCCAGTGGTATATTATCACACTGCTAATTATACAGATTCGGAAGTTGAAGAAACCTTTATAGGACAAACTGAGATACAAAATAGCTTTTACTACGAATGGATGATCGTAACTAATTATTATGCTATTACATGTCTTTACGGTGATCATGCTTCGGGATGGAGTGAATTATTAAAACAAACACGCGAGTTAGCTCGCACAGATGTTGATTGGAGATACGAACCTGTTGGAAAAGAATATACAATAGTTTTAAAATTAAATTAAATGTATTCAAACATAATTAAAAAAAAGAGATTTTACTTTTTTTTTTCAATAACAATTTTATTGATAAGTCTTTTCGTTTATTTTTTTTTTAATAAAACTTCCGAAATTTCTGAAAAAGAACTTATTAGCAAACTAGATTCAAAAGAAATAAGTTTTGAACAGTTTTATAATTATAAAAAAGAACAATATGTTTTTTACGAAAAAAATCTCAATAATTTAGAACCCAATTCTCTGTTGAAATTAGGGACATTATATGTTTTTTTTGGCGAATACGGAAAGGCATATCAACTATTAAATAATCTACTGCTAAATAAAAAAACTTCTGAATCTCAAAAGAATATAATTAAAAATTTAATTATCGATATAAATGATGAAAAAACATTCGGAATACCTTTAGTTTGTAAACAAAAAATCCATTCTTTAAGCTATGACCTAAGATTATTAGAAATCGATTTATTATTAAAAACGTATCCGGAAAAAGCTGATCTCTATTATGAAAAATCCTACACATTATCGTTAATTAATAACTATAAAGCGATAGAAACCATCAACGAAGCATTAAAAATGAGACCAAACTATCATAAATATTTGTATTTTAAAGCTCAATTGTTGTGTGATTCAGGGAATATTTTAGATGCTGAAAAAACAATTACCCAAGCCATTGAAGCAGAAAAAGGACAAAACAATAATGAGTATTTTTTATTACGTTCAAAGTATCGTAAAACCTTAGGACTTAATTCGCTTTCGGAAGAAGATTTATTAAAAAGCCAAAGGAAAATTTTAATAAAATGAAAAAATACTTTTTATCATTACTCCTTCTTTCAATTCTTATTTCACTTTTTTTTATAAAAAAAATAGTATTTAATAAAACAGAGTTTAATGTTCAAGATGAAATAAAAAAAGCAGATATTCTTTATGAAAAAAAAGATTACAAAAAAGCATTTGATATTTATTCAAAATTTTTAACACTTAATATGCCACTAATGCTTTCTAAGGTAGCTTATATGTATCGTAATGGGAAGGGTGTTCCTGTAAATTATACAGAAGCATTACGGTTATATATCCAAACAGGATTTGCCGGATTATATGGTTCTCAATTAGAAGTGGCTTATATGTATCAATATGGAATTGGAATAAAAATAAATTTAGTAGAATCATACAAATGGTATAGAATTGCTGCCGAAATGCATAAAAAAAAGGGAATTTGGGAAACCTTGAATAATCTCAAGATTGAAATGGCAACGCATGAAATAGAAATAGCAGAAAAAGAATATCCTCAATGGAAAGAGTCTTTTTTTGGTTATACTAATTAATAAACATGTCCTAAAATGTCCTATATTAGTGGACATACCCCTTGAGGTGTAGAGCCTTTTTTGGAAAACGGCACTTTCTATTTTCTCAGCCTGGCCGCTGCCGATTTGACAAACTCCAAAATCCATGTCATAATTTGTATGTGAAACGAATACAATTTTTGGAGGATCCATGAAGATACTTACCGTCAGGCTGCCGGAAGACATTGAAAAGAAAATCAGGATAAAGGCGAAAACCGGGCATCGTTCTCTTTCCGACCAAATCAAGAAATACCTTGTTGAGGCAATGGCTTGTGAAGAAAATCCCGATCTTCCTCTGTCCTTCATCCAGGAGACATTGGAAGCCAAAGCCGAGATTGATGCGGGCCTTGGAGTTGAATACAAATTCGGGGTTATAAAATGAAGAAACAAGACGTAAAAAGAATACAGACTACTCTCCGTTTCATGAGATTCAAAAAGGGTTGCAGTGATGAAATCCAGCTTTATATCGATGAACAAATCAAGGAATTAATGCTTGATCCTGAAATCGGCTTTTTACAAAAAGGCGATCTTAAAGGTATCCGAGCGCATACATTTGAATACAAAAAGAAGGAATACAACATTTTATATAGCATTTCGAGAACGTGTCTCCGCCTTCTTCAAATAGGAACACAGGAAAACTATTCTCGCGTATTAAGGCAACTGTTGAGATAAATTGGATTCCCCTTTATTTTCTGCCTGCAGAGGAGGCCTAAAAGGATGGCATCGCTGATACTCAAGAATCTCAAAATTGACTGCTGCATCAACATAGATTTCCGTTGTTTCAAGGAAAGCATGACCAAGCATTTTCTTGAGACTGAACAGACGGACCCCATTTTCATATAAATGGCTGCTGAAGGAATGCCTTAAACAATGCGGAGAAAACACTCTTCCCATAGATTCATATTTGGCAGCAATCCCAGTTTCCTTGCCTGCCTTCTCAACTATCCTCCGGAGCTGTCTGTCTGAAAGGCTGAATATTGAATCTGTAGGCGCAGCCGTTCCCTGAAATTCTTTCAGTTTTGTTGCAGTCTCTGGATCCATGCACGTATATCTGTCTTTTGATCCTTTGCCCAATCTTACAAAAACAACCTTGTTTTCATAATCAATATCACAATATTTAATGGTTTCAAGCTCACCTATCCTGACACCAGTTGCATAAAGCATTCTGACAATAAGATGATTCCTTTTTTCGTCAGCCCTTGTCCAGGGGTAAAAGTCGATCAGCTGCCGGCACTCTTGCCGACTCAGCACAGCCGGCAGCGCATCAGGCACATTATCATCAGCCAGATTCGGAATCTCATCAATCAATTCAGCTTTAATCTCTTCTTTGGGATTCAGATATTTCATTGTTTTCTCTCTTTGGTTTTCTTCATTATATCATAACTATCGTATAAACATAGTTTACTCTATACCCTTTAAAAGTCGCTTCTTTATTGATTTTTATGAATTTTCAAGAAAAACAACAACAACTATTATCTAATTTTGCTAAACGAGAGGTTATATAAAAGGCTGTTGTTGTTGTTTTATTAATTTAAAGTCTTTAAGAAGTTTACGTTTACCAAAACGACTGAGAGACAACGATTTATTAAAAGTAACACTTACATTTTCAATACCTAATGCATACATTTTCAATACCTAATGCATACATTTTCAATACCCAACACTTACATTTTCAATACCTAATGCATACATCTGTTGACAACATGTATGCTTTTGTGTTATATTTCTAGGAAACATTGTTTGAGAGGGTGTTCATGCAAGAAAAAAATTTGATTGTTAAAAAACACAGCGCGTTTGTTCAAATTAGTGTTAAAAATCTGACTTTGATTCAAAGAAAAATGATAAATTCTTTAATGTATCTTGCTCAAAAAGAAAATAATTGTGACAAAAAAATCTATCATACAACGATTCATTCTTTAAAAGAAATGTGCAAGATAGATTCGACAGAAAATGTTGATCTAAAAAAGCAATTAAAAAAGTTGTCTCAAATCACAATAGAGTTTAACTATTTAAACAAGGATAAACGTGAAGTTTGGGAATGTATGTCACTTTTGGCAAGCTCAAAAGTGATTAAAGATACAAATATCATTGCATTTGAATTTAGCTGGGCTTTGCTTGAAAAAATCATAAATCCTTTAATATATGCCCCTTTAAATGTTCGTTTGATATCCAATTTAAAGAGTTCATATTCAATAATTTTGTATGAATTTTTACGTGATTATATAGATTCACCAGTTATACCACAAATCAAGATAAGCGATTTTAAAGAACTTATGGGCATAAAAGAACATGAGTATAAAACTTTTTTTAACTTTAAAACTCGTGTTTTGGATGTAGCTGTAAAAGAAATAAACTCAAAAATGGATATTCATTGTGATTATAAGCTAATTAAAAGCTTTGGAAACAAATATTCTCATATCCAGTTTAAAGCCAAAAAGAAAAAAATATCAGAAGCCTCAGGAATTGAAATAGAAACCGAAGCTATAACAATACCAGAGCATATTGAAATCCCAGGTATAAAAAAATCTGCTAAAATTATTGTTCCCGAAATACCCTTAAAGAAAGCTGCAGCTTCTTTTTCGAAAGATGATGAGAAAACAATAAACCAAAACTGCTACGAAAATCTGTTAAAACAATTTGACAGCCCTGCAGTCCGGAAAATTATAGCTATTGCCGAGAAAGAACATGATCAGAAATACGTTGAAAACAATATACGTTATTGTGTTGATTTTGCGATCAGGAAAACTGAAGAAGGAAAAATGAAAGGTTCTTTTCAAGGCCTTCTTTCAAAAGCCATGAAAGAAAACTATGGAACAGATTATATCCCGAAAGAAAAAGAAAAAAAGAGCTCTCTCCTGGATGATTTTTTAGCCCATGAAAAAAAAGCTGTTGAATGGTTTAAAAAGTTTTCATATGAAGAAAAGAAAAGGGCAATAAAAGCAGCATATGAAGAAATTTATTTCGCGCCTCTTAAGGATATTGAGCTTAAAATAGAAGACAATGATTGGATTATAAAAGCATACAACAAATTTTTAAAAGACAAAAAGAAGAAAAGCAAAGATTAAACCCCAAAAAACAAAACTGTCAGCGGGCAATAACTTAGGGCAGTAAGCGAGTCTTTTTGGCGCCCCACCCCTCCGCGGCGTGCACATACTGCCTGAACTTGCTGAACACAACTGCATATTTCCATTTCCATCAGCCTGATAAAAATACCTTCGCCGGCAGGTCGCCCCCTGGGCGTAGGTTTCCCCC
>CAZISX010000152.1:0-5582 GCA_964542005.1 uncultured Spirochaetales bacterium
TTGTAACCCCTGTCAGGATTACAAACTCAAGATGTGGATCCATCGGCTTAATTATCCCGTAAAAATCACGCAGAATATCCCTGTTTTCCTCAGCTTTATCAATGTCTGTCATGTAGTCTATTATTGGTTTGTCGTATTCGTCAATTAAAAGAGCGACTTTCTCGTTATATTTTGCGTGGAGTTGAGTAATCAAATCTCTAAACTGTGCCCTATTTGCCTTTTCTTTTGTTGAAAGACCATATTTTTCATAATTCAGTCTGAGAATATTTGTTATAGCATCTTCAAGACCAAACTTTTTGAAGCTGTCAGAAGTAAAATCAATCCTAATTACAGGCCGCTTTTTCCACTCGATTTTGTCGTAAATAAAAAGGCCTTTAAAAAGCTCCTGATTCCCTTCAAAAATCTCATTTAGCGTTGAAATTGTTAGGGATTTTCCAAATCTACGCGGACGGGAAAGGAAGTAATACTTACCGTCTGTTATAAGTTTGTGAAGAATTTCTGTCTTATCAACATAAATACAGTTTCTTTCTCTTAATTCTTTAAAATCCTGTATTCCAATCGGCAGCATTCTTTTCATCGTGACAACTCCATAAAAAAAATCGCCCGATTATATCAGAGGAAAGAAAGAATGTCAAAACTGACCACGATTATCAGGATTTTTTGATTTGTAGGGGTTTTCGGCGGAAAACCTGTTTCTTTTACTAGCAGCATGGCCTTTCAATTGTAAAGCTAGACCGGTGTGTCTAGCCTGTTTTTGCAATATTGTTTATGCTGATTTTAGGAATGGATTTTTTGTTACAGCAAGTTCATAAAGTGTTTCCGGTGCAATATCCAAATCATCAGGCCAACACAGAACCCCCATTTCTTTGTGAACAAAAAATTTTTGGAAAAACTCAATATCATTAAATTTTTCAAACACGCCCTTTCTTTTGGGATAATTTGTAAAATCAACAATGCCGCTTTTTTTGTCAGCAAAAACTATTTTTATCTTATAATCGCCAATATAAGTTGCTTTTTTAACATCCCAGTACATAAACCCTCACTTTAATGGCTTGATCTTGAAAAGAGGCTGTTGTGCAAGAAGTCGCTGCCACTCCTCTTCAAGTTCTTCTTTATGAATTAACGCCCACTCAATCACAAGACCCAGAGCTCTTGGCGGAAATTTTCCCGACAAAACAGCAAGATCATCAAGTTTTATAGCTACTTTATATTTTCCATACATTGCATGAAAGTGAGGCGGATTGTGCTCATCATAGAACATCGCAATAATAATCCCATAAAATCTGCAAATCTCAGGCATTGATATACTCTCCCCAAAAATTTCCCCCGATTATATCAGACAAATTTCTGAATGTCAAAGTTGACTGGGATTTACAGGATTTGGTAGGGACAAGGCATGCCTTGTCCTGTATTTTGCGTCTGGTTATTATGCCGATGCGCCGTTTTCGGCGGAAAACCCGTTTTTCTTTGTCATCTCGCGTTTTTCTTTGTCATCGCGTTTCCCTGTGTCATTCCCTCGCAGGAGGGAATCCATCCCCTATTTTTATTGGTTAATTTTATCGTTTAATTACAAAGATGGATTCCCGTCTTCACGGGAATGACAAAGAAAGGCACAGAAAATAACAGCGGAAAACTGTCACCCAAGCACCACAACTGCCATAATTCCTGCCAAAACTGTAATTAAAACACTTTTTTTCACGGTCTTGCCTCCTAAAAAATATAGTTTTTGCCAAAAAACTGATGATTAAACATACAAAAAGTTATTTTATTTGGAAAGGATTTTTCCGACTATTTTTTATAGCCTGATGATATGCTTTTTCATAAATTCTTGCGCTGTCTTCCCATGAAAAATGTTTTTCCATTGCTGTTTTCTGCATTTTAAGATAGTGATTTTTTCTGTCATACCAGGTACTTACAGCCCAGCCGACAGTGTAGTAAATTGATTTTGATGATAAATCGCCAAACTTAAATCCTGTTCCGCTGCCATCAGATTCGTTGTATTGAATTACTGTATCTTCAAGTCCGCCGGTTGCTCTGACTATTGGCAAGGTTCCGTATTTCAGGGAATAAATCTGGTTTAATCCGCAAGGCTCATACTTTGAAGGCATAACAAAAAAATCGCTCCCAGCCTCAATCAGATGGGATAATTCCTCGCTGTAACCAATATAACTACCTATTTTACCTGGATATCGGGCAGGAAGAGAACCAAAGTAAGACTCAAGATTTTTGTCGCCTGAACCGAGAAGAACAAACTGGCAACTCATATTGTTGACAATGCTCTCAATAGTCTGGGCAAGTACATCAAGCCCTTTCTGTGACGCAAATCTGCTGACAACACCAAAAACAGGGATAGAATCATCAATATTAAGATGAAATTTTTCCTGAAGCTCTTTTTTGCAAAGAGACTTGCCTTCCATATTTTTTACACTAAATTTGGCAGGAATAAGTTTATCAACCTCTGGATTCCAGTGATCGTAATCAACACCGTTTATAATTCCCAGATAATTCGACTCCTTATCGTTAAGATATGGAGCTAACCCGCACGATTCTTCTGTGGTTTTGGTTTCTATCGCATAGGTCGGGCTGACTGTATTTACAATATCTGCGTAAAAAATGCCCCCTTTTAGAAAATTAACTGCGCCATTATCCTCAAATTTATGCGGCGTAAAATTTCCCCACTGAAGCCCGAGGTAATTGTATGTATTTGTTGAACATTTACCCTGATATGCAATGTTGTGGATTGTAAGAACTGATGCGGCCTGGCCAATAACAGGATTGTCCCAGTGCCATATTTTCAGATATGCGGCAGCAAGTGCGGCTTGCCAGTCGTGAGCATGAATAATGTCAGCCTTGAAATTCATATCTATCAGAAGCTGCAATGCTGCTCTGGCCAAAAATCCGAAACGCTTCGGGTTATCATCATAATCTTTGTAATGAGCATCATGATACAAGCCTTCACGACCAAAATAACTATTAAATTCAATAAAATAGACACAAACACCATCATGGCACGCCTCATAAACAGAGCACCATTCAAGTGTGTCGCCCATCCAGACGCCAAGCGACTGCATAAAAAGTTTGAGTCCATATTTTTCGCTGTTAATTGAGCTGTATTTCGGCATGATAACAATTGACTCATGCCCGATTTTTGTCAAAGCTTTCGGCAATGCACCGACAACATCAGCAAGTCCGCCAGATTTCGCATAAGGAACGCATTCAGAACTAATCATCGCAATTTTCATAAATCTCTCCGGTAAAAATTCAATGGAGAGAATTTAGCACTTTCCCAATTCAAATACAAAAAATTTCTATTTTAATCAGAAGAATGTTATTATGGGGAGCATCAACAAATCGTGCACAAAATGAGGTGCTGAAATGAATAATAATGAAAACATGAAAAAAGAGCTTGAGTATCAGGGTTCACACGAAATTCCGGCAAACGCAGTCCCAAAATCAAGGTGGAAATTATTTTATGATTTCAACGACTTGGAAGTTATAAACAATTTTTCTATACCCAAAAAACCAAAATTTTTGGCAATGCAGACGCTTGATGATCTGCTCGAAAAAGACAAGCTCCGCGAAAAAGACGGATTCCCCCGAAAAATAAGACTTGGAAAACTTATGAGGCCGGTAAAAGGTAAAAACCCGATTGTAGTTGTAGTTCCGACAACCACGGAATCAAAATTCTACCACGACGAGAGCGTAACAGAAGAGGATTCAGGTCAAACAGGCGGCTCAGGCGAAGGTGAAGAGGGCGATGTTTTGGGAGAACAAAAGGCCGAGCCGGAGGAAGGCGAAGGAACAGGCGCAGGTCAGGGAAATGGTGAAAGCCATGATGTTTCAGAAGGTGCTTTTGATTTAGGTCGTATTCTCACAGAAAAATTCTCTCTTCCGCGACTCCAGAATAAAGGGAGAAAACACTCTTTTTCTAAATATATTTACGATCTTACAGACAGAAACCGCGGATTTGGTCAGATACTTGATAAAAAAGCAACACTAAAAAAAGTTGTTGAAACAAATATACTTCTAGGCAATATTTCTCAAAACAAGGATTTTGAACCTGAAAATCTTGTGTTAAGCCCAAAAGACCATGTTTATCAGATACTTTCAAAGGAAAAAGACTTTGAATCTGAGGCTATTGTCTTTTTTCTTAGGGATTATTCTGGCTCGATGGAAGGCAACCCGACCGAAGTAATCTCGACACAGCACCTTTTTATCTACAGCTGGCTCATGTTTCAATATCAGAACAATGTCAAAACAAGATTTATTCTTCACGACACAGAAGCAAAAGAGGTTCCAGATTTTTATACATACATAAAATCCCAGGTTGCGGGCGGCACAAAAGTCGCGCCAGCATTCGAGCTTGTCAACAAAATTGTGGCAGCAGAGAATCTTGCAAAAGACTACAACATCTATGTTTTTCACGGAACAGACGGCGATGACTGGGATAACGATGGCAAGGAACTGCTTGAATCTATTAACAAAATGTTTCTCTACACCAACAGAATCGGTATAACTGTGGCAAAAACAACAGGCGGAATCACAACAGTTGAAAGAAATATTGAAAAATCAGGATTTCTCAAGGAAAAATCATCACTTATAAAGATGGATTCTGTTGATGCCAACAGCGCAGATGAAACAAGAATTATTGACGGAATCAGAAAACTGGTTGAGTAAGTACTTGCCGGAATCGTTCGATTCAGAACTTAATTTTTACCATTAAACTTCACCCTTATCAGCGTAATTTCGGGAGGAGCCAAAAATCTTATTGGCGGCCCCCAGGTTCCAGTTCCTGACGAAACATGCAAAAGCGATTTTTCAGAAAGTTTATAAAGACCTGTCAAATATTTGTAACGCATTGAAACAAATAATGAAAACGGGAATATCTGACCGTTGTGTGTATGACCTGAAAGCTGTAAATCAAAGAGATTTTCTGTTCCTTTTTCCACAAGAGGCTGGTGTTTTAGAAAAATAATAAAACTGCTCTTTTTTGCCAAAGAGAGAAACGCTGGCTCATCAGGATAATTAAATCCAAATCTTTTTGCAGAAATATCATCTATTCCGGCAATTGTTACTCCGCTTATTTCTGTATAAAACTCATTGCGAAGAACTGTAAAGCCTGATTTCTTAAGCATATCAACACTTTGCTCAATTCCTGCATAAAATTCATGATTACCTGAAACTGCAAATTTGCCATAAGGTGCTTTGATTGAGGCAAGTGCAGAAATAATTTCTGATTCATTTTCAATGCCACGATCAAAAACATCGCCGGTAAGAAATATAATATCAGGATTTAATGAGGCGATTTTTTTCTCAATTTTTTTAGCAAAATCAGCTCGAATCATCGGACTGAAATGAGTATCTGAAATATGAACAATTTTAAGCTCTTTTGTGTTTTCAGACAACTTGGGGGAGACTATTTCCAGCTCGACTACTCTTGGATTTTCGGCCTCGAATTTTCCAACTATCAGAACAAAGATAGTTGCGCATAAAGCTGGAATTATTTTGTATTTAAGGGGAAAGACTATTGTGTTTTTAGATATTTTATTTGCTGTAGCATATATTTCTTCTTTTGGCTGAGC
>CAZISX010000153.1:0-5285 GCA_964542005.1 uncultured Spirochaetales bacterium
AATCCCATTCCCCTTTTTTTGCCTGTTCAGTTATCGGAAAAGTGCTGTAATAGATACTGCGGTCTTTGAAGTAGTTATGTTTCGCTTTTTGCATCTCAACAATGAATTTTTCGCCCGCCTCGTTTTCGCAGTAAATATCGAATATTGCACGGCGATCAACATCGAGTGCACCGAGTTTTTCGTTCTTTTTGTAGGTCAGTTTTGTGATTTTGCCTTTTTCATCTTCGAGCAGTGAGTTGAGAAAATCGAGGAGAAGATCTTTGTTCATTTCTTCGCCGAAAATCCGCTTAAATCCAAAGTCAGTATAAGGGTTTATGTATCTGTCACCTGTTATTTTTGAGGTCACTTTTTGTTTTCTTGGCATTTTGGAATCTCCGCAAAAAAGTTCGGAAAAATATAAGAAATTTAAGGTGTTTTGTCAAGGAATTGAAATGAGTAGAATTTTTTAGTTTATTATCTAGTGCTTATTTTTTATGAAATACAAAAAAGGTATTTATATAATTTTGCAGACCTCTAATATTATAATTCCTCCGATTATCAGACGACTTTCTGAATGTCAAAATGGACTATGATTCACAGGATTTTTTTGATTTGTAGGGGTTTTCGGCGGAAAACCCGTTTTCAGGATTTACGCATTGTTTTGATTTTGCCGGGGTGATTAAAAAGATTGGCAGAAAAGCTTAGTAAGACTAATACATAAATATTGTGACTCTATAATTTTTTTCCTAGAGATATAATAAATTCAGTTATTGAATAGGCTCTATTTCTGAGACGCAGAAAATAGAATTTGTATTATCAATTTTTTTAACAATTCCTTTTATTCGAATTTTTTGTGTTACTTTTAACTCATATGTTTTTTCTTCAGCCTGTTTTGATACTGCAAAAAATAATCTCAAAGATAGGAGATGTTGCCCATTTTCAGTTATAGCAATTTCTTTTTCATTGTCATATCCACATAATTCTTTTGCAGAAGGTAGTCGTCCATAGGATTTACTCATCACATAATCTCCTTCAGTTTCAATATATTTTCCATCATATTCATTTTTGTTGTTTGCTAATTTTAGTGCTGAGACCTTTTCATAGGTGTCATTGAATTGCATCTGTTGCGATTGCTTAGGACTAATTTTTTCGGTGCTCTCATTACCTGTTGTAGCACAACCAGTCATTGTTAATCCAAAAACAAACCCCGCAATTAAAAAAATCTTTTTCATAAAATACCTCCTAAAAAAATTATATTCAACCTGAATCATTTGATTTAATTCAGGTTCAAATCCAAGGAACCCATTTTCCTTGGATTTTTTTAATAATGATCGCCGCTGTGTGTGCATCCCATAGTATCAGGTGTTGCAGGCAGATGCCCTGCTTTTTTGTGCCAGTACACTCCTGTTGCACTATTAACGCCGGCGCAGTCAACATTGCCGGTATTTGTGCCTATTTGAGTTGTCTCTGTAAAACAAGCCATTGAGCACCATCCGGCAAGCTCAAACCATGTTTTACCATCTGCATTTAATGCGAACTGAATCTGATTGCTACCTGTTTCATCCCATGCAGTGCAGTGTTCTGCATTTTCCGGTGGAAGAACAAACCAAGGCCCGCTGCAATTTTCCATGCTTGGGCCATAATCTGTGGAGTCATCAACTATACCACCCATGCAGTTTGTTTCATCATAGCCGCTACAATCATCTTTACATTTTGCTTTGCCTGAAAAATAATCTTCATTAATTTCTGTGCATAAAATCATATTTTTATCACAGGTTTCACCAACCTCAAGAATACCATTTCCGCATACCGCTTTTTGATCATCATCAGGCTTTATTGCTTCTTCATCTGTAGCATTATTTTCATCTGAAACATCTGCATCTATTTTCAGATCATCATCTTCTCTTTCAATATCCGTTTCAGGATTTTCAGCATCGCTGTCATCCAATGGATTCTGACAGCTGGTATCGCCGCATGATTCGGAAAAAAATGAGATGCTCTCAGAAGATCCAGAATTATTAGGCAGACAAACAAGTCCATTTTTACATTTACAATCATATTCCGGATCACAAGGGCCGCCAAGTTCGCCGATATTTGGGGTGTTCAATTCATCAGAATCTACACTGATATCTTTATCTTGGCTATCAGCATTGTCAGGATAGCTGTCTTTGTCAAAAGTGCCATTATCAAAATCATTGTTTTCTGCAATTACATCTTCATCACCTACCTGCGGATCAGGATTACTATCTGTTCCTGCACAAGAAGAAACTAGAATAACAAGAATACAAGTCAAAAAAAGTGTCGAAATCTTTTTCTTCATTTTCCACTTACCTCCAAAAAAATTGTTTACAACCCCATCTTCTTCAACAAATCCGCTCTCTTCCGCAGTGCGACCTGTGCCACAGCCTTTAAATCCCTCATCATTTCTTCAACTTCCTCTAATTTTTTGTCCCGTTCGTCTGTTGCTTTTACTGCTTCTGCTTTCTCTTTTTCTGCTGCTACTTTTGCGGTGATTGTCTCTTTCAGTTTGCTATTCCAGCTGTTTAGTTCTTCTGTTGAGATGCCAAGCTTTGCCAGTTCATCAAGTGCATGCTGGTCGTTTAAGGCATTGGTCAAAAACTGGCCAAGCTGTTCTGAAAGTCCTGAAAGAGTTCTCTTTTTTGCACCATCAAGACCGAGTGATTTTTTTCTGATTTCATCATTTTTAAAAGCGACCTGCCCAAGCTCTCTGAGATCGGTATAAATTTCTTCAAGCTCACTCTTCAAGAGCTGAAATCTGTCGGTTGCGTCATGCTGCTCGCCCTGCTCTTTTTTCTGTACTTTGTGCAGTAGCGAAAGTTCGTTTAACGCGCTTTTTATGCCGACAATCCGCTCAGGTGTGTAGCTGCGCTGTGCCATTGCTGCCATGCTTTCCGGTGATTTTTCAAGCCCTTCAAGCATGAGATTCCAGCGCAGAAAACGATCTTCAATCTTCAGCCAGCTGCTTTTTGTTTTCGACTCAATAACTGTTGATGTTTCGTTGTTTTTTACCTCTTCAACCATGCAAAATCTCCTTACAAGTTGTTAAAATTAGGGTGCAATATAAAAACTTTCGGATGCAATCTCTTAAAAATGCGATGCAGAGCAATTCCTGCGTGATACAATGTGATTCCTGTTGGCTGCAAGTTGATTCCTGCACGCTGCAGGCTAATTCCTGTTGACTGCAAGCTCGTAACATTTGGCTGCAATGTGATTCCTGCACGCTGCAATGTGATTCCTGCACGCTGCAATGTGATTTCTGTGTGATGCTGAGAGGTTTCTTTGGGCTGCAATATGTTTTTTGTGATTCGTAGCGGCGATATAATGATGGATTGCCGCGTCATTTCATTCCTCGCAATGACAGCGAAAAGACGAAGAGCTACCCCGTCGCGTTCGCGCCACCCCTTCTGAAGAAGGGGAATTGGTGAATATTTTCTTGACTTTAGATGATTTGTCCGATAATTCGCGACCAGCGACCAGCGACCAGCGACCAGCGACCAGCGACCAGCGACCAGCCCACCTTCACGCGCGCACGGAAAATATTTTCAAGAGTTGACAGCATTGCGGCATTGCCTCAATTTTTTAATGACTGATTGACAATACAGAAGAGTTTATTTTTTGTCAAAGATTTTCGTGGCGTTTTTGTGCTGTTTATTTTGTTTTGATTGTTTTTATAAGATTTTTAGACATCAGAGACTCATCTCCAACTATTGTGACAATGGCTTATCTTTTATATATAATACAAAGGTTAGTTTATTCCACTAAATACCTCTGTCCAGCTTTAGATTACCATTATATTCTACTGGTTCACGCAGTTTTGAACACTGCCTGAAGAGCCGCTTGTTCCGGTGTTTCCGTAGGAATTTCCACCACTTCCACCAAAACCGCCAGCTCCGCCGCCAAGTGAGTTGTTTTTAGCTCCGTCGCAGTAATCTGGATTTGCGCCAAGTCCGCTGCTGAAAATACCAAAAGAGTTGCCGCCACAGCCGCCGCCGCCGCCAGCTCCATGACCGCCAGAGCCGCCTTCGCCGCCTTTTCCGCCAGCTTTATAGCACCAGCATGAACCAGCGCATTCGCCAGCATCGCCACCGTGGCCACCAGAACCGCCAACTCCGCCATTTCCCCCAGCGCCGCCAGAGCCGCCAAGTCCCATTATTATTCTGTTTGAGGTAACTGTCGGAGAGGTTCCGTTATAAATAAATAACGCAAAACTTGAACCGCCAGAACCGCCAGCCAAGCCGCCTAATCCGCCGCAACCGCCAGAACCGCCGCCGCCGCCGTGAGCTCCAATTCTGTCATTTTCTCCAGCCTGATTTGAGTCACCGCCGCCGCCAGCACCGCCGCCACCGCCACCGCCGCCGTTATTTCCGTTTGCTCCTGCACTTCCACTAAAACCTGTCCAGAGACCGCCAACAACACCTCCTATTGAATTCCCACATCCCGAACCAGCACTTCCACTTACACCCGATTTGCCATTTACGCCAACCGAGCCATTCATTGTTGAGCCTGGAAGCTGACAAACTCCGCCCGAAATAGTTCCGTCATCACCAGCATCTCCGCCAGTTCCGGAGCCGCCATAAGTTGCGTCTGAATTATCTCCCTGCTGGCCTGAGGTTCCATCAAAGCCGCTGTATTCGTTGCCGCCGGAAGGCGCGCATCTGGTTCCGCCGCCGTTTCCGCCGCTGACATCATCTCCTCCACAAACTCTTGAGCCGCCATTTGAATATTGTCTCAGGTTGTTGGTGCAAGGTCTTGCATTTCCGACAAAAGCATCGTAACTATTTGGATTTAATGGATCTCTGCCGCTGCCATCAACGCCTGCAACACCAGCCGAAGCAGCAGTTCCGCTCGCACCAGGGCCTCCGTATCCGCCATAAATTGTGTTGGCTGTTATCACAAGTGAGCTGTTTGAATTTGAAACATAGAGTGCATAAGAGTTGCCGCCTGCCGAGTAGTTTACAGGGCCGTAAATTACAAATCCTTCAACTACTGCGCCGGTTGTAATTCCTGATGCTGTGATTGTTGATTTGTGTGTGCCTGTGTCGCCACTTCTTACAATTGTCATGGTTGATGCAAGATGTCTTTCCCAGGTATCGGCACGGTACCCGCCTAAAACATCAATTCCGTCAATAATTACAACAGTTTCATCGTAAACTCCGTCAGCAACTTTTACAATCTCACGACCTTCCGCCAAAGCTCTGCCGATTCCATAATTTATTGTTGCGCACGGAAAATTATCGGTGCCTGTTCCGGCTGGTCCGAATCCGCAAAGCGGTGTATCTGCAGCA
>CAZISX010000154.1:0-4808 GCA_964542005.1 uncultured Spirochaetales bacterium
AGCGCTGCAGAAAAAAACGGTCTTAATCAGACTGATATATCAAAAGCTTTAGGTGTAACTCGTCAGATTATCTCTCAATGGTTTAAAGGTGAAAAGTTTCCAAAACCGCTACATCTTATTAAATTAGGAAAAATTCTCGGCCTTGATTTTGCCGAAATAGTTGAGATTAAAGAAGATGAAACCGATCCGCAGATTGCTTTCAGAAAAAAAGGCAACACAAAAATATATGAAGAACATATTTCAAAAGCAAAAGAAATGGGTATTGTTTTAGAGCAGCTGTCAGAATATCTGCCATTTGACGGACTTTCTACACCGCCAGTTTTAATAGATCCAAAAATTGATTACGAATATATCAATAAGGTTGCCGATTCTGTAAGAAATAAAATGGGGAAAACCACAAAGGATGTCATCAACTTCAGCGATCTTATTAATCTGTTTGTTGAGATGAAGGCTGTTTTGGTGCCTGTTCTTTGGGGCGAGCAGAAAAATCATTGTAACGCACTGCACATCTATCTTCCAAAAAAATCAACAACATGGGTTTATCTGAATCTTGATGTAAAAATTCACGATTTTAAATTTTGGATGGCACACGAGCTTGCTCACACAAAAGCTGCAAAGCTCAAAGGCGATGAAGCAGAGGATTTTGCAGATCAATTTGCTGAGGCTCTTCTTTTGTCACAGGAACAAACTGAAGCTATTTATAATAAGATTAAAGACGCTGCATTTTTTCAGCAAAAAGAATATATCCTAAAATGTGCCTTAAATATGGTTCTTTCTCCATCAATTATTGGCTGCAGACTCAACCGTTATGCGGAATATTCTGGCCAGGAGAAACTGAAAATCAATCAACATGCTTTGGCGGCTGATTTTAACAAAAATTTTGAGCTTGTTTCGGAGAAAATATTAGGGAGCGCTATTGACAGCAGACATTATATTGAAAAGTGTAAAGAAGTGTTTAAAACTCCTTTTTATAATACTTTGAAAGAGTATCTGCTGGATAAAAGCAAATCAGCCCCTGTTATTTCTGAAATTATGAATGTCTCAATTCAGGATGCTTATGGAATATATGCGGCTCTTATGAATGAGTGAAAAAAGGATTCTTCTTGATACCAACGCTTATCTTAAGTTAGGTCACAGCATATATCCCTTGATTCATCAGAAATTTGGCAAGACAGCAACATATACACTGCTTATTCACCCATATCTGGAAGATGAAGTTTTTAAAAAGAGCAGCAGACTTGATGCAAGCGGATTTAAAGCAAAATTTCACTGGTTTTTTGATGAAAGATATTTACAAGACAGAAAGTTGAATTTTTCCCTTTCAAAAAAAGATAAGAAAGAGATAGATTTTATTGTAAAAACGATACGCCATTCAGAAGAGTTTGAGTCGTTTCAGCAGGTATCAGATATTGATGTCTGGTGTCTTGCTTTTGGTATGCATTTTGAGATTCCAGTAGTCACGGATGACAGTGACATGTTTTTTCTTGCGAAAGAATTGGAAATTACGGTATTAACAACACTTGAGCTTTTGAAACTAATGCTTGATGAACAGCATATATCTATTGAAAAGATTAGAGAGATAGCCTCTTATTGGCTTTATCTGCCAGATATTCCGCGTAATTTTGCTGCAGAATACTATAAACTGTTTAAAGAAAATGTCCCGAAACTCTAATTGATTAAATACTAATCTACTCAGGTACCCAGCTGGAAATTCTTAATTTGCCGGAAAATCAGGCAGTTGCAAAAGAAAAAATAAAAAAGGCACCTAGCTGGAGGAAAAAAAGTACCCAGCTTTGACATAAAAAATCGAGATATTACATTTCTATCCTTATGCTTGCCGTAGAGCCTTTAAAATCACAGGAAATAATGCATTATCTGGATTATAGAACAACCAAAACTCACTCTCATGCTATTGACCACAAAACAGTTTGAAATTATGATTTGTTTTAGGGAGCACGATAAAAATGACTGAAAGCAAATTAATAGTATTTGACAATAAGCAAATCCGCCGAGTTTGGCATGAAGATGAATGGTATTTTTCAATTATTGATGTTGTCGCTGCATTGACAGATAGTGTAAATCCTCGTGATTACTGGTTTCAGATGAAAAAAAAGGGTGTTTCTCGAATCTGATATTGAACTGTCGACAATTTGTCGACAGTTGAAACTTGTTGCTCCAGATGGGAAAATGAGACACTTTTGAAAAAAACAAAAAAGTTGCCACAAGAGGCGGCAAAGTAGCAGGAAAAGCACGAGAGGAAACTGAAAAAGAGCTGGGGCAAAGCATTGTTTCAGGTGAAAATTTTTTGTCTCTATCCAAAGAAGATGAAAAAGAAGAAATAGAGGAAAAGAAAAAAAAGAAGAAATAGCACTATGAACCAATATATATGTTGCCTCAAATTAGGGGGAAGGCATGCAGTATTCGAGTTCAATCAAGCAAGGAGTTTTGAAAAGCGTATTACCGCCTGAAAGTAAACAACATAAAGTTTGCTGCGTCCATTTTGTACTCCGGTTTGCCTCCTTCTACAAAAATAGTGAGGATTAAAAGATTAATCCAACTCAAGATTCCAGTGCGTCAACTCAAATCTGAAACAGAAAAGCTCTTATTAGTATTTTTGATAGTAATTACAACCATTTTCTAACACTTTTCCTTTGCAGAATTCTTTCAGGTTTTTGAAAAAAAAATTTGTTTCCTTTTCTTTTAATTGTAAACTATTTCACAAATGAGTTCTTCATACATTTTTTATACACAGGAGGTCTCTATGAGCGAAAAAAACATTTTAGAAAGCTCTCCGGCTAGTCAAAAGATTCAGGATATTTCCAATTATTTGAAATCATCAATCATCTCACCAGCAGAAGAGGAAAAGAAAAAAATTATTTCGGAAGCTATTGCGGAAAGAGACCTTATTCTGGCTGAAGCAGAAAAAAAAGCTAAGGAAATTGTTGAGGATGCCCAAAAAAAAGCGGCTCACGAGAAAATGACTCTTGAATCAACTTTAAGAATTTCTTCCAGACAGGCAATTGATGCACTTAAGCACTCAATAATAAACAATATTTTGACTAAATCCATCAGCGAGCCTCTAAGCTCATCTCTAAAAAACGAGGATGTTGTAAAAAGCATAATAACTGAAATTGTAACAAGCTATGTTGCAAAAGGTTCCAAGGAGAATATTGAAATCTCTTTTTCAGATGAATTATCAAAAAAATTAACTACTTATATTCAATCCGAGGTTGTGGAAAAAACAAAAGGCGGCATAAATCTAGGCAGCGAAAAAATTCCAAGCGGCTTTGTTCTTTCCTTCAAAAATCAGCAGATGCTTTTTGATTTTTCGGAGGAATCCTTAACAGAACTGCTTGCTAATTTTGTCCGTCCTGAACTGAAAAACATTATTTTCGGAAAATAGGTTTTTACCTATGAAAATGAATAATTATATAATTGCTTCGCTTCCAGACCTTTTATGGGATTCGGAACTGCCAGGAACTCTTGTGGATTTTCTGGAAGAGAACAAATTTCTCTTTGAACCTTACCGCGAAAATATCGACAAAATCTTGATGCTTAATGATATTAAAAACATTGAGCTGATTTTGAAATCACGAATGCCTATTCCTGAAGAGCTTCGCGGAAACAGAGGCCGAGAAATTGATTTTTATCGCGATCGGGTTCTTGATATTGAGGAAATTGAAAAATTCCTTTCAAATCCCTCAATTTTTCATCCTGACGGATACCCCGAATTTATGGTTGATTACCTTGAGAAATACAAAGATGACGCAGATCGGTTGAAAAATATTGAGTCACTTTATATTCAGTATTTTGACTATCTTCAGCACGACGAGTCAGGATTTTTCAGATTTTACGCAAGAATTGCAACAACAATAAGAACAGTTCTTGCAGCTCTGCGAATTCAAAAAATGGGACTGCCGCTTGAAGGAAATTTAAAGGGTGACTACAATGTTGTCCAGACAATTTTGGAGAACAGAACTACGAGCGATCTTGGTCTTAAAAGTATCTTGCCTGAGATTCACGAATTTATTATGCTGATGAATAAAGAACCGCTTGAACTAGAAAAAGAACTCGACAGAATCCGTTTTATGATAATGGAGGATGTTGGTCAGGAATCTCTTTTCGGGGATCATGTTATTTATTCGTATATTATTGGGTTTATGGTTAGAAACCGCTGGAACAGCCTTGATTTCGAGGCTGGAGAGAAAATACTTGAAACTATTGTAAAAGGTTAAAAATATTAAGGAGTCTATTTATGAATCCAGAGGCAAAAGGGGTAGTTATGGCAGCTCAGGGCAACCTGATGACTGTCCAGTTTGAAGGTATTATCAGGCAAAACGCGCTAGCCTATCTTTTGACAGGAAGCGAACGGTTAAAGGGCGAGGTTATTGAGATTAATGGAAGTCACGCCAAGGTTCAGGTTTTTGAACCGACAAAAGGGGTGAAAATGGGGGATGTTGTTGAATTTGATGAGGATTTGCTTTCTGTTGAGCTTGGACCTGGACTTCTTAAAATGGTTTATGACGGTCTGCAAAATCCGCTCGAAAATATTGCGGCTGAGGCTGGATATTTTCTGCCGCGCGGTGTATATCTTCAAGCAATTCCACGAGATAAAAAATGGAGTTTTACTCCGTCTGCCAAAACAGGTGACACTGTTTCCCGTGCTGATTATTTAGGCAGTGTTCCTGAAGGAATTATTGACCACAAAATTATGGTTCCTTTTACTTTTCAAGGCAAAGGGAAAGTTCAATGGATTGCACCGGCAGGCGACTACACTGTTGATGAAAAAATAGCTGAAATTATTGGAG
>CAZISX010000154.1:4861-5281 GCA_964542005.1 uncultured Spirochaetales bacterium
AAAAAGGCGAAACTCTTGAGGTTAGAATGGTTCAGAAATGGCCGGCTAAATTCCCGCTCCGTTTCGGCGAACGAGTTCTTCCTGACAAACAGCTTGTTACAGGATGCAGAATTATTGATGGTCCATTTCCTGTTGCAAAGGGTGGAACTTTTTGCACTCCTGGACCTTTCGGAGCTGGCAAAACAGTTCTTCAGCACCAGATTTCAAAATATGCTGAAATCCAGGTTGTTGTTGTTGTTGCCTGCGGAGAGAGAGCTGGCGAAGTTGTTGAAATTCTTAGAGAATTTCCAGAGCTTGAAGATCCTTCAACCGGCAAAAAACTTATGGATAGAACCTGCATTATCTGCAACACAAGCTCTATGCCTGTTGCGGCAAGAGAAAGCTCTGTTTATGTTGGTGCTGCAATTGCTGAATATTACA
>CAZISX010000155.1:0-1069 GCA_964542005.1 uncultured Spirochaetales bacterium
GGCAGGAAGCAAAGGATTACTGCGCCTCAATCGGTGGCAGACTGCCGACAATATCTGAGCTGCGGACACTGATTCAAAACTGTCCCGGCACAGTGACTGGCGGCGCGTGCAGTGTGGATGACAGCTGTCTGAGTAAGGCAAACTGCTGGACAATGGATGAATGCTGGAGTTGCGGAAAAGATGATTCAGTTAAATATTCGGTATTTGGCGACACAGATTGGTTCTGGTCGTCCTCGGCTGGTGAGGGTACTTATGGTGGCGTATGGCTTGTGATGTTCGACAATGGACTTGTGGACAGTGTCATGACGGATGCCAAGATGAGTGTTCGTTGCATTCACTGAGCCGTTCGCCAAGCAAAGCTGGTGCTAAAATACCGTCCGGGCAAAGGGCTAGCCGCAAGCCCTGTCAGAAAATGACGGTGTAAATCCTGAAAACGGGTTTTCCGCCGAAAACCCCTACAAATCAAAAAATCCAACACGACGCGCCAACGGCAAAAAAACAGACACAAAATTTTGCGTCTCTACAATCCTGTGAATTTAAAGTTCTATAATTTTGCAGCATAAAATAGGTAAGAATCTGGGCAAATCTAATCTCTTATTTTGTTCTTATTGTGCAGGCAGATACAATACAAATGTTGAGCCAGCTCCCTGCTCTGAAAAAAAATCAAGTCGGCCACCACAATTATGAACAATATTGTGCACAACAAAAAGTCCCATTCCAGTCCCGACATCTGCCGGTTTTGTTGTGAAAAATGGCTCAAAAATGTGTGAAGCAGTCTCTTTGTCCATGCCTGTTCCCGTGTCTTTTACCGTAATTTTGCAGTAGCGGCTGTCGGGCAAATTCCCGGAATTCTGTAAAATCTCTTCTGAGAGATTGATTTCTACCACACCGCCACAATCTTTCATCGCATAAAAAGAGTTGGTGCACAGATTCAGCATAATTTGATAAAGTTCTGTCAAATCAAGAGCTGCAAAGCAGGTGTCAGTTAAAATATTGGTTCTTATTTCTACATTTTTAGGCTTGCCTGCCTGGAGAAATTTTATTGTTTCTTTAATTACGGCAGCAATGT
>CAZISX010000155.1:1079-3433 GCA_964542005.1 uncultured Spirochaetales bacterium
GCCCGCTCAACTGCGGTTACAATCTGTTCCATGTTTTCAGCAGCAAAAGAATCAGGCTCTATTTCCTGCTGCACAATATCGGCATGGGCATACATGCAGCTTAAAATGTTGTTGAAATCATGAGCAATTCCGCTCGCCATTGTACCAATTATTTCAAGCCGCTGATTGACCTGAATTGCATTTTCAAGCTCTCTTTTTTCAGCTGTTTTTTTGATGAAAGCATCTGCCAGCTGATTGGTGCTTTCAATAACGCTGCGAAAGTCAACACCTGCTTTTTCAGGATTTCCGCGTTCTGAAAATCTGTTGTGAAGCACGCTTTTAATAATAAATTGAAGTTCCTGCACAACACTTTTTATATTTCTGCTTATAAAACGGGAAATCAGCAGTGCAAGTAGCAGCGTAAGGCCTAAAGATACAACAATAATCACCATAATTTTGGTGTTTAGAGCCTCTGCAATCCTGTCATCAATCTCTTTTTCATCAATTTCTGCAATAATTGCCCATACTTCGCTGCCTGTTTGAAGCGGTGCATAGGCTGAGAACACCTTTTGTTTCCGGTAGTCAAGCAAAAGATCGTGGCCTATGTTGTTGTTCAATGCCCGTTTTGCAGCTTCGGTGTCAACTCCGTTATTTGCAATAGTTCCATTTTTAGAAGCCTCAACATTTCTGTTGACCGGATCAAGATAACTGTCTGAGCGCATCAGAAAATCACTGCCGACAAGATAGGTTTCTCCAGTTTTCCCCATGCCTGAGCGTTCATTCATAATCTGATTTATGGTGTGACGGAGATCTGTTTTTGTTTTTTGCAAAGTGCCGGCATCGGCAAACAGCCGCTCTATCTGATTTTTTTTGATGTTGCGAACAGCTTCCAGCTGCATAAACGCCTGATTTTTCAGCTCATCTTTTGCAGCAGAATAACCAAGAAGTGCTGTGACGAAAAGCGGAATCAGCCCTGAAAATAATAGAGAAATAATAAGTAAAACAGATATTCTGACATCTTTAATCATCGGCGTTAAAACGGTAGCCAACGCCGCGCACAGTCTCAATCTTTTCACCAAAAGAGTGAAGTTTTTTTCTGAGACTGAACATCAGAAAATCAATGCTCCGCTCAGTCACAAAAAAGTCGTCACCATGCAGCGATCCAATTATCCGGTTTCTTGAAAAAACATGATTTTGCTGCGAAGCCAGAAGTGCTAAAATATCAAACTCTGATTTTGTCAGTTCAATCTCTGTTTTATCGAGAAAAACTTTTCTGCTATGGACATCAATAAGAAATGCACCGTGTTCAATGTTTTCCACAACCTCTGTTTTTTTCCCGGCACGCCGCAAAACCGCATTAATTCTGGCAATCAGCATTCTCGGTTTAACCGGCTTTGTAATATAATCATCAGCATAATTTTCAAGTGCTGAAATTACATCGTCTTCTTCCTCAATACCGCTTTGCATAATAATAAAAGTATGCTTAAGTGTTGGATTTTTTTTGATTTTTGCAGCAAGTTCCAGACCGCTTATCCCTGGAAGCATCACATCAAGCAGCACAACATCAGGAACAAAATTGTTAAGGATTATCACGGCTTCTTCAGCTGAAAGTGCTTTTTTTACCACAAACCCGTCACTCTCAAGGATATAACTAAGACTGTTGAGCAGATTCGGCTCATCTTCCACAAAAAGGATTTGAGGTGTTTTTTCCGACAAACGCATCTCCATAAAGAGGTTGTTCCTTTATAACATAATAAAGTGCTAAAGCAAGCTCTTTTCATTAGCGTTTCATTAGTAGCAGCAAATAAAGCAGCGAAAAAGGCTTTTTAAAAATAGAAATATAACCGCGCGCTAATTCTGCCAAAAGAGTGTTGTGGTATAAAATTGCGGTTTATTATTTTTTTGGAGGTTCAAGATGAATTTTAATCCGGGAAATACAGGCTTTATGCTTCTTGCGACAAGCCTTGTAATGCTGATGACACCAGGACTTGCATTTTTTTACGGCGGTCTGGTGGGAAGAAAAAATGTTCTTGCAATTATGATGCAAAGTTTTGTTTCAATGTCAGTTACCACAGTGCTCTGGTATGCAGTAGGTTATTCACTTTGTTTCAGCGGTGATGTTTACGGCATTATCGGAAACCTGGACAAAGCGTTTATGGCTGGAGTCACACTTAACGATGCCTATTCTCCGAACAACCAGATTCCGCTGCTTGTATTTATCGCCTATCAGATGATGTTTGCAATTATTACACCAGCACTTATTACCGGAGCTTTCACAAATCGCGTAAGATTCCCGGCATATCTGATATTTCTTGTGGGCTGGCTTCTGCTTGTCTATTTTCCTTTCTGCCACATGGTTTGGGGCGGCGGAATAT
>CAZISX010000155.1:3443-5222 GCA_964542005.1 uncultured Spirochaetales bacterium
GGGGAGTTCTTGATTTTGCAGGCGGCATTGTTGTTCATGCAATCGCAGGAATGGCAGCACTTGCCAGCGTATTTTTTGTCGGCAAAAGAAAAGTTGCAGAACACGGCCCTCACAGCATTCCGCTTGTTGCGCTTGGCACAGGACTCTTGTGGTTTGGCTGGTACGGCTTCAACGCCGGATCTGAACTTCAGGTTGACGCAGTTACCGGACTTGCATTTTTAAACACCGATGTTGCAGCCTCTTTTGCAGGAACAACATGGCTTTTTATAGAATGGATTTACGCAAAAAAACCAAAGTTTGTAGGACTTTTGACCGGCTCAGTTGCTGGGCTTGCAACAATTACACCAGCCGCAGGATTTGTTTCGACACATCATGCCGCTCTTATCGGTATTATTGCTGGAGGTGTCTGTTACTATGCAGTAGCAATGAAAAACAAACTTGGCTGGGACGATGCACTTGATGTTTGGGGCGTTCATGGCGTTGGAGGCACAATCGGTATTATTCTACTCGGCGTTTTCGGATCAACCGCAATAAACCCTGCCGGTGCTGATGGCCTTTTATTTGGCGGAACTTCATTTTTTGTGAAGCAGATAATTGCAGTAACAGGTGCCTCAATCTATGCGTTAGTCGTTTCCTACGGTATGCTTATTGTTATTAACAAGATTACTCCTGTCAAAGTTGATCTTGCGGAAGAAGAAAAAGGACTTGATGATACGCTTCATGGCGAACAGGCATATTTGTAAGTTTGAATTGTTCGGTTCTCAAATTAATTCTTGAAAAACATTATCAAAGCTGTTTTTATTGTTTTCATACATATTCATACCCATTAAAGGCAGAATATTTGAGTTTGTCAGATAATTCAGGGTGGATGGCCGGCTACTCCCCATCATATCGCTGCCCCAAAGGGAAACGCCGTAGGCAACGCCGAAAATTTTCTACTGTCACCCGGAGAATAATAATTATCTTCTGTGCCTAGGTTTGTCAAACAAATAAGGGCAAAAACAAATGTTTTTAAAAGAATTTGGTCTTTGTACAATTCGCCTTCTTTAAAAGGAGTACCGGCAACGCAGGGGAGGTAGCGGGCAAGTTGGGGATATTTTTGATAAACTTAAGAATCTTTATAATATTTTGATTAAATTCATCTCTATGAAATGAATATACATAATCTTCGCTTAATTATGTAATCGCATCCTCAAAATCTTTTGTTTTAGCGGAAAAGGTTATTTAAGTGTGGAGGTCTTAAATATTAAAAAACGCAGCAATTCTTAGCCAAAGATTTTCTGCAAAAGAGAGAGCTTTTGTTGCAGTTGTTTCATTTTTCTTTTTTGTTGCTTTTGCAAGATCATTAATTGATATGGGAAGAATTCTTTTTGCAGCATACTGGTATTCATAAATGCCGGAAAGAGAGGTGAAAGTATCGCCAACCTCAAAAACATTAAGTGCATCTTTCGCTAAAAATGTTCCGACAATATTTATGCCACCTTCAAGTTTCATCACATAAAAATTCTCAGCGGAAGGCTTTTCTGTTACCTTAAGTCCGGCTCCTGTAACTTTAACAAGAGAACCTCTGTGTTTATCTGCGATATCTGCAATTGTCACATTTACTGCTGCCGGAGGAGTCGTTGTTCCTGTTTTTGTAACTGTTCCGTACATAAGCTCGTTTGCGCCCTGATATGCACCAACTTTCCCAGTTACTGTTACTTCATCGCCAATATTTAAAGCAGCTTCAGCCGCAACCTTGAACATCATAAGTCCGCTGAAATCACCACCAGCAACATC
>CAZISX010000156.1:0-3472 GCA_964542005.1 uncultured Spirochaetales bacterium
CAACACACAAAGTCCGGTTGGCAACTGGATTTTAAAGGTTACAGACAGAGGCTCCAGCGACACGGGAAAACTTGATAACTGGTCAATTCAATTCACGAAATAACTCGACTTCAAATAACAAAACCCTTCCATCTTTAATTCTATGTTTTGAAGCTTTAGGTACTTTTGAGATTAAATTCTGAGGATGATAGTTATCTAAGTAATATTCCGCCAACAAGTGAGAAAATCGCAAAACCTTCGATCATTGCTGGAGACATAACTGACATACCAAATGCTGATGGTTTTTTGGAAACTGCAAGAATTGCTGAGCTGCATGCTTTCCCCTGATAAATCGCGCTCATCATAAGTGCTGTTCCTGCTGCAAATCCGATTGCAAAAATGTAGGATGTGTCTTGTCCGGCTGCGAGTAGCTCTTTTACACGAAGGTTAAGCATAATCATTAAAACAAATCCGTAGATAGACTGTGATGCCGGCATTGCTGAAAGTGCTACAAATTTTGCATGTCCTTCATCAACTTTTGACATAATTCCGTGAGATGTCATGCCTGCGATTCCGCATCCTACTGCGCTTCCTACAGCTCCGAGTCCAAGTGCCAAAATAGGTCCAAAACTTCCTAAATCCATAGTGTCCTCCTTAAGTTATTCTTCCGTTAACAGGTTTTTTAGTGGTTTAAAATTTTTTCCGCCCCCATCAAAACTCCATCTATACCATTCCAGAAAATTAAGTCTGAGTCCGTGTACAACACCGCCCATAATGCAGAGAATGAAGTTGAGCGAGTGTCCAAAAAGAAATACAACAGGCGCAAAAAGCATTCCGAAAATGCCGCTTTGCCAAAGTTGTTCTGCCATTCCGTTGAAGCTCTGCGCAATAAGTGCACCGCTTAATCCAAGTGCAAAAATTCGGATATAGCTCAATATATCAGAAAAGAACTGGACTCCATTGTAAAGAGCGAGAAGTCCTTTTAAAACAGCAAATATAGGGTTCCATGTTCTGCCTGCAAGTAAAAATACAGCCGCCGCACCGCCTATAAAAATATTTAGTGAAAGGTCTGCTGATTGCTGTGTCACAGGATTGTCGTTAAATTTATACCAGAAGTAAAATGACCAGATTATCACAATCCACGCAATATTTGTAATTGGTGTAATCCAGTCGGAATCATCAATAAGTGACCGGAAACCTTTGAGAATTAACGATAGGCAGATATGAATCATTCCAATAATTATTGAAACTTTCATCATAAGGCCAATGTCGCCGGAATCAAAAAGTCTGGCATTTATAAGCCAGCCAAAAAGTTTGTTGTCTTGTGCAAATCCGAAAAAAGAGCCTGATGCAAGACCGTACAGCAGCGTTACCGCACTGATTGATATTGACATGTTGAAAAATCTTTTTAATGCAGGCTTAGGCTTTTTGACTTTCTTTTTAAAATAGATGAGGAGTCCCAGCATTATCATTGCGTAGCCGCCATCTCCAAAAATCATTGCAAAAAATATAGCAAAAGAGAAGAAAACCCATGAGCTTGGATCCCAGTCTTTATAGGCTGGCGTATCATAAATTGAAATCAGATCTTCTCCAAGCGTCCCGAATTTATTGTTTTTAATGTAGGTCGGGATTCTTTCTTCAGGGTCGGCCTCAATTTGTTCAATGTGAATTGGAAATTCTGCCAGTTTCTCTGTTAGTTTTTTTGAGTCTTTTTCTGGAGACCAGCCCTGCATTGCAAAAATCATGTTTTCAATTGGCGCAGCAGAATTGTTAATTGCATTTGTGAAGTTTACTTTATTAAGCTCCTCAAGATAAAATCTGAAGACCAAATCTTTGTTGCAGATGTAGCTGTAAAGTTCGTTTTTAAGATGCGCCTCTTTTTCAAGGTTTGTCCGTAATTCAGCCTCAATATGTGCTAATCCCTGATCAAAACGGATTTCCAGACAGTGCTTTATTTGAATCGGTTTGCCGGATAAGGTCATGAAATAACTGCGCATTGCGTCATGGTTAATCTTCACGACAGCTATCGTGTTTTCAATTTTTACAAGATGCTCTACCTTTGACTGGACATCCCAAAATTGGATTGAAAGGTTGCCTCTTTTTTCCACTTCTTTTACAAGATTAGGGTCAAAATATCCCCAGTCGCGGATTGATTCGAGCTTGTTCTCAATAAGAGCCCGTTTTTCTTTAAGCTGATTTATCTCATTTTCGTGTCTGAAAATGCTTTCAACAATTTGTTCTGCGGTTTCTTCTCCATTTGCGGGATTAATTGTGCAGATTTTGTTTTCATTTTCAAGTTTGATAAGCGTTTTCCAGGCAGCAAGAATTCTCTCTGCCTTTGTCATATCTCCATTGTTCTTTTTGGTTAAATCGCCTTTCCACTGAGTAATCTCAACTACTCCGATTTCCTGAAGTTTTTCAACAAAAGAGGTTTTCTGAGATTCCAGCCCGATAAAGAGAAGTTTTTGCATTTTTTCTATCATGCGGCAACCTCCCCGGCAACTTCTTTCCGTTTTAATTTATCTTTGGCTATTTTTGCGTTGCAGATTGCAGCAATTTCCTGGTCTCCGAGAAATATCTTGATTTTTCTGATGTTTTCGGTGCATTCAGGAATCATTCGCTTCTCAAAAAGGTTTACCTTGATATTTGTTTGCCTTAATTCTTCCTCAAGAAGCTGCATCTTATTTTTAGCTATTTTCTGTTCTTCCCGAAGAGTGATAAGATTTCTGAGTTCAGCAATTCCACGATCAAACCATACAGGCATCATATAAATTGAGTATTTTTTTTCATGGAATTTCAGATTTTTAAAAACAGGAATATCAACGCCTGCAATATTTTCCTTTTCTGTTTCAATCTCCTCAATCTGTAAAAACTCAAAAAGATTTACAGTTAGTTTTTGAGAAAAAAGAACAGACCATGTTTTAAGGTCATTTTGAAGCTTTGTCATAGCAATTTCAATAGCTTCTGTTCTTTGTCTCGCGTATTCTACCTCTGCCTGAAGCTGTTGTTTTTTGAGTTGCAGTGTCGGAAGATATTTTGTGAGCTGATCTTTGAGCGTTTTCTGCTTTTTAAGCTCAGTTTTATTTAGTTTTATCTCAGCCATACGGCCTCCCTAATTTTTATTCCACCTGCCGTATTTTTCAACCCACTCATTTTTGAGACCAACCTCATTGGAATCAAAACATTCCGCAAGAATCTGCCAGCCCAAATCAAGCTGTTCAAGAATATCAAGATTAACTTGAAGATTCATCATTTTGCTCTCAAAATGCTCGGAATATGCGAGAAGTTTTTTGTCCCACGCGCTAAGTCTAAAGCCCATTGATTCCCTGTCTTTCGCTTTTTTAGCATCAGCATATAGCCTAATCATCGCATTTGCAAGATCTGAATGGTCTTTTCTTGTAACTTTTCCCATAACCTGCTGTTTGAGTCTTGAAAGTGAGCCAAACGGATCAATTACGCCGTTGTGAAGATAGAACTGACCTTCTGTGATATA
>CAZISX010000156.1:3482-5162 GCA_964542005.1 uncultured Spirochaetales bacterium
GGATGGGTTACATCATCGCCAGGCATTGTTGTAACCGCAATAATTGTGATTGAGCCTGAGCCTTCAATATCAACAGCTTTTTCGTAGCGGGAAGCTAAATCGGAGTAGAGCGAGCCGGGATAACCACGGTTTGAAGGAACCATTTCCATCGAAATCGAAATTTCTTTGAGTGCATCGGAAAATGCAGTCATATCAGTGAGAAGAACAAGGACATTCTTGTTTTTTACAGCAAATTCCTCAGCAACAGCTAAAGCCATGTCAGGAACTAAAATACACTCAACAACAGGATCCGAAGCCAGATGTACAAACATTGTTGTCTTTTCCAGCGCACCTGTTTTTGAAAAATATTGTCTGAAAAATTCGTAATCATCAAATTTAAGTCCCATACCTCCCAGAATAATTATGTCAGCATCAGTCTGGCTTGCGATTCTGGCAAGAAGCTCGTTGTAAGGTTCGCCAGGAATCGAAAAAATCGGAATTTTCTGACTTATTACCAGCGAATTGAACATGTCAATCATCGGAATATTTGTTTTAACCATCCGGCGCGGGATAATTCTTTTTACAGGATTGAAAGAAGGCCCTCCAATATCAACAGATTCTTCCATAATTTGCGGTCCGTTATCAATCGGTTCGCCTGAACCTGAAAACATTCTGCCAAGAAGTGATTCGCCGCACGCAACCTGCATCGGTTTCCCGATAAAACGAATCTGGTCGCCAGTAGAAACACCTTTTGTTCCGCTATAAATCTGGAGATTTACTTTGTCTCCATTAAAGCTGATAACTTCCGCCAGAGTTGTTCTCCCATCACGCATTTTTACCTGAGCAAGCTCGCCGAGACGAACATTTTCAGCCTTTATCTGGGCAATGCTGCCCTTGATTTTTTCTATGTGGTTGTATGTTTTTACCATATCATTATCCTCTGATTAAGCTTAAAATCTGCTCTTTTTTAGTATTGTATTCACGGCTTTCCTTTGGTGTGTAGTTCCACTGAATAAAAGAATTCTGGAGCGAAAGGAAAAACTTTCTTGCCTCATCGCGGGCTGCAAAATTGAATTTTTTCAGAAGCACTTCTTTTACAAGAGAAAGCTGCTCTCTTTGTCTTTCAATATGCGTTGCGGTGTCAACCTTGTCAAAAGCATTCTGCTGCAGAAATACAGCATCATAAAATTCGCCTTTAAGATAAATTGTAATATCATCAATTGAAACGCCCTCTTCACCGACAACCGACATTTTTTTGCCGATTTCATCACTTTCATGGATTATTTTTTTTGCATCAGCAATTGTTGTAACCCACTGAGAAGATTCATCTTCCTTGGCAAATCTGTCAAGATATTTTGACCATGAAATCAGCGGATCAATCGAAGGGAATCTTCTGGCATCTGAACGGGCTCTTGAAAGTCCGAGAAAGCAGCCGACAACAGCAAGCGTTGACTGCGTTACAGGTTCTTCAAAGTTGCCGCCGGCAGGACTTACTGCGCCGCCAATTGTCAGAGAACCTGTTTTTCCGTTTTTAAGTCTTAAAACACCTGCTCTTTCATAAAATTCGGAAATTCTGGAAGAAAGATAAGCAGGAAACGCTTCTTCACCTGGGATTTCCTCGAGTCTGCCGCTCATTTCGCGCAGAGCCTGTGCCCAGCGGGAAGTTGAGTCAGCAAGAAGGAGTGTGTCAACGCCCATTTG
>CAZISX010000157.1:0-345 GCA_964542005.1 uncultured Spirochaetales bacterium
CTTATGGATGTGGGCGATTATGATAAAGAAACGATTATTGAAGTTTTTAGAAGCGGATATATGCTTCATGACAGGGTAATCCGGCCTGCACAGGTAAAAATAGGTAAACCTGCTTAATTTTAGAAATAATTTTTAATTTGTAATCATATATAAGGAGATTTAAAAAATGGGAAAAATAATAGGTATCGACCTTGGAACAACAAATTCATGTGTTGCCGTTATGGAAGGCAGTGAATCAATAGTTATTCAGAACGCAGAAGGACAAAGAACGACCCCGTCAATTGTTGGGTACACTTCAAAAGGGGAAAGACTCGTTGGACAACCGGCAAAAAACCAGATGGTTAC
>CAZISX010000157.1:355-3297 GCA_964542005.1 uncultured Spirochaetales bacterium
TAAAAATACTATTTACTCTATAAAGAGATTTATGGGAAGAAGATTTGATGAAGTATCTGAAGAGATGAAACTTATCCCTTACGATGTTATAAAGGGTACAAATGGCGACGCAAGAGTTAAAATCAGCGATAAAGAGTATGCACCACCTGAAGTAAGTGCGGCAATTTTACAAAAAATGAAAGAAACAGCTGAAGCGTATCTTGGACAACCGGTAACTGAAGCAGTTATCACTGTTCCTGCATATTTTAATGATGCTCAAAGACAGGCAACGAAAGACGCAGGTAGAATTGCAGGTCTTGAAGTAAAAAGAATTATAAATGAACCTACTGCCGCCGCATTAGCATATGGCGAATATAAAAAGAAAGAAGGAAAAATCGCAGTTTATGACCTTGGTGGAGGAACATTTGATATTTCCATTCTTGAACTTGGAGACGGCGTTTTTGAAGTTAAATCCACTAACGGGGACACTCATCTTGGCGGAGACAATTTTGACCACAGTATTACAGAGTGGATGATCAATGAGTTTAAAGCTCAAAGTGGAATCGATCTTTCTAAAGATGTTATGGCATTGCAAAGACTTAGGGAAGCGGCAGAAAAAGCAAAAATAGAGCTTTCAAGCAAACAGTCAACAGATATAAATCTACCGTTTGTTACTGCTGATCAATCAGGACCAAAACATTTACAAATGTCAATTACAAGAGCAAAGTTTGAACAGCTTGTAGGTGATCTAATTAAGAGAACTATTGAACCATGTAGAATAGCTCTTAAAGACGCCGATATGTCAACCGGTGATATCGATGAGGTTATTCTGGTTGGAGGTTCCACCCGGATTCCGGCTATTCAGAAGGTAGTTGAAGAGTTTTTCGGCAAGGCCCCATCCAAGGGTGTCAACCCGGATGAGGTGGTTGCCATTGGAGCCGCAATTCAAGGTGGAATTCTACAGGGTGATGTTAAAGATATATTACTTCTTGATGTAACACCTCTTTCTTTGGGTATAGAAACATTGGGTGGTGTAATGACTGCACTTATTCAAAAAAACACAACTATTCCAAAGACCGAGAAACAAATATTCTCAACAGCGGCAGACAGCCAAACAGCCGTTTCTATTCATGTTCTTCAAGGTGAAAGAAAAATGGCTAAAGATAATAGATCTATAGGCAGATTTGATCTTGTTGGTCTTCCTCCTGCACCAAGAGGCGTTCCGCAAATTGAAGTTACTTTTGATATAGACGCAAACGGAATTTTGCATGTAAGCGCAAAAGACTTGGGAACAGGTAAAGAGCAGAAGATTAGAATTGAGGCATCCAGCGGCCTTACCGAGGCAGAGATCAACAGAATGCGCGATGAGGCAAAAGCAAACGAAGAGACAGACAAAGCAGAGAGAGAGAAGATCGACAAAATTAACGCTGCAGACTCTATGATATTCCAAACCGAGAAGAATCTTAAAGACTACGGCGACAAGATCTCACCGGATAAAAAATCTGCAATTGATGCAGCTCTTGTTAACCTGAAAGAGGCACACAAATCACAGGACATTGCTGCCATCGACAAAGCAACCGAAGAGATGAACGCCGCCTGGCACGCCGCATCGGAAGATATGGCCAAAGCCGCCCAATCCGGCGCCGGAGCAGCACCCGGACAAGATCCCGGAGCAGGTGCAGGAGCAGGCAATAATGCAGGCTCATCTGCCAGCCAAGGAGACAAAGAGGTTACCGATGTAGATTTTGAAGAGGTAAAATAAGCGACTAAGCGAGCGGAATGCAGAAGCAAAAGCATTTCGCGAAGCGAAATAAAAGAGAGAGACCCCAGTGAATTGACAAGCTTGCTTGGCCATTCACTGGGGTCTCTCTCTTTTAGGCAGGCTTCCAGCCTGCTGCTTCTGCATTCCCGAGCGTGAGCGAATCCGGCGCGAAGCGACGGAACTAAGCCGTGAGCGAATCCGGCGCGAAGCGACGGAACAAAGCCGTATTATCCAGACTACTTTAAAATCTAGGGTGGCTTGATGTGCAATGCTAAGATTATCAAATATTATACGCAATAATATTTATGAATTAAGATGGCATTTACTCATATTAATATACAAAAACTGACTATCTTTGTTTAGCAAAACTGGACACAATGAACACTCTACAGTACCTGCTCGGGTTGCTCCCATAGAATCCAGAACTAAACCCAACAATAGATTATAACTATGAGCAGTAACATAAAAATATCAATCCGTTTCTTTGACGACCGCGAGGTTCGTGCTATTTGGGATGAAGAGAACAACAAATGGTGGTTTTCCGTTTTAGATATTGTCGCTGTTCTTACAGACCAAGACGACTATAATAAAACAAGAAACTATTGGAAGTACCTCAAAGCCAAACTTAAAAAAGAAGGAAATGAACTGGGTAGTGTCACTACCCAGTTGAAATTAAAATCGCCTGACGGAAAGATTCGCCTTTCGAATGTGCTTGATTATGATGGAATTATTTCTCTGGGTAAACAATTCCCCAGTAAAAAGGCAAACAAGTTCATAGAATGGTTCACGTACAGTGATGAAAGTCTTGACGGGAAAAGTAAAACAAAGGCATATGCTTTATTTGAAAGTTCTTTTATTAATAGCATAGAAGTAGGCACAACAAAAGGCTTACAGCAAATCCACGCCTACCTGTTTGGTGGCCTTTATGATTTTGCAGGACAAATCAGGCAGAAAAATATTTCAAAAGGTGGCTTTCAGTTTGCAGTAGCACACTTTTTAGGTAATACCTTGAAGAAAATTGAACAAATGCCCGAAAACACATTCGACGAAATTGTCGACAAATATGTTGATATGAACATTGCTCACCCTTTTATGGAGGGCAACGGGCGAAGCGCCAGAATATGGTTGGATTTAATATTCAAGAAACGACTAAAACTTTGTGTGGATTGGAGTAAGATCAACAAAAACGATTATATGAGTG
>CAZISX010000157.1:3374-4977 GCA_964542005.1 uncultured Spirochaetales bacterium
TTACAGATGAAATTAATAGCCGTGAAATGTTTATGAAAGGAATTGATTATTCATATTATTATGAAGAGAATGAATAACCTATCATCCGTATCGTATTTGTACCATAAAGTTGATAATATTTTCTATCCACTCTTTTGAAAGCAACCAAGTTTCAAATGGCATTATTGAAATTGACGCTTACAAAGAGTACCCGGAACTTAATCTTAATCTGGATGATATTGCAGAAATCTCCTATATTCACTTAAAACTCGGGAAGGATACTACTTTAATAATGCACTCAAAATAACATTAACAAAAAAAGTATGAATAGAGCTATTTATTTTTTTGCAATTTTACTAACTGCTTGCAACGCCAATAAACAAGAATTAAATGATTTAAGGCTTATTGATGTGGCAGGAGCTGTTAACAATAGTCGGACTGTTAATCTTTCAGAAATAGCAGACTCAATAGGGTATATCCCACTTGAAACTATCAAAGAGTCGTTAATAGGTATAATACATGGAGGTAGAATTTTTCGTGAGCAAGAACTTATTTACATTCCTGTGCTAAATGAGGGTGTGAGAGTTTTTAATAAAAAAGGAGAATTCATTAATACAATCCATAAGGAAGGAAGGGGACCGGAAGAGTACGGACGATATTTAAAAAATAACATTGACCATGTTACCGGAAATATTTATATACAAGGGAGTAGAATAATTATTGAATATAAATATAATGGAGATTTTGTACGAAAGATAAATCTCCCGGAGTATTCAATGGGAGATACTGTAAGATTCGTTTTTTTCAGAGATTTTGGTAATTATCTTCTAATTACCTCTGATCTTGCTTTAAATTCTAGATATTCAGCATTTGTTACTGATACAACATTTAACATTATAATGAAAATTGAATACCCTAAAGAAGAGCAGGAGTTTGTAAAAAAAATTAACTATCGACGACCTCCTTCTACTGATCCGAGGATATTTAAATATGGGGATAAAATCAGAATAATTAATGGTCATAATAAAAACATATTGAGTATAAACAAAGATTTGTCAATTGATACCGCTTTCATATTAAACTATGGGAAATATGATGCTAAAAATTCAAAAACTCCACTTAATCCAGATTCTCCATATTTATGGCAAAGATTAGATGCTTTTGAAAGTGATGATTATCTATTTTTAATGATGCACGTTGGTACTCTATTAAAAAAACCAACCATTTTATTAGATGTAATTGGTAAAGAATTTAACTACAACCATTCGTGCTCTTTTTTTAATAAGAAGACAGGTAAATTCACCTTTTTAGATCAACCCATACCATACCAACTTGGTTTTAATGAAGATTTTGAAGGAGGGCCGGCATTCTGGCCAAAATACGTTAGTGCCGATAATTATATGATCTCTATTATATCTGCCTTCGAGTTTAAATCTTTTGCAGACAAAAACAATGTGTCTCAAAAGTATAAAGCTCTGGCAGACAAACTTAAAGAGTCAGATAACCACATATTGATAAAGGTAAAACTAAAAGGTGATCATTAAGCAAATTCCCGCAATAACCAATTTTACACAGCAGGAACACAATTCTCTCCACGGGCTGTATAATAAAAACCCTTCGCACC
>CAZISX010000158.1:0-4766 GCA_964542005.1 uncultured Spirochaetales bacterium
ATTTACTTTGCGGTTTGTCGGGTAAGGAAATTAGCTCGACAGCTCAGATAACTAAAAACCTTCTAAAATCATTAAGAAGCAATAATATCAACGATTTCCAGAAAAATATTAACGCTCTTTTTTCCTCAATTCCTCACCAGATTTTTATAAAAAACACGGAAGCTTACTATCACTCGCTGATTTTTCTCATTTTAAGGATGATTGGAATTTATATTGAGTGTGAGGTTTCAACATCTGAAGGGCGCGTTGATGCTGTAATAAAAACAGATAGTTATTTGTATGTTATCGAATTCAAAATGATGCCAAAGACTGCGCTTGATGCGATTGCTCAAATAAAAGAGAGGGGTTATGCTGAACCTTACAAAACAGATAAGAGAGAAAAATTCATGGTTGGCGTTTCGTTTGACGCAGATACAAAGAGATTTCAGGCTGTTCTGGTTGAAGGATTTTAATTATTTCACAGACAATTTCGCTGTCATCCCATGCAGATGGGAATCCATTTTTGTAATTGACCAGTAAAAATAATGGGATGGATTCCCTCCTGCGAGGGAATGACACAGGGAAACGCGATGACAAAGAGAAACGGGTTTTCCGCCGAAATAGACAACGCGCCGGCGGCGAGCTGCTGCAATCGTGTTAATTCTTTGAATTCAGGTATGAATGATTTCCTTTCAATTCCACTAATTCTCCTTTTTTGACTTTTCCCCATTTTTTGTGATATAATCGGCAAAATTTTGGGGTAATCCACCAAATAGGTCAATGTTTTTTAATTTTGAGAGAGGTGACAATGAATAAGAAGTTTTTGATTACAGGCGGGTTTCTGGTTGCAATCTGCTTGATGGCAGTTTTGTTTTTTATGAAAAATAACGAGACTAAAAAAGAAAATGTTCCTATGCCTGACAAACCGCTTATTAAAATAATGCCTCCAATAAAAATGCCGCAGAAAATGTTGATGCCAGGAAAAATTCTGCCACCGCCAACACCCGAAGCTGTTTCTCTTTTTGAAGCAATCAAAACAAAAAACAATGCTCTGGCCAAAGAGCTTATCGGTAAAGGTGTTGATATAAATTCAGCAGAAAAAGATACTCATTACACACCTTTTGTTATTGCTTCAAAATCGTGTAATGTCGAAATGCTTAAAATTATTGGCGAAAAAAATCCTGACATGACAATAGAGACAGCTTCCGGCAGTAAAGTTGACAAATCTGCTCTTATGAATGCAGGTGAAACGGGCTGTGTTGATGCTGTAAAATATCTTGTTGAAACAAAAAAAATGGATATTAACACAAGGCACGATGTATGGGGCGAAACACTTTTGTACAAAGCTGCCGACAAAAACAATATTGAAATGGCTAAATTTGTTATTGAAAAAGGGATTGATCCTACTTTGATTTCAGTCAATAAGTTGTCTGCTCTTGATGTTGCAAAAAAGAAAAATAACAAAGAAATTGTCTTACTTATTGAAGATTACCTCAAAAAGTTCAAAAAATAATCACTTAACTCCGGCATATTAATTGCATTTCAGTTGCCAATTTTTGTTTATCAGGAGAGATAATGAATTCCTTTATGCTGGAAAAGAACCTTAACGCACTTGCTCTTTTTAACCCAGAGCTTGCAAAAGAGCTTAAAAATCACAAGGTTGATGAAAATGTCTGCACAATAGTTTCGGCCGAAAAGGGCGGTGTCAATAATTTGATAATGACAAAAGAAAATCTCTATTATTATGAGGCAAAAAACATTTTGAACTCAGTAAATAAAGAGCTTGAGACACACACTTTTCAAAATCCGAAGCTCACTGTTGTTCTCGGATTCGGTCTTGGCTACCATCTTGGAGAATTCCTGAAAAATCTGGTTCGCCCCGGAATGGTTAGGAAAATCCTTGTTGTTGAAAAAGAGCTCTCAATTTTAAAGCTTGGACTTTCTGTGACTGACATCTCACATCTTCTTTCAAACGGAACACTTAATATTATTGGAGGAGTTGCCAAAGAGCATCTTTACAACAATATTTACCACTACTGCATGGAGAAAAAAGATGTCAAACTATTCGCAAAATCTATTGCAGTTTTGCCTGTAAATGCGGCGATGGCACTTGATAAAGAGTACTATCTTCTCTCGATGAAATTTCTCCGAGAATCGTTTAATCAGACGCTTGTCAACTTTGGAAACTCGCCCGAAGATTCGTTGCTGGGTCTTGAAAACATGCTCTTGAATATTGATTACACGCTTCAATATCCTGGAATTATTCATCTTTTTGACAAGTTTGTCGCAAAACCTGCGATTCTTGTCGCAGCAGGCCCTTCCTTAGAAAAAAATGTTGAACTTTTGCGGGGACTTGAGGACAAAGCATTTATAATTGCAGTTGATACAGCTCTTCGGATTTTATTGAAGCGCGGAATTTATCCTCACGCAGTAACCTCGATTGAGCGGGGAATTTCGACGCTCAATTACTACACAAACCTTGAGGAATATCAGCCAAAACTTAGCAAAATCTATTTTATGCCTGCAACAATTGTGAGGCGGGAACTTTATGAAACCTGTGTTGATAAATACGGGATGAAGCCTATTATTGTTTACCGTGATTTTGCCCACTACAAATGGCTTGAAGTTGATAAAGGGACAATTTTTTCTGGCAAATCGTGTGCAAATCTGGCGTTTAAAATGCTTACAACAATGGGCTTTGAAAAGATTGTTTTATTAGGGCAGGATTTAGCTTTCGGAGAATTTGGTCAAACACACATAAGTGGCGCAGATCATTCAATAAACGGGATGAAGGCTTCTCCAAAAATCAAGGAGGAAATGGTTGTAAAAGGGAATTTTGTTCCCGAAATTAAAACAATCAGAACCTGGTATAATTTTCTCCGTTACTATGAAAAAGATATTGCAGAGTATAGCGGCGAGGTTATAAACGCGACAGAAGGCGGCGCATGGATTGAAGGAACTCATTTGATGAGTTTTAAAGATGCAATATCAAAAAATCTTGTTAATAGCTGGAATGTCTCCGGATTTATTGAGAAAAACCTTGCTCTTTTTGATAAAAAACAAGCAGGAGAGGATGCGGCAAAAGTAAAAAATATAATGATGGAGACAGAAGCGTTTTTGCAGACAACTATTGCAAAATGCAGGAAAGGTGTTGATTCAATTGAGTTATTCAAGAGCGAACTTGCTGAAATTACCTGCGGAAAAGAACTTCCTTTTACCGAGATTCCAGCCGATTTCCTCCAGAAATGGGGTGAGGAGCTTTACAGACTCAAAAAAGAGATTGTTGACGCACCGCTTTTTTACCTTTTTATGATGCACATTGCCCAGTCCTACATTATAAAAACCGAGATAACAATCAACTCCTTAAGCGGCCTTTACCAGCACGAAAACGAGATAAACGCAGCCTATATAAAGTTGCTGGCAGAATGGTTCCCGGCAATTGGCAGCATGACAGAAATTGCTGCTGGATATCTTGATAAGTCTATGAAAACACTTGGTGCTTAATCTGATTTGTTCTAAACAATTTTTCGGTGCTGCATTTTTGCAAGATAAAAAAAAAGCGGAGCCGAAGCCCCGCTTATAAAAAGAGTCTGAGATGAAACTTATTTTTTAGCTTTAAGCTCGTCCATTTCTTTTTTCTGAGCTTCTTTCAAAGCTTTTTTCTCGTCAGCCTGAGCTTTTTTCTTATCTTCAAGAGCTGTTTTCTGCTCTTTTTTCATAGCATCCATATCTTCTTTATGTTTTTTCTTAAGTTCAGCTTTTGCAGCTTTATCAGTTGCAGCTTTCATTTCTTCATCCTGAGCTTTTTTCTTTTCTTCAACAGCTGTTTTCTGATCTTTTTTCATTGTAGCCATTTCTTCTTTCTGTTTTTTGTCAAGCTCTTTTACTGCAGCTGCATGTTCTTTTTTAACCATAGCTGGAGTTTTTGGTGCATCAGCAGCAGGCGCCGCGTCCTGAGCGAAAGCAACTGAAGAAAAAACGAATGCAACTACCATTGCGAAAACCAAGCCAAGAATTCTTTTCATGCTAATCTCCTTACTAAAAAAATAAACAAACCGTAATTACCCAATAAACTTAACGGTCTGATAATACAACTATGGGGTTAAAAATCAATTATTTTTAAAGTTTTTATGAAATTTTTTTACAGTAAAAAAGCTGCTGTCAAAAAAATCATTTTTATAGTAAAGCTGATTTTAAAGCAGTTTTCAGCCAAGCTGCTTGTGTAAGTGTTTGAAATCATTGGAGAAGATTCACTCGGATGTTGTAAATGTCTCGTCTCATAAGAGCTTGATATTACAGGGAAATATTAAAGTAAACACATTGTCGTTTTTGGGATTTGCGTAAGGCAAAATCAATTTATTTTTGAACAAAGGATTCTGTTTTGATTTTTTTGATTTCTTCTGCGGAAAGACTGGTCGCTGAAACAATAACTTCAACAGACACATTTTGAGAAAGGAGATTCTTCGCAATCTCGATTTTTGCAAGATGCTCGCCCTCAGCTCTCCCTTTTTTGATTCCGATTTTTTCGCCTTTTTTGACTCCCTCTTTCATTCCTTCGAGTTTGCCGGCTTTGAAGTTCGATTTTGTGATGCTTTCTTCGTAGGAGAGGTTTTCCATTTCGTGTTCGTAGATTGCCCGATCTTCGGGTGAAAGTTTCAAAACATCAAGTATAACAGAGGCTTCGGCTAGTCCTGGTGCTCTAAATTCAGGTTTTATCTCTTCGTTTTTGAGAAAATAAATCCATTCATCAAGGCTGTCTTTTGCAAAATCGTTGAAGTTATTGATTT
>CAZISX010000159.1:0-4716 GCA_964542005.1 uncultured Spirochaetales bacterium
TAAGCTGATCTGTGATGCAGGAATCCTCGTCCTTTAGGCCGGGGAGGATGTCAATAAGCCTGAAGGCTATTACACAACACTTTTTCACGAATCAGTACACGCAACCGGACACGAATCAAGATTAAACAGAAATCTTTCAGGAAAATTTTCAAATAGAGACGAGCTTTACAGCAAAGAAGAACTTGTTGCAGAGTTCGGCGCAAGTTTCCTTTGTGGAGTTTGCGGAATCGTTCAAGAAACCCTTGAAAATTCAGTTGCATATATTCAGAGCTGGTCAAGAGCTTTAAAAAATGACAAAAGAATGATTGTTTTTGCAGCAGCACAAGGCGAAAAAGCCGCAAAATACATTCTCGGCGAAAACTTCACAACAGAACCAGAAGAAAAAGGCGGGGAATAATCCCCCGCTTAAAACAGGAGGTGTTTAACAACCAGAGGGGTTTTTCCCCTCTGGACTCCCCTTCTTTTTTTATTTGTTTATTTATATAAATATTTCTTGATTTCTTGTTTCAAAGGAATATTGTTTTATTTAACCAAGAGTTATAGGAGGTTGCATGATAGTAATTTGTGTTGGTAGTAAAAAAGGCGGTGTTGGCAAAACAACAATTGCCACAAATTTGGCGAGCTGCTTTGCATCTCGCGGGAAAACATTGCTTATTGATGCGGACGAGCAAAAGTCTTCAATGTTTTTTAGAGAGACCCGCGAAAACGCAGAGCCAACATTTCAAGCAGTTAGTATTCTGACTAATACAATTCACCACGATGTCAAAGGGTTTGATCATGAATTTGTTGTAATTGATACTGGCGGCAGAGATTCAAAAGTGTTTAGATCCGCTCTCGCAGCGGCAGATATTTTTATAATCCCTGTCAGACCCGGACAATATGATATTTTATCCACAGAAGAGACTCTTGAGATTATTGAAGAGTTTAAGTCTATCGGAAAAGAGATTCCTACCATGTTGTTGAAAAACATGGTTAATACAAATAAAAGATTAAAAATAACCGGAGAAGCCTCTGTTGCCCTGGATGATATTGCACAAAGATATAAAGTAGGTGTCTTTGAAACTCAAATTTGTGAGAGAAACGCTTTTGAGCTTTCTGCTGAAATGGGGAGAGGCGTTGTTGAAGTAGCTGATGATAGATTTTTCAAAGCAGCGGATGAATTCAATAATTTTTTTAACGAACTTTTGGAGAGGATATAATGCAAACAAAACGCAAAACTGTAGAAGATATTATACAAGGAGCAAAAACAGAATCTCCAAAAATACAGCCTGTTAAAAATGCAAGAGTCAACAGAAATTTTGAAGTTGATGAAGATGATTTTTTGGAAGCAAAAGCAATAACCGCAAAAGCAAAAATACACCTATGGGAAATTTGGGGATACCTATTAAACTATTATAAAGAAAACTATATTTCAATAAATCAAGAAATCTTGAAATATAGAAATCAAGATAAAAAGAATATTTTCTAATGTAATATAAAGGAGTTGCAATGTGTGTCCTCTGTCTTGGAACCGGACTAAAACCAAGCCCTAAACTTGCAAAATTGCAGACACGCATCAAAAGCGTTATCACTTTTTTGAAAATAGAAAAAAAAACAGAGCAGGAAATCTCTGACTATCTAGTAGAAAAAGAAATTGCTGATAACCTCGAAACGCTTGTCAGAGCAGGCAACGCCCTAGTTATTTGCGACTGCCAAAAAAAGCAAATAAAAGAAGACAACCAAACAAATCTTTTTGAGTTTCAGCACGACGACAGACAAACATCACTGATTGATTTAATAGGGAAAAATAAATGAAAGTAATAATCACCGAAAAACCGAGCATGTCTAAAAAGTACCGCGAAGCCCTGAAAGACCAAAAAGATATAATAGTAACCAACTCCATAGGCCATATAGAAACACTTGCAGATATAACCTATTATCTGAAAGACAAACTATCAGACAAAGCCTACTGGACAGAAATAGTAAGACACCTGCCATTCGTTCCGGAGAAATTCAAGCATACAATAAAAGAAAAAGATGTTTTTGCTGAAATCATAAAACATCTTGAAAGCGCGGACGAAATAATCCTTGCTTGCGATCCGGACAGGGAAGGGGAGCTGATACACAGAAACATTATTGAAATCGCGCGGGAGAAAAAGAAAGTCAAAACAGACAAAATCACCCGTATTTGGCTCCATTCCGAAACAGCACCCGAAATTCAAAAAGCATTCAGGGAAAGAAAACCCTGCTCTGAATACGAAGGCTACTACCAGGCAGCCCGCACAAGAGAAACAATAGACTGGTTAATAGGAATACAGCTTACAATCCTCTACTCCGTGAAGTACGGACAACCAGGCAAACCGCTATCACTCGGAAGAGTTCAGAGCTGGCTTTTAGCGGAAATTGTGAAAAGATACCTCGAAAACAAAAACTTTGTCGAGCAACCCTTCTGGACAATTTATTTTAAGACAGTAGACAATGTTTTTTTCAAACTTGTTGATGAAACAATGAAAGAAAAACAATTTTTTGTTGATGATTATCAGAACGCAAAAAACATAATGCGAAAATGTGAAGGCAAAAACCTTTTCATCAAAAAAATCGTGAAAAAACCCTTCATAGAGTACGCACCTGCTCTCTATGATTTAAAATCATTACAGAAAGACGCAGCCAGGATATACAAAATTTCCCCCGACGATACCCTGAAAATCGCTCAGAACCTCTATGAGAAATACAACCTTATCAGCTACCCAAGAACAGATTGCGATGTTTTGAGCCAGGAAGAAGCAAAGCTGATAGGAAACTCAATAGAGCTAATCGGCAAATTCCCTGAATATGCAAACCTCTATCAAACCCTGAAAAAGCATAACCCCGGAATGCATCTCGGTAAAAAATACATAGGAGAACTACAAGGCCACTATGCAATAATTCCAGTTCTCAGTTACGATAAAGATACAGTGCCGGCGCTTCCAGAGTACGACATGAAAATCTTTGATCTTATCGTCAAACGACTCGCGGGAGCCTTATTGCCACCAGCAAAAGGCGAAAACACCGAAATGACAGGTATCATCGAAGAAAATATTTTTCTGTCAAAATTCAAAAATTATACTGATTACGGATACAAAAACCTGATAAACACCAAAGAAGTTCCGGAAGAAGGAACAGAAGAAGACAAACCATTATCAGTGCAATACCAGGAAGAGCAGTCTGTACTTGGAAAAATCAATGAAAAGCAGGACAAAACAAAACCGGAACCGCTTTACAACGATGCTTCAATCCTCGGATTAATGGAAAACGCACACTACAAAATCAAGGACAAAGCACTCAAAGAAGCACTCAAAGAAGCCAACGGAATAGGAACCGCAGCAACACGAGCAAGCTACATCCCCCTCCTAACCAAAAGAGGCTACATAACAAAAGAAAAAGCTGTCTTTATCCCAACAGAAATAGGAATATCACTCGATAAAATACTCCCCGAAGAACTGAAAATACCTGATTATTCCGCAGCCCTCGAATTTCAGCTCTCCCAAATGATAAAAGGCAAAGAAACAAAAAAATTTGATGACCTCGTAAAAGAATCAGGCGTTTTCTTAAAATCTGTTTTTGCAAAAATAGAAAACACAGCAGCAAAAATAAACATGGACTCCGCTGACACACTCGGAAAATGCCCGAAATGCGGAAAAGAAGTTGTTGAAAGAGAAAAAACCTATTCATGCACCGACAAAGAATGTGGCTTTGTCCTCTGGAAAAAATACGCAGAAGCAAAACTCACAGCAATAGAAACAAAAAACATCCTAAAAGAAGGCATTACCAAAAAAGCCCTGAAAATGAAAAGCAAAGAAGGCCGAGAATTCGAGGCAAAACTCAAGCTAAACAGCGAAACATGGAAACTGGAGTTTGTCTTTGAAGACAAAAAAGAGTCTCCAAAACAAGATAAAAAACCGGAACCAAAAACGGAAGAAAAGAAAAACCAAACAACAACCGGCGCACCCGCAACAGACAAAAAGCCTCTCTCGGATAAACAGCTCTTTGTGATAAACAAAAACGCTCCGGAAGATGTCAAAAAAAAGGTAGCAGCAGGCGACACAGACGCAGGCAGAGCTTTTTTAGAGAAATTTTTTAAGAAATAGGAGAAAATACCATGCTTTTAAACGGAGAACAATTATGAACATCTTCAGATTTGATTCAAATATATTTCTTATTTGTGCTGCTCTTTGCATTTTCAACATTGTCATGTTTATACTCCACTTTAACTTCATTTCATTTTTTATGATAATATTCCTCGCTGTTTACTGCACAATTCTTTACAGGAAAATGGTTAAGCAGATAAAAGACTCCAGATCCATAGGAGATTCTGTGGAGGAAATAAAAAGAGAACTCTCAAAAACAATGCTGCCCGGTTTCCTGAAAAAACATTTTCTAAAAAAAATAAATTAAGGAATAATCATGGAAAAACTTATCGCAACTATACTGGAAATGTCACCGGTATTGATCCTGGTAACAGCATCTTTCTTTTTATGTCTTTATATTCTCCTGCGACACAGAAAATATCATGCTAAAAATCCTTTTTGGAAACAGCAAACTCTCATTGAGGAAGAATTTACAAGTATTGTCGATTTCATTAACTGGAAAAACGACCTGGATCAAAAAAACAATCCTGATTCAAGCGAAATTGAGATAATTAACTTCTGGAATAAAGATAAAAACTACTATAGATATCTTCTATACCTAAAGAAATTG
>CAZISX010000160.1:0-4695 GCA_964542005.1 uncultured Spirochaetales bacterium
TTGAACCAGGAAGCCCTTGAGGGCTGGAGGGTGAGTGGAGACTTTGGTTCTGCTTAATAAAATTATTATTTAAAAATCAAAATCCATTTCAATATATCGACTTTTTTTACTATTTTGTTCAGGTTCCAGGTTGTGTTCTAATTCGTGTTCTGGCGTTATTTCAATTGTTTTTTCAGGCAATTCTTTAGATTTTTCCATTTCCGCGGTTAATATTTCTGGCGCAGACTCTTTTTCTGGGGATGCAAATATTTCTTTATCCAGTGCCGCAGAATGCTTTTCAATTGCTTCTAAGGCTGATTGTTGTGCCATGCTTTTATTCAAAAATTCAGGCAATTCTTTTTTGTTGTCTGTATAAATGGTTGACTCTATTTTTGCGCGTGAAATTGCAACATACAAACTTTCTTTTCCGAGCAGTTCTTTTTTATTTGTGTCAAAGTTTATAAAAACTTTTTCACAGGTCATGCCTTGAGAGGCGTGAACGGTAATACAATAAGCATGATCGGAATGTTTAAGGTCTTCCATTTTCATAATTTTATTTTCTTTACCTGCAATTTGCACATGAACTTCCTGTTTGTCAGAATCTATTTTAAGGATTGTTGCTTTTTCTCCGTTTTTAATTTCCAGCTCCTTAACATTTTTGGTAAATCTTATCAGGTCGCCTTCGGATATATTTATTTGGTCGCTGGTATATATTTCAATTCTGGCTTTTTGGGCTAAATCCTCCGGGGTAAATGTAAATGTTTTCTCTTTTCCGCTAAGTTCCAAAAGTCCGCTGGAATTAATTTTTTCTATTTTTAAGTATTCTCCTTTATCAATTCCTCTAAATTTTTTGCCTATTCTGATTATATCTCCAGCTTGATAATTTCTAGCTCGTGTTTGCTCAACTTTTTCAATGTTTTTGGCGGTTAATACAGATATTGTGCTTTCTGTTGTGGGTAGCGTTCCTTCTTTTTGCAATTCTTCCCTTATTTTTGTATTAAGGTACTTTTTATCGCTGTTTGCGCTTGTTATTAAGAGGGATTCGGCTCTTTCTGTTGGTTTTTGCCTCAAATAATCTGCTGCAATATGGTCTAAACGACTATCTTTATTTTCTATTTCTTTTGTTTTTATGTTTTTTAAAACTTTATCGGTTTTTCCTTCGATTGCATCATAAACAGAATTTCTGAGTTTGTTTGCAGATATTTTCATTTCAGATATTTTTTCACCTGAATATCCTCTGTCTGCTAATTTTTTTTCCATTCTTATATCAATCATCTGTCTTCTTATTTCTGTTATTGCTGCCATTTTCATGCCTTTATCAACTAGCAGAGCAAACGGTTTTCCGGCTTCAACGGCGGAAAGCTGCTTTCTATCTCCCAAAAATACAATTCTCGCGCCTCTTTTATCTGCGGCTTCAAGTAATTTTGCTGCCTGCAAGGAGCTAACCATTGAGGCTTCATCTATTACCCAAACTTCTTTTGTCAACGGGGGAAGTCCTGTTTTTTCTTGTTCAATTAAATGACTTGCCAGGGTTGTTGATTCTATTCCTGTTTCTTTTTGCAGAACTTCTGCTGCTGCGGATGAAGGGCAATACCCTTTTATTTTATATCCGTTTTTTTCGGCTTCATCTTTTACAAATTCAAGCATTGTAGTTTTTCCGGTTCCGGCGTATCCTTCAACTCCGAATACTCTATCTTTGCCGGACAAAAGCATTTCTGAACTTAATTTTTGGCCTGCGGATAATTCAAAACCTTTTCTTTCCCTGAATTCCTGAAATGCTGCATGGATTTTTTCTTTTTCTGTTATATTTTCAACGCTGTTTATGCCGTTTTTCATTATGGCAATTGTCTTTACTTCTCTTTCTACAAGAGCATCTGTTGTATACCGTCCATCAGGTGTTATTATAAGTTTTTTGCCATCAACGAGGTCTTTAATCCTTTTGTTTATATCATCTATATTTATATTGGTTGTGCCTTCGTACAAGCTTTCCAGGTGTAATTCTTTCTGAGAAAATACGCTTTTTCTTTCTGATAATTTTTCAAGAACAAATTCAACTGTTTTTTCTGCTTTATAAGCATTTTTCTGAATATCTTTATCTATTTTGGTTTCATCAGGTTTTATTTTTTCAATATCAATTTGATAGGTTTTAGCTCTTTCAAACCACTCTTTCGATAGTTCATTGTGGTCTATTTCCATTTTACTGTTTCGCGTTTTTAATGCAGCAGTTGCCGAGGATATTGCATCATTTTTACCGCCAAAAGATAAATATTTTTCTATGTCCTGCCTCCTTTGTGAAAACTTGTTTATTTGTTCTTCGGTATATCCTTTTATTTCAAAAAAACCTTTTGTTTTCTGCTGAAGGTCATAGCCTCGTCCGGTAAGTTCTTTTGCTAATTCTGCTCTGTATATTGCACCTAATAACATTTTATTTTTGTAGATTTCTTCGTTTGATAATGCTTTCCAATTTCCATCTTTATCTTGTGTTGCATTGATTATTACGCAATGAGTGTGTAGTTGAGGGTCAAGATCTCGTGATGTTTCGTGTTGAAACTTTACAGCTATTATATTGTCTGTTTGCTCAAATGATGTTATTTTATCTTCTGTTTTTCTTATTTGAGTGAAATTTTTTTCCATATATTCAAGGGCTCTATTTACAGCAAGATTGTGAGATTGAATCATGTCTGTTTTTAAGTCGTCATTGTTAAGCGCAAGTGCGGATATGCTTACTGTTTTTTCTGCTGAAAAGGTGCAATCAAGCCCTGGTCTGTGGTGTTTTCCTCTTTTAAGTATTATTTCATCTGATAACTTGCCTTTAAGTAATTCACTGAAATTTTCTTTTACAACTTCCTGGTTTATTAATCCTAATTTTTCTGCGCCTTTACCATAAAATTCAGCATTATATTTGTTGTTTTTGGTGTAATAATCATCTTTTTGAAAGTAGCTTTCTGCACTTAATGCGCTTTTTATTGGGCTTAATGACAGCATATTTTTCCTATTTTTTTTGTTTTTTTGGCTCGAATGCTTCTGAAATTTTATCTCGTTTTTTCCATTCTAATTTAATTTTAGTTGCGGGATATTTGCCGGATAATTTAAGGTAGGCGTTAAGCGGTTCCAGATACATTATTTCTTCTGGCATTACAACAAACCTGGTTGCATAATGCTCTGAAATAGAGGAAGAATCATTTTTGATTGTGTTACTTAATGAAATGTTTTCCCGTTTCTCAATAATGTCTTCCTGTCCTATGTTTTGTGCTAAATACTTTGCTGTCTGGCTGTCTGGCGTGTTATACATTACCCATGTTTTGCAGCAAGTAATGAGTGTTGTGGCTCCTTCTTTTCCATAGTTTTTTTCTAGCTGTGAAATGGACTGAAAGCCTAGAACTGCACATACTCCATACTTGCGGCCTTTATCCATAATATCCTGAATTGATATTTGCTGTAAGGTTGCAAGTTCATCTAAAATAATCCACAATCTTCTGTCAAGATTAATAGGCATTGATAGTATTGCTTTTGATGCTATGTCTATCCACAAAGAGATTAATGGTCTTAAAGCATCTATCATATTCATGTCACATCTGATAAATAACCAGCGGTCATCTTCTTCGTTTTTTATAAAATCTTTGATTGAAAAATAGTCTTCTTTATCTCCTATTGTCTTATCATCTAAATACTCCCACGCCATTAAATACTGAGCTAAAACAGCTCTCATTGCTGTTGATGTTTTTTCGTTTGATGGATCAATAAAAGAAGCTGCTGGCGTTCCTTTTACATAATCATAAACCTGTTTAACTGTGTCAAGAACTCCAATTCTGTACAAAAAAGCGTTAGATGTAATGTTGTTTTCTTTCATTTTTTTAAGGATTGCTTTTAATATTTCCCTAGGACCATCAGTCCAGAATCTATCTCCTTTCCCCTGCGGTATAAGAGATGTGGCGATGGAAACATAGTCATATACTTCACTTATTTCTGTAAGAACATTCCACTTTTTACTTCTATTGTCAAAAGGATTCATTACAATATCTTTGCCTTTTCTGCAATATTCCTGCGTGAATTCTCCGGAAGGATCATATATTATTGCTCTTTGATTTTTTGCTCTTGCTGTATCCAATATTTCTTTGATAGCAACAGATTTTCCCTGACCTGTTGAGCCAGCTATTAAAAAATGTGTTGTCTCTGTATCCTTAACTATTGGAACTCCACCTATTGTAATGTCACTGTTTTTTTTCTCACTTTCAAGTAGTAGTTTAAGTTTATCACTTTCCAAAAATTCTGCACCTCTTATGTGATCTTTTTCAAATGCTTTTAATAGGGCTTTATGTGCATATTTTAGAGCAACAATTAACACAAAAATAAAAACTATTGCAAAAATTATGAGAGATAATTGAATATATATCCACTTTTCATTATAGAGTTTTTCTATTTTTTGTTTGTTTGTTTTTGTAATTGTTATATCTTCTTTTTCAACTTTACATGATACAGAATCTTTGTTGAATGTTTCCATTTTCCAGTAGCATATCATTAACTTTTTTTCACTATTTTCCATGAAAAAACCAGTGAATTTTGAAGCTGCAATAAGCCCTGCAACAAAAGCAACTCCAACGCATAAAAAGAAATTTCCCCTAAAAATTCCTTTTGATTGAGAAAGTCTTTTTTTATTTTGCGGCTGCTGCTTTTGCATCTTTGGCACTCCGCCTATCGTTTATTAGTTTTTTTATT
>CAZISX010000161.1:0-4693 GCA_964542005.1 uncultured Spirochaetales bacterium
TTTTCAGATACCTGCACTTCTTTTTGATGGTCTGACCATTGTTATTTCTCCACTTATCGCACTGATGAAAGATCAGGTAAATGCACTTATTGCAAATGGAATTGCGGCTGCTTTTATAAACACAAGTTTGAAGGATGGTGAGATAAAAGATATTGAAAAGAATGCGCGCTCAGGCAAGCTCAAGCTTCTTTATATTTCGCCGGAAAAGCTTTTTTCTTCAGGTTTTTTTGAATTTTTAGAGCAGCTTAAAATCTCACTTTTTGCAATTGATGAGGCTCATTGCATCAGCCAATGGGGGCATGATTTTAGACCCGAATATTCAAAACTCAGCATATTAAAAGAGAAATATCCGGAAGTTCCAGTTATTGCTCTTACCGCTACCGCAGATAAAGTTACGCGGAAAGATATTTTGACGCAGATGATGATGGAGGAGGGTGCGGTTTTTATCTCCTCTTTTGACAGACCGAATCTCAGTCTTACTGTTTCGCCTGGAAGAAAAAGATTTGAGCAGATTGCCGATTTTCTGAAGAAACGGAAAAAAGAGTCTGGAATTATTTACTGTATCAGCCGAAAAAATACAGAGAAAGTTGCTGAAAAACTTAGGAAAATGGGATTTGCCGCAAAGCATTATCATGCCGGGGAAAATGCTTTATACCGTGAAAAAACGCAGGATGCTTTTTTATGTGATAAAATCCAGATTATCTGTGCCACAATTGCTTTTGGAATGGGCATAGACAAATCAAATGTCAGGTTTGTTATTCACTACAATATGCCTAAAAATATTGAGAGTTTTTATCAGGAAATCGGCAGAGCAGGCCGAGACAGGATGAAAAGTGATACGCTGATGTTTTACAGTTTCAACGATTTTTTGACACACAAAGAAATGGCCGTAGATTTGCCGGCAGTTCAGCAGGAGCTGCAGCTTGCAAAGCTTGAGAGAATGAAGCAGTATGCAGAAGCAGATATTTGCAGACGGCGGATTCTTCTTAGCTATTTTAACGAAACTGTCTATAAAGACTGCGGAAATTGTGATGTCTGCAAAAATCCTCCGCTGCGTTTTGACGGCACAGTTGTTGCCCAGAAAGCTCTTTCTGTAATTGCCAGAACAGAGGAATCAGTATCTCTAACCATGCTTGTTGATATTTTGCGCGGCATGAAAAACCAATTCGTTCTCCAGAAAGAATACGACAAAATCAAAACATTTGGCGCAGGAAAAGAGACTAGCCGTGAGGAGTGGATTGACTATATTTATCAGCTACTTAACAGCGGTTTTATTGATATTGCCTACGATGAAGGACATGTATTTAAACTTAACGAAAGAAGCTGGGAAGTGCTGAAAAATAAAGTAGTGGTGCCTCTTGTAAAATTTGTTCATCCTTTAGATAAAATTGAAAAGAAAATCGAGATAAAACAAGTAGTTGATGAAGATATTTCACCAGAACTTTTTGATAAACTTAAGGCTCTTCGCAAAAAAATTGCTGACGAAAGAGAGGTTCCGGCTTTTGTTATTTTCAGTGACAAAACGCTGCACGATATGGCACTTAAAAAACCTGAAACTAATGAAGAGATGCTTAATGTTTCAGGTGTCGGACAATTCAAATTCAAAGAATTCGGAGCTGATTTTTTAGACGAAATAAGGGATTTTGTCAGAAATATGTAACATCTTATGCTGTATCCGATTTTCATTTTGATGGATATTTTAACCTGAGTCGAACAATTCAGTTATATTCTGTGTCTGAAGCAACCAGATCATAAACATCCATTTCTGCAAAAACGATTCTTTCTGAAACTTTTCTTATGACTTTTATGTCTATAGCAAGTCTTTACCTATTAATTGGAGGTTCAATCATGTTTTACAAACTCTTAATTATCTTTTTGTTTGCAGTTTTTTTCCTGATTTCGTGCGGAAATGAGTACCTGGAATCGGATTCAAAAACTATAGGCAAAGCTGGAGATTTTTCACTTTATGATGAAGGACGGGACGAGCCAATTTTTGGAGTTGAAGAGAGATTGCTAACCCGCTCCGACAATCCGGATAACGAACGATGGGTTTCGATGAATCCTGAAATTCCTGGAACAGATGGCTTTGTAAATACAATATTTATAAAAGGAGATTATCTTTATATTGGAGGTAGTTTTAATACAATAAAAAATATAACAGCAAGTAATATTGCCAGATTAGATATTGAGACAAATACCTGGAGCGCTCTCGGAGAAGGGTTAAGTGATGAGGTTTATTCTCTTGCTTCTGATAACAATGGCAATCTTTACGCTGGCGGAAGTTTTATAACAGCTGGCGGAGTAGAAGTAAATCGCATTGCAAAATGGGACGGCAAAAGCTGGAGCGCGCTTGGAAAAGGTATGGATTATTGTGATGTCAAGGCTCTTGCGGTTGACGGGAACGGTAATCTCTATGCTGGCGGAAGTTTTATAACAGCTGGCGGAGTAGGTGCAAATAATATTGCAAAATGGGACGGCAAAAGCTGGAGCGCGCTTGGAAAAGGTATGGATTATGATGTCAAGGCTCTTGCGATTGACGGGAACGGCAATCTTTATGCTGGCGGAAGTTTTATAACAGCTGGCGGAGTAGAAGTAAATCGCATTGCAAAATGGGACGGCAAAAGCTGGAGCGCGCTTGGAAACGGGATGGATTATGATGTCAATGCTCTTGCGATTGACGGAAGCGGTAATCTTTATGCTGGCGGCAAATTCATAACAGCAGGCAGCGAAACAGTAAATAATATTGCAAAATGGGACGGTGCAAAGTGGAGTGCTCTGGGGACAGGAATTGATAATGCTGAAAAAAGCTCTGTTCAATCACTGGCATTTGACAATATCGGCAATCTCTCTGTAATTGGCGACTTTAAAACTGTAAGCGGTATAACAGTAAATAATATTGCAAAGTGGGATGGGTCAGCCTGGAATCCGGTGGGAACAGGTGTAAATATCCCTGCTATGGCGATTGCATTTGATAATAGCGACAATCTTTATGCAGGAGGATGGTTTACTGTAGCAGGCGAAGCAATCGCAACTAGTATTGCAAAATGGGACGGCAAAAGCTGGAGTGCATTAGGTAGCGGAATATTTGTCAATATAGTTCATTCCCTTGCAATTGACTCTGAAAACAATCTTTATGTTAGCGCAGGTTTTGCATCATTTGAATTTACCCAAACAAACATTGTTAAATGGAATGACTTAAACTGGGAGTCAGTTGGCAGCAGAGAAGCTTTTAACAATGTATATTCTCTTGCAATAGACTCAAACAACAATGTTTATGTAGGCGGATACAGCTTTAATAAATGGAATGGCTTAAACTGGGAATCTCTTTTCAGTGGAATAGCTCCTGCTTATGTCTATGCTCTTGCAACAGACTCAAACAACAATGTTTATGTAGGCGGATCTTTTACAACAGCAGGTGGAGCAGAAGCAAACAACATTGCCAAATGGAATGGCACAAGCTGGGAAACACTTGGTAGCGGGATGAGCGGAGAAGTTTATGCTCTTGCAGTTGATTCAAATAATAATCTTTATGCTGGTGGCAAATTCATAATAGCGGGCAGCGAAAGGGTAAATCATATTGCAAAATGGAACGGTAAGACATGGGAATCACTTGGCGGAGGAATAGAAGGAGCAAATGTTTATGGACTTGCGTTTGATTCAAATGGCAATCTCTACGCAGGCGGATCTTTTACAACAGCAGGCGGAGTAAGCGCAAATAATATTGCAAAATGGAACGGTGAGAAATGGGAGCAGCTTGGCCTCGGAATAGAAGGAACAACAGAATCTTCCTATGTTAATGATCTTGCAGTTGATTCAAGTAACAATCTCTACGCTGGTGGAAGTTTTATAACAGCTGGCGGAGTAGGGGCAAATAATATTGCAAAATGGAACGGCAAAAAATGGAGCGCACTGGAAAGCGGTACCGACGGTAATGTTTATGCACTTGCTGTTGATAAAAAAAATAATCTTTTCGTTGGAGGTGAATTTAGTTATGCCGGAGGTAAATCCTCTCCCGGTATTGCAAAATATATATTACCATTTAGTGCTGGCAGCAAATGCAATCAGAATTATGAATGTGACTCAAACAGTTGTGTTGACAATATCTGTGCAGAAGCGGTAATAGATGATGAAGATTTAACCGGAGATGCTGATGCTTCGGAAGATTTTGATAACAACATTCTTCCGGCAGATAAAGATTCAGCAATGCCGGATGAATCTGTTGATGGAGACAGCGATTTATCTCCAACCTCAGACAAGGAAAATGAGTCAGATATGAACAATCTGTCAGATTCAGACAATGCTCCAAAGCCAAATTCAAAATCCTCCGACTCAGGCTGCGGCTGCAATATAGTTTTCTAGGTTAAAATGATGATCGCAAAATAATTGTTTACCAAAATACAGGTAAGAACCAGGGAAAGCATCATTATTGACAAAGATTCATGCTAGAATGGATTTTTGTTTATGTGGAATAATGTGGGACAAGGGTGTGATTTAGTTTTCTCTTATTTCACAACATTTTCAACAAGATAGCCGGAAATCTTCTTTCTTCTCTTGCTGAATCCGATGCCAACAAGAACAATATTTCTGCCATCAGTCAGATATTTTTCGTGGTAGCCTTTCTCTTTGATTTGATTAATCGCGTCAATCCGCCCTTTGTTTGTTGAAATCTCGCATTCAATGTAAACGCCAAGAA
>CAZISX010000162.1:0-343 GCA_964542005.1 uncultured Spirochaetales bacterium
ACTTTATAATATGAACAGGCTTAAAATAACAAGACAGGTTTTTTTCAGCAGCACCACAAAAGAGTCTGTTGATCTGGTGATTTCGCTAAATGGCATTCCGCTTGCCACTTTTGAGCTTAAAAACTTTTTCACTGGTCAGTCTGCGGATAATGCAAAAAAGCAGTATGTATTTGACAGAGATAACAGAGAACTTCTTTTTGCATTCAAAAAAAGAGCTCTTGTTCACTTTGCTGTTGATGCTGATGAAGTGTTTATGACAACAAGAATTAGCGGCAAATCAACGAGATGGCTTCCTTTCAACAAAGGCAACCATAACGGAAAAGGGAATCCAATAAATCCAGTT
>CAZISX010000162.1:403-1958 GCA_964542005.1 uncultured Spirochaetales bacterium
AACTATGATTTTCCCCCGCTATCATCAGCTTGACTGTGTAAGAAAAATTACCACAGATGCCAAAGAAAATGGTGCAGGTAAAAACTACCTGATTCAGCATTCTGCCGGTTCCGGCAAGAGTAATTCTATCGCATGGCTTGCGTACAGGCTTTCATCTTTGCATAATGCGTTGGATGAGCGGGTTTTTGACAGTGTTGTTGTAATCACCGATAGAAAGGTGCTAGATCAACAGCTGCAAAATACAATCTATCAGTTTGAGCATAAAACAGGTGTTGTCTATAAAATAGATCAGAACAGTGATCAGCTGGCAGATGCACTTAATAAAGGTGCGCACATAATAATCACAACTTTGCAGAAGTTCCCTTTTGTTCTTGAGAAAGTCAAAGATGTCAGTGGTAAAAAATATGCTGTAATTATTGATGAAGCGCATAGTTCTCAAGGTGGTGAAGCAAGCAAAAAGATGAAAGAGGTTTTAAGCTATAAATCACTCGAAGAGGCCGAAAGCAAAGAGGTTGATTGCGAAACTGATTTTGATGATGAAGATGAAATCAATGAAGCTGTAGAAAAATCAAGTAGTGCGAGAGGCAGACAGAATAATATCTCATTTTTTGCCTTCACAGCAACACCAAAATATAAAACTTTACAGGTTTTTGGCGTGAAGGATGCACAGGAAAAACCAAGACCGTTTCATCTTTATTCGATGCGACAGGCAATTGAAGAAGGTTTTATTCTTGATGTGCTTCAAAATTACACGACTTATGAACTCTATTTTAAATTATCAAAAAGAATTGAAGATGATCCACAGCTTAACAAGAAAAAAGCATCAAAAGCTATCGGCAAATATGTCTCTCTGCATCCGCATAATTTGGCACAGAAGACCGAGATTATTATTGAACATTTCAGACAAGTTGTAATGCATAAAATCGGCGGCAAAGCTAAAGCAATGGTTGTCACAGGTTCAAGACTTCATGCAAAAAGATATTTTGATGAGTTTAACCGCTATATCCGAGAGAAAAACTATAAAGACATAAAAATTCTTGTCGCATTTTCAGGTTCTGTTATTGATGATGATTTTCCTGAAGGCGTTTCTGAGCCGCAGCTTACAAAATATGGTGAAAAGGAGCTGCCTGAAATTTTCAAAAAAGATGAGTACAAAATTTTAATTGTTGCAGATAAATATCAGACAGGCTTTGATCAGCCGCTCCTGCACACGATGTATGTTGATAAAAAACTTTCAGGCATTAAGGCAGTACAGACACTTTCACGATTGAACAGAACTTGTGCTGGTAAAGAAGATACCTTTGTTCTGGATTTTGTGAACGACAGAGAAACAATTCTCAGCGCATTTCAGGATTATTATCAGCAGACAACAACAAAAAATGAGCCAGATCCGAATCATCTTTATGACATTAAAGCAAAACTTGATGAAAAACAGATTTATTGGCAATCAGAAATTGACTCTTTTGCTGCTATATATTTCAGGCAAAACAGCAAGCTGACAGCGAAAGATCAGGCATCATTATATGCTTGCATTGATCCGGCTGCTCTGCGGTTT
>CAZISX010000162.1:1968-3928 GCA_964542005.1 uncultured Spirochaetales bacterium
TCGCACCTGGACAAATCTTTATTCTTTTCTGGCTCAGATTATGCCTTTCAAAGAGATTGAATTTGAAAAATTCTTTGCATATTCAAAGCTTCTTCTCACGAAACTAAAAGATAAAGATTTATCAGGCAGTCTCAAGCTGGATGATGAAGTCGCATTGGAATATTACCGGTTACAGAAAATAAATGAAGCTGCAATAGAGCTTGATAAATCAAAACATGGTGAGCTAACAGGTGCAACTGAAGCAGGGATAAGCAGAACAAAAGATGAAAAAGGACTGCTATCAGAAATTATTGAAGTGTTAAATGAACGGTTTAAAACTGATTTTGATGATGCTGATAAACTTTTCTTTGACCAGATAGAAGCAGCTCTTCTTCTGGACGAAAAATTAAAAACTCAGGCAATTGCCAATAAAATAGACACCTTCAAGTATGCTTTTGATGAAATATTTCTATCAAAACTGATTGAAAGAATGGATCAGAATCAGGATATTTTTGAGAAAATTATTGAAGACAGTGCTTTTGGAAATCTTGTTAAAGAGTGGATGCTGAAGAAGGTGTATGGGAAGTTTAATGAGGAACGGGAAAATCTGTAGTTTTTATATTAGGAGAAAAAAATGTCCTATCACAAGATTGTTCAAGCAAAAATTGAAGCTTTTGACAGATTGATCAAATTATCCGATGAAGATGGAAGAGCTGATTTGAGAGAAAAAAGAGAGTTGTTAATTGATGAGTTAAAATCCTATCTATCTAAAGAAAATCTACCATCGTTTATTTCTTTTAATCAGGGAAGTTATGCGATGGGAACAGGGGTTGTGCCGGTAGATAAAGATTTTGATATTGATGTGGCTTTGTTTTTTAATATTGCTAAAGATGATTATAACCCAATTACCGTAAAGAAATGGGTGCATAATGCTTTAAATAAAGGGAATAGAACCGTAGCTATTAGGAAACCATGTGTCACTGTAAAATACATGAAAGACGGAGAATCTCAATATCATGTTGATTTTGCAGTATATTCTGCGGGAAATAGTGATGAAAAAGTTTACCTGGCAAAAGGAAAAGAATTCTCAGCAAGCACTGAAATTTCATGGGAAATAGCTGAACCTAAAAAATTAAAAGATTTAATTAACAGTAAGTTTAATAGTTCTGATGAGAAAGAACAATTCAAAAGGATAATCCGTCTTCTAAAAAGATGGAAGGACAATAAGTTTTTATCTGAAGGAAATAATGCTCCCACAGGAATCGCCTTAACAGCTTTAGTTTATGAAAATTTTCAACCAATTATTACAAAGGACCTTTTTACTGGAGAGATAAAAATCGATGATTTGTCTGCATTGAAAGAATTATTGAATAGACTGATTTATCCAAACTATTTTAACACACATCTTCCTGTAGAACCACGCAACAATCTTTTTAAGAAAATGACTGAACTTCAAAAAAATAGTTTGAACGACAAATTGAAAGAACTCAAAAATACAATTCAAGAAGCAATAAATGATGCCGATCCCTATTCTGCATGTGAAAAATTACAGAAAGCTTTTGGCGAAGAATTTCCATTACCGGATAAAAAAGAAACAGCTCAAAAATGTACACCAGCTATTACATCATCCCAAGAACAGGCATAATTTATGTTTTTCACAGGTCGCCAATCTGATATTTCAAAAATATTATCCAATATTGACAATGTTGAAAATGCAATTTGCGTTCTCGATCCAAAATTTAAGGGAATATCAATAGATGATTCTGCTACTGTTTTTGAGATGGATTTAAAAATATCAAGTGATATTTCATCACATATTTTAATGGTTTTGAATAAATTCTTCCCTTATCACAAACCTTTGTTTTATCTGTTGCCTCCTGATTCTTTGGGGTATATTCCCCATATTGAGCCCAATGGTTTTCTATGTTACATGAGGGAAAAAGATGCTGTTTTAAACCCTGATAATATTGACGGAATTATA
>CAZISX010000162.1:3938-4605 GCA_964542005.1 uncultured Spirochaetales bacterium
TTTAGAGTTAAAAAAACTATTTGTGATGGAATTTCAGGAAAAAACAAGTCAGATTTTTTAACTGAATTTGAATCGTACTGGGAAAGAATAGCGCTAAAGCTTTCTTCAAAATCTTTTTTCGACCCAGATGGAGTTATGCGAGATTTGGAAATACGGCTATTAAAAGAGGCAAGTTATGTCTATGATAATAAGAGTTTTGACTCAGTAAAAAAATTATTTAAAGAGATAAATAAAATACAGATGAGAAAAGCTTTGTATATTCCCTTAAAAAATTCAGCTGAAATAACTCCGCCTCCATACAGGAATTTTTGGTCAACAAAGGAGCTCCATGATATAATTTTCAACAACCTCGAAGCACCAGAAAAAACAAAACTCCTAAAAATATTAGAAAAAAAACCAAACCAAGAAGAATATATTTTTGCATCAATTCCTTTGCCAGATCAGAAAACTGCTCTTTTTGGAATCAAATTTACAAAAATAAAGAACACAATTAAACATCCACTGTTATCTTGTGATAGCATTATTGAACCTATAAAAATAGAAAGAACAGACAAAAAATTTATTTTGCCAAGGGGTGGAGCAAACATTGTTTTAAATGATAAGAGAGTCACGCTTATAGGCTGTGGAGCTTTGGGCGGCAATATAGCATCAGAATTGGCAAAGTCAG
>CAZISX010000163.1:0-3931 GCA_964542005.1 uncultured Spirochaetales bacterium
CGCTATTTTTTTATCCGGCTATCTTTAGATTTTCCATAGTTTCTGAATTAGAACCTTTTTTAATAACAACAGCATTCTCTTTTAATTTTAATGGATCTACTCCGTATCCTTTAAGGAAAAGAGGCTTGTACGCACCACCAACAGAGGTGATAGTTATCTCTTTTCCTGATTCAAATGGCGGGTTCGGCTGTTTTGTGTTGAAATATTTATTGCCGGTTTTGCTAGGTTCCATAACAATTTCATTTTTTGTTCCTTTGATTGTGACTGTTCCAAGATTCTGATTTAAAGGGAACTGAATACATTTACCATCAAAGTTGCAGGTTTCTCCCGGGTTGCAAGCTGGTGTGCAAACTGGATTTTCCTTTTTCATAAGTTTACAGTTTCCTTCACTGCCGGATTCTTTCAAAATTGTTGCAGGAACAACGCCATCAGCAACCTTACCCTCAATCACAGCATAGTCTTTCTGGGACTGAACAACAAATGCGCCAAGCTTTGTTTCCATCGAACACTCGCCGCGCAGGTTTGAAGCGGGAGTATCGTTATCAGTTACAATATCATCTTTGTCAGGGTCAGGCTCTCCTTCATTATCAGGCAAGCTGTCTGTTTCAGAAACAACTTCATCACTATCCGCAGAGCTGTCTGCATCAACCTTGTCTTCGTCAACTCCTTGAATATCATCATCTTTTGGAGCAGTATCATTGTCATCTACAGCAGTATCATTATCTGCAATTATCTCGCTGTCCGGCGTCACGCTGTCTGAATCGTTTTTTTCTGTTGTACTGTTTTTTTTGTCTGAGCATGAAACTGCCAAAAACGCTGCAAGTAAAAGATATACTATTGATTTTTTCATTCTGTTCCCCTTCCTGAGTGAGGTCTTGCCTGTTTGATTACAAGACCAAGGTTTCCTTTATCATCATTATCAAATTTAAATTCAACATCCATTGCATAGTATGGATTTTCTTCTGTCGGCCCGTAACTTTCAAAAAAGTGGGTGTGTATTTCTTTTAATGCTGCTCCAAGGATATGAATCTGTTCATCTGTCAGCACTGTTTTTCCTTCCGCAACCTGATTTGAATGTTGAAGATAGATTATCGGAGAGCCAGGCATATCATACTGATAAATAATCTGATCTGTTGTAACTCCGGGATCAGGAAGTACAACCGACAAATCACCAAGCTGAACATTTATATAAAAAGCTGGCTCAAGCCCTGAGGTATCAAACGGATTTGAGGTTAATGCAACACCGTTTGCATATTCTGCTGGAAACGATCTGTGAACCAGAAGAGACATGCCGACTTCCTTATGGGAAATTCCCCGATAGCTCCTTTCCTCAAAAGCTCTAAAATACCAGACACTTGCCCACACTTTGCGGATTGCCTCTTCTACAGATTTGTTCGGATCATTTATATCGCCAGTTTTGGAAACATAGAGTCCTGCACCTGTAAAACCATCCAAATCTTCAGCATTTGTGCTTGATCTGAAGCGCATTTTTATACCTGCAAATTCATTTTTTATCTTCGACTTAACTTCTGATAAAAATGTTGCGTCGATTACTCCGGTTTCAATAAGCGTCCTGAGTTCGGCAAGCTTTTCATCCCTTGTTTTTGCATCTTCCTGAAATTTAGGATCAGCAAGAAGGGTTTCTATTTTTTTATCAATTCCATTTGATTTAAGGAACTGGTCATAGTAATAAATAGGAATTACAAAAGCTTTTGGAACTGAGATGTTTTTTACTGTGTATAATTCAGCGTAGTGACTCGCTTTTCCGCCAGCCGCAGGAATTGCTTTTTTGATTCGCTCTTTCTGTGGCAAACTCTTGTCAAGAAGCTTGTCTATATCAATAAGTCCTTTGGTTTCAAGGTCTTTTGATGGAATCTGAACAGTTTCAGGTTTGTGGGAATCCCACCATTTATCAGCCTCAGCTTTTGTTGTTTCTGCAACATTCCATTCAAAAGCACCGACAGATAATTTAACCCATTTCCCGTCAAGAGATTTAAGTTTTTCATCTTCAAGAGCTTTTGAAAAAGCCATGTTCGGTGTTTTTCTGTTCTGGGAAAGGACATTTATGTGAGAAAGAGGCGTTTGAAATTCAGCAGTTATTATGCCTGAAACAACTGAAATATCGTTTGGAACCTTATCGAGAACAACAATATCTCTAAAATTAACATAAGCTGAGGCAAGCTCTGCAGATTTTACAAATCTGAGTTTTCCATAGCTTGTGCCAAGGTTAAGAGGCTGATAGTCAATCCCCTCGAAAAGCTCTTTTGTTGTAATTATTCTGATGTCGGCCGGAAGCGTTTTCGCAACTTTCTCAATAGCTTCTGATGTTGGATGAAAATAAAGGTTGCCTCCAATAAAAGAGTTGTCTCTGATTTTTCTGAATGATTCTGTAATCATTTCAGCAGAGGCTGTGTCGTATGGGGAAAGCTCCCAAACCCAGACATTCGGGCCTTCATATTTTGTTATAGCACCAAGAATAAATCTTCTGTCAGGACTGTAATATTCAACTTCATTAAAAGGTCCCAGCTCATCAACAAAAGGTTTGTCGCCGCCGGAGAGGTGGGCTCTGGCAAATTCCCAGTGAATCTGGTATTTTTTTGAATTCTGGAAGTAGAGATTGCCATCAATTCTGTCGAGAACAGTTTTGCCTGAGCGGGCTCCTGGAATTGAGCTATCCATTGGTTCTGATGCAAGATTCTGGAAATCATCCTCACAGCCGAGTTGAGGAAGAAAATCAATTTCATCACCTTTTTTGGTAAAACAACTCCAGACAACATCTGAATCATACCGATAATCTGAATCCTCAGTTGTGCTGTCGTCATCAGAAAGAGTTCCGTCTGAATCGCCATCAATTTCATTGCTGTCTGCCTTTAAAACATTATCTGAATCTGTGCTGTTTTTTTTGTCTGAAGCTTTATCCTGACATGAAACAGCAAGAAAAAGAGAAAACACCAGAATAAAAATCGAAATAAATCTCATGTGTTACTCCTACTTTTTAAAATATTCTTTACCTGGAATCCCAAGCTCTGCCGCATAAAGAAATCCACTCCTGTTTGCCACATAAAGCGTTGTTTCGCTCCAACCGCCTACACCTCGTCCCCAATGCATATTTGGAATCCATGAAGCATCCTCGGGATGAAAAAGAAGCTCGACAGCAGATCCGTCAGGCGTAAATCTGTAAATTTTTCCCTCAATATATTCGGTAACATAGACATATCCGCACGCATCAACATTGAGGCCGTCAAGACCGCCAGTTGATCCATTCGAGTAAGTTTGACACTTAAGTCCGCCAAGACCTGCGATACAAGTTCCCTGATAACCATCAGGTGTCTGGCAGTACTCTCCAAGCTTTTTGTCTTCACAACCGTAAGGAGAAATTTGAGTTTCTGTAGCTCCCGGAGTTTTCCCGAAAACCTGTGCAGGCTGCCATGAATTGTCATCGTTTTTTCTGATTGCGTAAACAACTCCGCCGCCGAAACTGCCGCAGTAAAGAGTTTTGTAATCAGGAGAGAAAGAAAGACCATTTGGATTAATCATACCTTCAGCAATATAGCGATATTCTTTTGTCTCAGGATTTACCTCAATAACTTTACCTGTATTGTGTTCTGAAACATAAATAAGACCATCTTTATCAACCTCGACACCGTTTGGATAATTAATAAACGAAACAATTGTTTCAACATCACCGTCAGGCGTTATTCTAATTAAGTTATTATTTTGAGAAGAGGCAAGAATAAGATCGCCATTCGGCAAAAAGCGCATTCCAGCAGTTTCTCCGACATTTGGCATAATAACCTCTTTTTCTCCAGTAATCAGCTGTCTTACAATCGTGCCGCCATCATTTGAGACAACAAAGCCTTCCAGATCAAAATCAAAATCCTCAGTACCTGTAAAATTAGGAATTACAGTGTATTCAACAGGAGCCGCAGGA
>CAZISX010000163.1:3941-4474 GCA_964542005.1 uncultured Spirochaetales bacterium
GGAATATCATCATCAGAGATTAAATCTGAATCTGATTCTATAACACCATCAATATCGCCAGCTTCATCAACATCATTAATCTCGTCAGAATCAGGAGAAATATCATTATCTATAACAGCATCAGAATCTGTAGCACTATCGCTATCTGTAATATCGTTATCTGGAGTTTTATCACTATCAACAAATGTCTCAGCATCTTTATCCTCAGATTCATCCTCATCTTTTATTTCATCATCATCACCATCCACACTATCCTTATCCAGAGGAGCAATATCGTTATCCAGGGTTTCATCCGGCATTAAATCATTGTCATCCTGAGAGCTTGGGATATCGCTGTCATTAGTGTCGGAATCATTGATTTTAACATCATCATCTGAGCCTGCTTTTTTTGAAGAAGCAGTATCGCAGGACGCAACAAAACCAAGACAAACCATAAAAAGCAAAAGAAGATTTTTTTTCATTTGATACTCCTCATATTTAACCCAACTTTCGCACCAGGCACTACAAGTCACTGATTTTATTGATTGCTGATT
>CAZISX010000164.1:0-1211 GCA_964542005.1 uncultured Spirochaetales bacterium
CAATTAATTCGCCAAGAATATTTCCAAAGTTTTCTTTTATCAAAACAGTTTCATCCCGGAGCTGAATCTCATATTTTGCAGCATTGTCCAAAAGTATTTTTACAATCGCAGCCCGAAGCCCAATATCTTTGAATTTCCATTTTGTAAAATCAATCCTGATAACAGGCCACTTTTTCCATTCAATTTTATCGTAAATAAAGAGCCCTTTAAAAAGCTCCTGATTTCCTTCAAAAATCTCATTGAGCGTTGAAATTGTTAATGATTTCCCAAACCTGCGCGGACGGCTTAAAAAATAGTATTTACCTTCTGTGATAAGTTTTTTAAGAATTTCTGTCTTATCAACATAAATACAATTTCTTTCTCTTAACTCTTTAAAATCCTGTATTCCAATCGGCAACATTTTTTTCATTTCTTGACCTCATCAAAAATTTCGGGCTAGTTTAACAGGTTAGCAGAGAATTGTCAAACTTGGCTTATATCTGAATTCAGTTCTTGAAGATCAAATTTTGCCTTGTTAATTTTTTTAAATCAACGACTATATTCAAAAAAATATTCACACAACTCTTTAATTTCATTGGAAAATTCACCATCATAAAAAAGGAATTTTCCCCGAACCATTGTCGCAAAAACATTTCTCGCATCAGCACCAAAAACAATTGCTGCGGCTGGATTTTTCTCAAAATTAAAGGTTTGCGGCGTATCCATATCAAGCAAAACCAGATCAGCCTCAAAGCCCTCTTTTATCTGACCAATCACCCCGTTTTTCAGGAGAATTTCAGCACCATTAATTGAAACAAGCGACAAGGTTTCTTCTGGTGTTAAAAGTTTTGGGTTGTGATTTGTCCCTTTCTGGAGAAGTGAGGCAAGTTTCATTTCAAAAAAAACAGAGAGCGCATTGTTGCACGGAGCACCGTCAGCACCAAGCCCGACAGTTATATCTCTTCGTAAATATTCAGCAATAGGCGCAACACCGCTTCCAAGTTTCATGTTGGCACTTGGACAGTGAGCAACAGAAATCCCTATGTTTTCAACCATCTTTTTTTCATCCTCATCAAGATGAATCATGTGGGCAAAAACCGAATAACTGTTTAAAGCTCCAATGTGTTCAAGATAGGCAATGTTGCCAAAACCTGTAGTTTTCTTAATAAAATCAACTTCTTCCGGATGCTCTGATCCGTGGGTGTGGATTATGATTTTATGTTTGTCGCTTA
>CAZISX010000164.1:1221-4413 GCA_964542005.1 uncultured Spirochaetales bacterium
CATGCTGGTTCTGATAGATTCTTCAGTAGTTTCGGTAATTTCCTTCGGCGCATCACTGACAAAATCCATCATAGCCTTGCCGCCGGTGTAGCGAAAACCTACATGCTCCGCTATCTCAAAAATCGTCTCCTGCTCCCGAACTGTTCCCATATCCAGAACCGCGGTTGTGCCGCCTGAGATAATCTCTTTTAATGACAGCATCACAGTTTTGCCCATTTTTTGCCTGTCAAGCGAAGCTTCATAAGGCCATATTTCCTTTTTAAGCCACTCAATCAGCGGCATATTTTCTGCCAGATTTCTGTGCATGGTCTGACAAAAATGGATGTGAGACTGAATAAATCCGGGAAAAATCAGCTTCCTGAAACTGCCATCAATTATCTCGGAATTTTCAGGTATAAACGGAGTAATGTCTTCATTTTCTTTTAAAATCAGTTTAATTATTCCGTCTGTGATAATTACTGAACCTTTGAAAAAACTGAACTTTTCGCTCTTTTTTTCAGGATTCAGAATATAAAAATCTTTTAAAACAAAATTCATAAGACTCCTATTTTATAATAGATTTTTCAAGTGACTCAAAACCTGTAATACTTTCCAGAACACCATCTTTCATAATGTATGTGTCTTCAAGACCGATAATGCCGTAATCAGGGACAAAAACCTTTGGCTCAATTGCTATAACCATAAGATTTTGCAGCGGAATATTCTGCTTTGGTGCAAAAACAGGAAGCTGATTTACCTCAGTTCCAATGCCATGCGCTACAAACGAAACTTTCTGATTAAGCCCCATAAAATAATCTTTCCAGCTCATTTCAGAAACCTGACTAAGCGTGTAGTTCCAAATCTCCTCACCGCTCATGCCAGGCTTTGAAAAAGCTGCAATTTTATGATGTATCTCGCTGAGTTCATTATATATTTTAGCAATTTTATCATCAGGCTTGCCAACAAAAAAAGTTCTTGTCGAATCTGCTGTGTAGCCGTGATAAGCACCAATAAAATCAACAACAAACGATTTTTCAATAACTGCGCCGCTCGCCCCCTGAGCAATTGACGGAGAAAGCGAGGTTCCGCCAATCGGAAAATCGGTATAGGTCGGAGCCAGAGCGTCAAGACCGGTAACAACAAGGCAGATTCCACCTTCCATATTGTAGCCGCGAAGCCAGAAATGGCCGTGATGACCGAGCTCTTTTTTCGCGAAATACTCGATTTCTGCCTGCATATCTATGTCTTTCATCCCTTTTTTGTAAAGCTCCGGAATCTTATCCATAATTTTTTCATTAATTTGAGCAGCTTTTTTTATAAACTCAAGCTCACTCTCTGATTTTATCATTTTTGTCATGCCAAGAAAGAGTGAACAATCTTTGATTTCAAGAGAGGAGTGAAAAAGTTTTTTCCTGAAAAATTCCATTTCAGAGAGCGTTGTAACATCCATCGGCAGAGATGTGTTCTGACAACTTTTAAGTAATTCTGCAATAATTTCAGTGTTATATGGACGAACTTCAATCTGTGATTCCAAAACTGCCCGCTCAAAATTCTTTCTCACAAAATAGATTGGTTCTCCGTGCGATGGGATAAATAACATCCCCTTTTGAACGGAACCTGTAAAATAAAAAAGATCACTATTCAAGGTCAAAAGAGCTGATTCCAACCCTTTCCCCTGAAGAAAAGATTGAAAACGGTGAATTCTCTTCATAAGCTCTGATTTATCAAAAAGTTTCATTTTACCTCCTACAAAATAATTACTCTTTTACCGGAGAAAAACCTTTGCCAAGAATCTCCTGTGTATTGAAAACCACAATAAAAGCCTGTGCATCAATTGTCTTCATATAATCTTTAATATATGCAATCTCACGGCGGGAAAGTGCTGAAAAGATTATCTTTTTTTCTGAATCGTTATACATTCCCTTACCTGGAATCATTGTTCCGCCGCGCTTTAAGTCTGTTAATATTTTCTCTTTAACCTCTTCATATTTGTCTGAAATAATAAAAATTCCTTTGTAATATGAGTAGCCTTCGAGCGCGATATCAAGAATTTTAGCAGTCGCGTAAGAACTTACAATCGAGTAAATCATTACCTTGTAGACTTCCTGATGAAATCCCTGAATCAAAATCGCACCGACAGTAATCACTGTTGCGTCAAACGCAATATAAACATTGCCGATTGGAATCTTCAGTTTTTTGTAGAGAATCTGACCGATTATATCTGTTCCGCCCGTTGTCGCCTTTGCTTTAAAAATTAAAGCAATACCTGAACCAACCAGAAATCCGCCAATCAGTGATGAAACAAGTGGATCATCCGAAAGTGGAAAATCCTTCCAAAAATAGTTCATAATATCGGTACAAGCAGAAACAAAAAGTATTCCGACAACTGTTTTTCCGCCAAATTTCGGGCCGATTATTTTCATCCCGATTAAAATAAGAGGAATATTTAAAAGCATCGTCAATGTTCCGGCCGGAAAACCAAAAAGATGGTAAATTATTGAGGAAAATCCAAAAATTCCACCAGGAATAATCTTGTGAGGAATCAGAAAAAAGATGTACCCTGCAGAAGTCATAATCGCACCCTGCAGAATCAGAAAATAATTTTTAAACCACTCTTTTGAAAAAAGCTTATCATCCGAAAAAATCATATTTTACTCCTGTAAAAGTTTAGGAAAATATAGTAAATCTAATGGTTTTTGTCAAGAAAACCACAAGAGGTAAGAGCTAGGCTGGAGATTGCTCCGGTAGGCTTGATGGGAAAAATCAGTTGCACTTTGTGTAATCCTGCTCCTCTTCTGTTGCTCCGATTATTTATATGCCGGGATTGTTTTTTTCGATCTCTTCGATTGGGGAGAAGTCGGTGATACAGTTGTTGTCAATGTATAAAATTTTTAGAGTTGTTTTTAACGGAGAGATGTCTGTTATCCAATTTTTTGACAAACCCAGTTCTTCTATATTAGGCAGTGTCCCAAGAGCTGTTATTGTGGTAATTTTGTTGACAGGAAGACCAAGCAGTTTCAACTTTTTAAGATTTGATAAATCTGTTAAATTTTCTATTGTTATTTCATTTTGTGCAAAATATTTTAAAGATTCAACAATATATTATCCTTTTAAAGTTAAAAAAGCTTACGCAGGAAATATCCAATTAAAAGATATTGATTTCAAAGAATCAAAAGAAGACCCTAATGTGATTCAGTATTTAAAATTAATTGA
>CAZISX010000165.1:0-4316 GCA_964542005.1 uncultured Spirochaetales bacterium
AGGCTTGCAGCAAATCCACGCTTATTTGTTTGGCGGCTTGTATGATTTTGCCGGACAAATCAGGGAAAAAAATATTTCAAAAGGAGGCTTCCAATTTGCTGCCGCTCAATACCTTGATGCCACATTAAAAAAAATAGAAAAAATGGCTGAAAACACATTTGACGATATTGTTGAAAAATATGTAGAAATGAACATTGCCCACCCGTTTATGGAAGGCAACGGCAGAAGCGCAAGGATATGGCTCGATTTGATATTGAAAAAACAGTTAAAAAAATGTGTTGACTGGAGCAAAATAACGAAAACAGATTATATGAATGCTATGGTAAAAAGCGTCACAGAGAGCACCGACCTGAAAAACCTGATAAAAAATGCGCTCACAGACGAAATAAACAGCCGCGAAATGTTTATGAAAGGAATTGATTATTCCTATTATTATGAGGAAGATTAACAATACTATAAACTATCATCTTAAAAAGATTTTTTCAGACAGCGAGTTGTCGGAAAATTCAGTTATCCGGAATTTCCGGATAACTGCTCCGGACGGCTTTTGCATTAAGACAAAATCTTGCCTTCAAAAAGCTTTAACTATATTTGAGTGCTTTTATTAAGAAGCTTTGAATGAGCGGGATTCACCCTTTAATCAAGCAGAAAATCAACAATATTTTTCCTGAGCATGCCGTTTCTTTCATCTCCCCAGATTTTATCCATTGAAAGAACAATTTTTGGATAGTTATCATTAATCTTTTCAAGTGGTTTAAATTCCCGCTCTTCTGTCTCTTTCGATGCAAGCAGATAGGTCACCTGAAAATATATTCTGCTGCCTGATTTTTCAGCAATAAAATCAACTTCCAGATCGTCAAATTTCCCTGTTGAAACGCTGTAGCCTCTTCTTAAAAGTTCCATATAAACAATGTTTTCCAGAAGTCCTGAAATGTCAGTTTTTTTGTAACCGATAACAGAATGTCGCAGGCCAATATCGCCGGCATAATATTTTTCAGATACTTCAAGATGCTTTTTCCCTTTTATATCATATCTTCCTGATTTGTGGAAAATAAATGAGTCTTTTAAATAGGTTATGTAATTCTGCACAGTGTCAGGACTGATTTTTACATGCTGTGATTTGAAAAAATCGGCAATTTTCTTCGAGGTTGTAATATTTCCGCAGTTATCAAAACAGAAAGCTGCAATTTTTTCAAGAAGATAGATATCTCTTATGCTGTGTCTTGCAACAACATCTTTCAGCAAAATAGTGTTGTATATCGAATCAAGATATTGAAAGACAACTTCATCTTCAAAAACAAGGTTATGAATTCCCGGAAAACCGCCATATTTAAGATAAAGCTCAAACTCCTCATCTTTTTTTGATTCATCTTTTTTGCGGAACTGCAAAAACTCTGCAAAACTAAGTGTAAACATTGGGATTAAGACATATCTGCCAGTCAAAAGTGTCGCAAGCTCAGAAGAAAGCATGGTTGAATTTGAGCCGGTTATGTAGATATCTGCAAGCTCTTCAGCAAGTATGGAATTAATTGCCTTTTCCCAACCCTGAATCTCCTGAATTTCATCAACAAAGAGATGTTTTTTTGCAGCACCCGCCTTAGTTCGCTCTTTAATGTATTGATATAACACTCTGTAATCATTTATGAATTCAAACTCAAGCAGTTCCTTGTTTATGTAGATTATGTTCTCTCTTGAGCCGCTTTCCAAAACAAGCTTTTCTATCAGCTGTTTCATAAAAGTGCTTTTTCCGCATCGCCTTACCCCAGTTATGACTTTTACAACCGGTTTGTCTATAAAAGGGGCAATCTTTTCATATACTTCTTTCCGTTCTATCATGGCCACCTCGATTTTGACTATACAAGAAACTTTCAGACAATATCACAAAAGTTTTGACTATACAAGAAACTTTTTGCCAAAAACCAAAAACTTTCGACTATAAGCGAAACTGTTCAACATGGTTTAACACTGCAGTCTCGCAATGTTTGGTGATTTGCCGGTCTCATTGAAAGAGAAAAAACTTGATTGCAGAAAGTTTTTAAACTATATTTTGATGCCTGAATTAAAGGAAGATTTGAATGAGCGGGATTATCACAGTTGCAGATATGGAAAAAGAATATACGCAATGCGTGAAACATGCTGATTTGGGAGTATATACGCAATGCGTATACACGAACGTTATCGGCAAGGCTATGAAACCGTACCTGGTAGGAAAATCGTTAACAACCTTGGGACAATTTTGACAGGTTAAAATGATTAGAAAAGTAAATTTGCTGAATATCTTAGGACAAGAAAATGGAAATAACGACAGACATATATTTAGGCGACAGTAAAGAGCAATTAAAGTTGCTTCCGGACAATTCTGTGGACTTAATTGTGACTTCACCGCCTTATGCAGACCAGCGTAAAAACACGTACGGTGGTATCCACCCCGACAAATACGTTGAATGGTTTTTGCCCATTTCAGAGCAACTTTTGAGAGTTCTTAAACCGACAGGGACATTTATCCTAAACATTAAGGAAAAAGTCGTTAAAGGCGAAAGAAGTACTTATGTTATGGAGCTAATAATAGAAATGAGAAAGCAAGGTTGGCTTTGGACAGAAGAATTTATTTGGCACAAAAAGAATTCTTATCCAGGAAAATGGCCAAATCGTTTTAGAGACAGTTGGGAACGACTACTTCAATTCAATAAAGCCAAACATTTCAATATGTATCAGAAAGAAGTTATGGTTCCAATGGGCGATTGGGCAAAAACTCGACTTAAAAACCTTTCTGACACAGACAAAATCCGTGACAATTCAAAAGTTGGTAGTGGCTTTGGCAAAAACATTTCCAATTGGGTTGATAGAGACAAAGCATATCCAACAAATGTTTTGCATTTAGCGACAGAGTGCAATAACAAAAATCATAGTGCAGCATTCCCGCAAGAATTACCAGAGTGGTTTATCAAACTTTTTACAAAAGAAAAAGACACTGTGCTTGACCCATTTATGGGTTCAGGAACGACTTTAAGTGTTGCAAACAGAATGAAACGTAACTCCATAGGAATTGAGATTGTTCCTGAATACTATGAAATGGTAAGAAAGGAATTAAAACCTGTTGAACTTTATTTATTAGAGCCGAAAGTAAAACATGAAAAAACTAAACCTGAAAAACGTATCGCAATACGTTGAACAAAATATAGTAACATTTCACCAAAAGCGTATTCAAAGTCTTGACGGATTAAAACTTACCCAAGTTCTAAAACGCAAAAACCCATACCTATTCAAAGCAAAATTCGTTCTAACAGCCGAGCAAATAATTCGAGGTATAGTTGATGCTCATATTTCTTCAAATGAAGAAACCATTTTTGGAGATTGGCTTGAAGGTCTTGCAATTTTTATAAATGGTAAAGTTTACGGTGGCTACAAATCAGGCATTACAGGCATTGACTTGGAGTTTGACAATAACGGAGCAAGAAATATCGTAACCATAAAATCAGGCCCTAATTGGGGAAACAGTTCACAAATTGCAAAAATGGTTGCCGACTTCAAGACAGCAAAAAAGACTTTAAGAACAAGTAACTCTCAACTTAACGTAGTTGCTGTAAATGGTTGTTGCTATGGTCGTGACAACAATCCCGACAAAGGCGACTATTTTAAATATTGTGGGCAAAGTTTTTGGGCTTTCATTTCAGGCGACACTGAACTATACACAGAAATAATAGAACCAATCGGACATAAAGCGAAAGAAAAGAATGACGAATTTATAAAATCGTATTCTCAAATGATAAACAAGTTCACAAGAGAATTTTCAAACGACTTTTGCAAAGAAAATGGAGAAATAGATTGGGAAAAATTAGTTCGTTATAACTCTGCGACAATTGACCCAAAGACGACAAAATAGATAAGCCCAGCCGGTAACAGCGTGTTGCCTCAATTGGCGGTGACGTGCAAGATTGAAGCTAAGTGCTCCTATCAAACTTTTGTGCAGGTTGACAGTGTAGTGCTTCGAAATCGCCAACTGCGGCAACACGCAACCCGTTATACACAAACCTCTCCTCTCACTCCTTCACCCTTTCCCAACCAAAAAATCCCATGCTGTTTTGTGTTCTATCCCGCCTCTGTTGCCAAAACCGGTTTCATCAATCATTTCAAGGTTTCCAAACTCGCGCTGGATTTTCTCATAATTTCAATCATATCTGAATCTTTTTAGCAAATCAGCAGCAGATTCAATCATACTTGAATTTATTGCAAAGCAAAGAGATGGTTTCGGTTATACCTGAATTAAGACCCCTGCATAATTAAGCAATAGCCTGTTCATCTAATTTTTGTTAAAA
>CAZISX010000166.1:0-346 GCA_964542005.1 uncultured Spirochaetales bacterium
GTTAAAAGCTCTTGTAGTGCCATAAAATTTTCCTCTTTATTTTTGGAAAAAAAATGTGTCATTATCACGCCACTTACTTTCACGCAGGTGGCAATAATGAATAGTTTTGCATCCATAACCGATGATTTAAAATCCAGAAGAACTGCATTGGGTGTTGTTGGGCTTGGTTACGTAGGGCTTCCGCTGGCGCATGCGTTTGCAAAGAAATTCCGGGTAATCGGATACGAATGCAATCGTTCCGACTGGCGAAGTTCCCCTTTTACCAGTGATCCAGCGAAGCTTTCTGAGTGCCCATAAAAAGATAAGTGGTGAATTCAACATTACTTACTCTCGCAAATCACAAATT
>CAZISX010000166.1:356-3760 GCA_964542005.1 uncultured Spirochaetales bacterium
AGTTGACAAACTTGGGTTAATGGGGCATTGGTGGGTGGGGGGGCACTGCCATGAATTTAAGGCATGGTAGACACGGCATCTTGCCGCGTCAGTCTTAAGCAGCTGGAAGCCGCTTCGACTTATCTTAAGTTCATACCGCTTTTGTATAATTCACGATTAATTTGCTATATCAGCAATTTCGCCGCAGTCTACGATCTGGTATTTCGTTGCATTTACAAAGACAACGACGACAGATTTCAGTCTGGCTCCATTGATGGTCATGTCTTTTATCCAGCGTTTATCTTTCTTGTATTTCTCAATTTGATCTTTTCCCTCAGTTATTTTCCCGGTTATTTTTTCATTCGTTGCGTCTTTTTCGAGATATTTCAGCTCAATCAGCCAGTTGTATTTAATTTCTTCTGCGTATCTCTCGTCACGTTTAAGCAGAACATCTGAATATCCACGGCACATTTCGGGTTCAGAATAAATAATATATGATTGATCCAGAACAAGCAGTGAAAACACATAAAACTTGAAAGACATTTCGTTTGTGTGTCGCAAATCTCGATTTGAAAGAAGAGTCGCTATATTTTCGTAAATATATTTAACCAGCGGCTCAATATTGCCACTTCTCAATGGCTGAGTCGCTTCAATTATTTCCAGGTTGTTAATTCTGTTTCCGCTTATCTTTTCAATTTTTTTTCGAATGTAGTCCCAGTAAAGTCTCAGAATTACATAGTTTGGAACACTCAGCAGAGAAAGAGCTGCCGAGGTTCCGCTTATTGTAAGAAGTCCGAGGTAATACATCAGTGAAAAAAGGTTGTTTATGTCGGCAAGTTCAGCAAGTTTGAAACGGTCTTCAATTTTGCACAGGATTTGTTTCTTTTCAAGAATCGTAAGAATACTTGAAAGCGTATCTGACGATTGTTTATTTATATCAAGCAGGTAATCGAGTTTATTGAAATCGGTCTGAATGTTTTTGTCGAGCATTTCACGAGGGTATTCACCGGATTTCTGAAATTTATTAAGAAAATACAGGGTCATTGAAGGGTTGTAGATTGTCTTGCAAGCATCAGGGCTGAAAATGTAGCCGTTGTAGTATTTTTTCATGTCATGCAGAATTTTGTCTGCATGAGTCTTTTCTGAGCTGTCCATAGCTTCGCTGCCTGAAAAGTTTCTGGCAGAATTCTCATAAATGATAACATTTTCTGAGCCGTCAGGTGATTTCTTTTTCAGTACAGAATCAAGCATATTTCGAACTTCCGCCTCAGTAAATCCGGGCAATTCATTGAAGTCAGGGTCCAGCGAAATGTTCGTGAGAATATTCGCGCCGCTGGTGAGGTCATCGAGCACAAGGGGGCTGACTCCGGTAACAAAAATTCTGTCGATTATTCCGCCATCTTTGCCGGTATATATTTTCAGATTTTTGAAAAAAGTTTTGATGTAACCGTCGCCCGTAATAAGGCTTGTATAATCCCCCTCGCGACTTTTGCTCCAGAGTTCATTCGCGAAATTGTCGTATTCGTCGATCAATAAAGTTTTAAGCCAGTGTTTCTAAAACTCAGAAAAAATTTCCCAAGAAGGGGCTCGATAAATTGCGTCTCAGCGATGTCTTTTTTTATTTCGGATCCGACATCCAATATGGTTTTATACTTATCAAAAAAATCCTGCATTCTTGTTTTCAGAGATTCAAAAAAGTTACTCTGAATAAGTTCAATGCCTCGGCTGACATCAATTCCTGAAAAATCAAGTTTCAGAACAAGATAAGAGCTTTTGCGCGGGGTTGGGTTGTTGCGAATGTACAGCCCGTCGAAAAGTGTGTCGAACTGGTCTTTCATCGCGATATCATAATAGTTTGCCATGGTGTCAAGAAACAGGCTTTTACCGAACCTGCGTGGCCGAACGAACAACAGATATTTTTCGTTCATGGCTTCAATTTTTTCAATGAATTCTGTTCGATCAACGTAAAGATAACCGTCTTTGCGTAGACTCTCAAATGATGCAATACCGTAAGGCAGCTTAACCATTTTTCACCGACCTCCAGAACAGAAATTTTACACATCAGACTATATCAAAGCGCATTGGTGTATTGCTATTCAACTTTTATGATAAAACAGTAATTTGGCAAGTTTGCTTCAATAAAACAGGAACGTTTTAATGCTCTTTGATATAGCTCATTTTAAAGCAATAGTCTGTATCTGTCAAATAAAGAAAAATACATGGCAAACTGCACTACTGCATATTCAGAGTAATGGCTGATGGTAGACGCGGCCTCCTGCAGCGTTATTCGAATCGCTGGAAGTCGCTCCCTGAAAACACTTATGATTCTTTCGTTCTGGCTGTATCCCATGCCGAATGAGTGCAAATTTTTCCTCAGCCGATTTTCTACACTTGCAGCCCGCGACTCTGGAAAGCCACTTATGATAGACATACACGGCTTATTTGACAAGAACTCAGCTGAAGAATTTAATTTGGATGTGACAGAAGTAGGTAACGGTCGCGACCGTTACCCATAATGAGTTAACGCATATCCAGGGTTGGGTTGAGGGTTCAATCCTGGCTTTTGCTGGTTTTATTAGGTTGGGGTGGTTTTTGGTTGTTTTTTTCGGGTTTTGATTTTGGGTTTGTGTGTGACCAGGATTTCGTTCAGAAGGTCGATGAAATCTTGAATGCAGTCTGTTAGAGCAGCTTTCAGGGTGAGCCTTTTCAGGGATTCCAGGTTATCAACTTTTTCAATATTCGCATAGACTTCAGTGGGTAGTTTTCCTAATCTGTTTGACAAAATTTCAATAATGGCCGACCTCTGACTTGCGAGTGCCTTATCTTTCTTGTCTTTTTCTTTCTGGAATTTCTTTTTGATATCTGCGAATTCTTGCGATATGCTGTATTTGGAAATCATTTCTTTTGCCTCCTTGCCAGTTTCATCTTTTCGAACTTCAAGTTTGAATTTTTGTTCCAGTTCATCGGGTAGATTAAATATCCAGTCAATGAAAAACAGTATATCTGAAATTTCACTTTTAGGGTAGCCATTTTTGAACAATGCCTTGATAATTGAATGCTTGGTGGCGAACTTTTTTTCATTGTCATTGCCATTACCTGCGTGTTTTGCTTTTAAATGAGCGTATGTAATGACTGCATAAGGGTTTTCAGAAAATCGTTTCAGCAGGTTGCTTTTTTTAAAATCAGCAAGTTTGACAACTGGGTATTTGAAATCTGTAGAGCATCCCCATGTTTCACAGTGGTATGATGAAGGTCTCCACTTTTTATTAAGGTCTGCCAGAATTGCAAGACTGACAACGGGTTTGTCAAAATGATCAGAAATCCTGTAGTTGTACCTGTACATACGCTTGTCGAATGTCGAATCTCTGTTACTTTGAACTTCAATGTGTATAAATATACAACTTTCAGTGCCATTTTTGCGTGTT
>CAZISX010000166.1:4023-4232 GCA_964542005.1 uncultured Spirochaetales bacterium
GAAATATTTGGATTCTTCGGTTTATCTGGTTTCACATAATTTTTCATTTTTTCCCTCCTGATTATTACTCAGCCGAAAAAGTGTCTTGGGGAAAAAATAATTATGATTATTTTTGAATGCTCATTTTATCAATACATAAGGCGACGTCATTTTCTGCTCCCTCTCCCCGGCGTTTCCGCGGGAGAGGGTGGGGGTGAGGGTCTCAATCC
>CAZISX010000167.1:0-818 GCA_964542005.1 uncultured Spirochaetales bacterium
CCTCCGAAAAGTTCGGAAAAATATAAGGAATTTAGGGGGTTTTGTCAAGGAATTGAAATAAGTGGAAATTTTTTACTTTATTCTACAGTGCTTATTTTTTATGAAATACAAAAAGGTATTTATATAATTTTGCCGACCTGACCAGTAATGCCCTTGTCCTGCACTTGAAATTGACAGATTCTCTTTTTCAGACTTTGGAATATCGAGATTGATTTTGCCTGACTGGATTTTTTCAAGCCGTTTTTCTGCATTTTTGTAATCATCAACAATATCTGCCGGTATTTCTGTTCCTGCACGCCGTTTGTAGAATTTATAAACAGCTAAATCGAGAGCAGTATCTTTGAGAATCATTGGCACGTGCAAGACAGTGACGACATAATGACCTCTTAAAAAAGAGTCAATTATGCCTACTCAGAAGGAACATCTTCCTTTTTACCGTTAATGATGCTTTCTATCTTTTGAATTTTTTCTGTTTTATAAAATGTAAGCACCTTAAATGATGGTATGAATTCATCTTCTTCTCCAAATACTTTTTGGATATATGGTTTTTGTGCTTTTATTATAGCTCCTATTTCACAGATCGGAGCAGGATTATTCCCAAAATTCAAATGAATATAATTTTCATCATCATCTTTTTGATAACTCATTTGGAAAAATATTTGATTTCTTGATAACAATTTAATTGAACTCCCATCAACACTATAGCAATTTCCTTCTATTTCAAATGGGCTTTTTTCATAAATATCATGTAGAGACATGTCAATAATTTTTTTACATTTATCCTTTACAGTTTTATGATGTGTTGCAAATAATTTAAA
>CAZISX010000167.1:828-4172 GCA_964542005.1 uncultured Spirochaetales bacterium
TACTAACTAGGCAGGGATAACATTCAAAGGGAGATTTTTCTGATTCATTTTTTGCCAATATTTTTATTGATGAAGAATAGCCTTTTATGATTTTCAAGGTTTTTTCCCACTTTTCAGATTCTTGTGGAGATAAAGCATTCTCTTCGTATTGAACAGCTCTTTTTGCTGGCACATTTATTTTTCTCCATTTTATTGCGTCTGCAATAGATATTTCCGCATCAGTATATATTTCTATTTCATCTTTCTCAAAGCCTGCTTTTTCCCAAGCTTTAAAATCTTCTGTGTTAGATTTTTTTTCTGATGCTTGCACAATTGTCGCAAACATTGTTGCTATGGTTATTAAAATTAATATTTTTCTCATTTTTATCCCTATATTAATCACGATCCATTATAAATCCACACGAAACACATTTATACACCTTTTTTTTCATTATCAAAAGATATCCAATTACCACCCCCACTAGAGAAAAGAAACCAGTAAACATTGAAACGCCAACTCCGATTCCTGTTCCTATCGCAGCTCCAGTAGCCTCTGCATTACTAGCTGCTTGAGAAACAACTTCATGTCCTGCTGTAATACTTGAAAACAGTATTATTGCAGAAAATACAACTCCAATGATTGATGGCAGAACAAACAGCCATCCAATAAAAACAACAATCGCAGACATTTTACAAATTTTAGTTGGGGACATTGTTTTTTCCTGATTACAAGCTTTGCAGTCAATTTTAAGATTACTCATTCTTTCCTCCTCAAAAGTTATTTTTTTTGCAACGATTTTCTATTATAAAATTTGTGTTTCCTTGTAATTTTTTTATTTTTCTAGCTATCTCGCATTCTTTTTTGTCTACAGGGTCTTCTTTATCCCAGACTTCAAATAGCTTTCTTTGTTTATCTGATAATATTCCAATTTTTGAGTATGCAGCCGCAAAATAAAAATAAACTCTGGCAATGTCGCCTCTGATTTCCGGGCGTGGTTCGGCATTTTTTTCATTTACTTCAAAGTCGCATTTTCCATACTTGCGCGACTCACCGTCAATCATACCATATTGTTTATTACTTCTATCTGCGTTCATTTCTCCTCCAGCAGGAACTAAGTTATAAAGGTCAGCTTCCATATAGCGGAATTCCTGATTTACTTTTGCAGCACATTTTCTGCCTTGGAAGTTTGTTCCTTTGCTGTTTTTACAGTCAGTGTGTCCGTTGCGCCATTCTGTAAAGTATCTACCAAAATTTTCAGCCGGCACAACATGTTCCCATTCAATCCGTTTTGCGCGTTTTTTGTTTTTTCTTGCATTGTATCCACAGAATGAAAGATCTATGTTCTTATCAGAATCAAAGGAGCAGCCGCAATAGAAATCTTTCCGATAATCAGCAAAGACAATTTTTTCAAGTAGTTTTTTTGACTTACTAAAAGAATCTATTTCTGTATTTCCTTTTAATTCAGAAAATTGTTGGATTATAGTAAAAATGAGCATTATATTAAGCATCAGACTATGTTTTACTTAATTTTATAACTGCTTTTTCTCCGCTCAATATTCCACCACTAACCATAAGGTGATATTCTTTTTCTTTTGAAGGAACTTCAAAAACCAACCATCCAGTAGTTTCTATATTTGGTTGGCATTGTTTAAGAAAGATTGTCTTTTTGCCAGACATTTCCATTGCAACTTGTGCGTCAGAAGAGCTTTCATAACTAGAATTAGACTCATCCAGAAGGTTAAATAGAGAGCTATCCAGAATGCGGGTTTCTGAACTTTTATTTGTAATGCGGATATTTATTAAAAGATATATTCCATCAGCTGTTTTTCTTGAATAAGCATTACCAATAGATTTTGCAAATTTTGTAGATTCTATTTTATAAATAAAATTACCAACAGAAACATTATCTCCAATTTTTACACTAACTGGTTCTGAAGATGACAATATTGATGTGTTTGTTTTTTGTGAATTAGAATCTGTAATTTCTTTTGCCTTGTCAAATCCATAAAAACTCATTACACACATGAATCCAAAAATTATTGCCACAATCATTTTTATTAGGCTGGACTCTTTTTTTGTCTTGTTTTGCTGAAAAGCATGTGAATTTATTTCTTTCAACTCAGAACGCTTAGACAGGTATAAAGGAAATCCGATGATCCATAAAAATAAACATAAAAAAAACCAACCCCAAGGTCCCATGCCAGCAAGTCCTTTAATCTGACCTCTTTTGACACCTATGCTATTTGAATCTATAAGAACCCATACAGATGTAGCAATTAAAATGACAACAAAAATATTCATAATATATTCCTCACATCCCTATCTTCTTCAGTAAATCCGGCCTTTTCTTAAGTGCCACTTTTGCAAAAACCTTCAGTTCACTCATAAAATCTTCAAGCTCTGAAAGTTTTGTGTCTCGCTCTTCTGTTGCTTTTACTGCGCCGGACTTTTCACTTTCTGCGTTTAGTTTTAGCTGCATAAGCTCGTTAAGCTGCTGCTGTGTGTGCTTTAACTCCTCTTCAGTCAATCCGATTTTTGCAAGTTCTGCGATAATTGAAGGATCATTTAAAGAGTTAGTATAGAAAAGTGCGAGCTGTGCGTTCCATGCTGAAAAAGCCCGTTTTCTATCTGCATCAAGGCCAAGTGCAGTCCGTTTCTGAATATCATTTTTGAATAGTACTTTTGCGAGCTTTACTCTATCGTGGTGTTTTTCATCCAGCTCAAATTTGAGTGCTGAAAACTTCTCAGAGGCATCACTTTTGCCAGCTTTTTCTTTCCGCTGATCTTTCTGTAGGCTTGAAACACCTTCTGCAAGTGCTTTGCCTTCTTGCAATTTTGTTTCGCCAAGACCTATTTTTTTAAATTCTGTCATAATATTTGCATCGCCAAGCGCGCCGTCAATTGCGATAATGGCTTTGAGAACTTTTTCATCAATTGTTTGTCTTACGCCGGAGCGTCTTTCCGGCCTACTCTCTTCAATGTTTACATTGCTCACTACTGTGTGCGCATTGCCGGAATTGTTGTTTACACTGTTTGGCTCCATGTTGCCGCTGCTTTGTAATTTGTTTTCATTGCTCATGTGTATTTGCCTCCTTCTTTATAAAATGTTTGTATTGCTTTGATATTTGTGAATTTTGCCAGAGTGTTTGTAAGCTCCGCCCTGCTACTTGTAAACGCTGCGCAGTCATTTGTAAGCATTGCCGAGATAGACGAAAAAACATTCCTCACATTTGTTCGGAATGACAACAATAATGTTGCGTAAAACAATAATTTTATTGATAAATTACTTGACTTTAGCTTGTTTTTACAATAATTCGCGACCAGCGACCAGCGACCAGCGACCAGCGACCAGCGACCAGCGACC
>CAZISX010000168.1:0-1887 GCA_964542005.1 uncultured Spirochaetales bacterium
TTATGGATGTGATATAGGGCCGATGTTCTTCCCTGACTTCAAACCCGTCGGTTTTCCCACTTCTCCCTTCCTGATTTACAAATCTGCACAGATGGTCCCGGAGTGCCTTTTCGATGGTGTTTTGTTCGTTGAAGATCATGATCCTATCCCCGACCTTGTTTGCGCATATTTTCAACAGCTTTTACAAAATCCGGCACAGATGCCTCTTTCGACCATTCTGACCAAAAATCTATTGTTGCACTGAGCGGTTCTTCTTTAGGTGGAGTAATTTTTATTCGGCTGGGTAATAAAACAGAATCTCCTACAACAAGAGCTTCTCCAATATCCATAACAGGCAGAATGTCCAAAAGGCTTTCTAAACTTTCAGGCATCAATTTTCTGACTGTAGCTTGATCATCACCATTGGTAAGACGTAACGATATAAAATTATTGCACTGACTAAGCACTGTTGAGCTGACATCTGATGGCCGCTGGCTAACGATTAACAAGGCCACGCCATATTTACGACCTTCTTTAGCAATTTTTTCAAATGCCTCAATTGCCCGTTGTTCAACTGGATTTTTCCCATCTTTTTTAGGAAGATACAAATGGGCTTCATCACACACCATGGCTATCGGCCGACGTTTTTCATGATCTGTCCAGAATTGGACCTGAAAAATAATACGAGCAACTAAACCAACAATAACCGGTAAAACATCTGCTGGCACTTCTGAAAAATCAATAATCTTGATTTGAGCATTGTCTGCTTTATAGTCCATTAGTTTTTGAATCATCAAGGCCATGGAATCATATTGGTTTTCCGTATCTGGAGACTGAAAAAGAAAACCATATCTGCGATCATTTAATTTACTTTCAAGACGGACAATAAGTCTATCAAACGAACCATTGAAAGGACCTTTTTTTTCATTATTCTTAGCACCAGGCACCATTTCTTCATTCAAGCGACATATTTCATTTACGATGTTCTGAATTTTAAATGGAACTGGGCTATCTAAAGTAAATGCACTAAGCACTTCATCTTTTCCAAGAGCAGTCAAGGCTCTCTTTTTATCTTGAATGACGATATCTTGAAATTTTGTCACCTGATTATGTGCGCTGAATTCTGAACGATCAATAAACATAGATTGCATTTCTTCGGCATTGAGTAGCCAATAAGGAAGGAATAACAAGTTATCAGCTGATTGTCCCAATTCCTCTGGGCCGGGAATGCGCAGATGTCGTGCGTAACTTAACTTCCGATATTCTCCATGTAAATCAAAAACAATAAGGTTTGAAGAAGGCAGTTTTGCTGCACGCTCAAGAATGGATGCAACCGTCCATGATTTTCCAGAACCTGTGCTGCCCAAAAGGGCAGCATGCCGTTGAAAAAATTTGTTTCCATCCAGATAGGCCGTGGCTGATTCATCAATTGTATATTTACCAAGTGCAAGGGATTGTTCCTTATCACCTGAAGCAACGAGAATATTCATGAATGTTTCAAGCTGTTTATCTTGCAGCACATAGCATTTAGCCTCAATATCAGGGACTTGAATTAGGGAACGAGAAAAAGATGATGCCTGAGTAAGGGCATCCCATCGTGCCGTTCCCACTAAAGTCAGACGAACAGTATTAATAACATCCTCAATAACGCCTTCAAGCTCAGTCTCCTCTGTAGGCTCAATTTCTGAACAGGACGATATCGCAACTGATTTGATAACTTTATTAATTAAACCGATCAACCACGTTTCAACAGCTGAAGGAACCTGAAGGCACACCAATTGACCCACTTTTGCTTTCCGTAAATCAGTGTCTGTTTTCACATGAATCGAGACTCTTCGGGTGTCCACTTCACGAACCGTTCCAAGAAGGAGTGAATCGTCTTGGAATTCAAAAAGTGCCATATCAACC
>CAZISX010000168.1:1897-4012 GCA_964542005.1 uncultured Spirochaetales bacterium
ATATCAACCTCCCATTATTTCAGTTGAAAATTTATCAAACTGCCAGATTTCTTTATCGGTTAGCCTTAGCCAGTTATTGTACTGGCTGTTAAAAATTCGTGTTGACTCGTCACTATCATTTTTACAAACAAGCCAAGCATTTTTACTCTCTTCAAGCAATTTTTCAATTCTGCCATTAATACTTCGAGTTATGATAAGAGCTGATGAGTTTTGATTCTTCAACTTTTCATAAATTGTGTTGTTTACCAGCTGCGTGTCATTGAAACCAAAGCCGAGAAACAAAAATGAACAATGTTGTTTGATTGCCCTGTCGAACTCACCAAGAAGTGCATCTCTGTAGTCATGAAGCTTCTGATGTTTTGAAGTTCCCGGCGTTATCATCAATCGATCTACAGTATCCGGAACCTTAAGCCAGATATCTGTCTCCACAATTTGATTGTTAAATATAAACGTATTCAAGGAGCCATGAACCTTATAAAGACGGATATGTTTTTTGTAACGAGTGGTCAATTGCTTTTTTTTGCCTGAAATGACTTCATCCGCATAGGTCATTTGTCTTTCTGCCTGAGCCCAATCAAGCTTACGGAGAACACCTCCCCAGAATCCTGTTGTATAGGGAATCTCAGCTCTCGCAAATGCATATTCCGCAAGCAAGTCATAATTGGGAGTTGCAACATGAAGCATTCTGCTGTTTTCCGGGAGTCGTTCAACCAATCGTTCGAACATACCAATGGCAGGCCAGTTTTCTTTGCCTTTTAAAATTTCAAAGGCATGTTTCTGATCAATATTTGAAATATGCTCTGCAGTTTTATCAATCACCTTTTTTAACAGATTGCCATCTTTTATAGAATTCATAGCCGCTTCAAAATCAGGATTTAAGGAGAGCACTTGAATAAGGCTATCCCATTCAGTTTTTTGAGCACCTGTTAAAGGTAATTTCGGTATTTCATTCCTCAAATATTGCTCCAGTGCACCCATGCTGAATTCAAAATCCACAGCACAGGATGCGCCTGTTGCAAAGAGAACAAATGGCACTTGATTAAAGAAATCTTGGAGTGATTTATAGGCTATCTCTTTAGTAAGTTCGGGTTTTACCATAGCCTCCATCTGCAATAAAGGTAAAGTGGGTTAATTAGAACGTTCTCGATTATTACTATCTCCCAAAAAAGGATCTATAAATAATTTTTGATTTCATATTGTTTAACATAGTCCCTTTTCCTAAAGACTGATTTGACAAATTTTGACTATATTCTATTGCTTTTAAAACTTTTCTTTGCTTATCAATTTCCGGTATAGGAAGCATTATTTTAAAAAGACTTTTACTGGTTATGTTTTTCTGTACACCACCATTTGAAAGAATTCTCATTTTTTTTTGATAGATTGGCTGTAAAAGAATCCAACGAATAAATTCAGGGATTACTTTTTTATTTAGTCTGAATCTTATTTGGAAAGCTCCAGGGATGATTGGTTTTTCTTGTTCTTTAAATATATCCACTTGGCCAATTGTACCCGAACGAGTTATGAGAAGATCTCCATCTTTTAAAAAATGATTGGAAAATTTTTTTTCATCTAAATTCGCAAATGGGATTGTTGTATAGTCGATACGTGAATCAGCTGAAAAATCAGTTGTTCGTATTGTTCCTATATTACCACTCGACGAATAGAGGTTCGACGGGTAGCGCGGCCCAAATGCGCTGTGGATAGTTACATCCCCTAAAGAGAGAAGAGGATTGTTTTTTAATTCGATACTATATTTGACAATAGAATCTTTCAAAGACTCTGAAGATTTGTTTAGCCTTTTAGATATGATTTCAGCTTCCTCCATCTTTTCCAAAGTTTCAAGAATCTCTTTTTGCCGCTCAAGCGGCGGCAATGAAAATTCAAACTCCGCTAACGCTTTCCATTTTGTCCTTGGTGAAAGAGAACCAGAAGAAGTCTTTACGGCCCGATCAAAAAACATATCTGATTGAACAATAAACGGCAGCAGCTCTGGAATAATTTTCCCGGGAACGGATTCCATCACAATAATATCCCCTGAACAGATGCCGTCAAAGTCAGCAACGGCTGCTTTTTTCTGATAGCTCCGACGCTTTCCAAACAGAATCTGCCCGGCTT
>CAZISX010000169.1:0-4004 GCA_964542005.1 uncultured Spirochaetales bacterium
TAATTTTCAAAAAGCTATCTCGTGCTATCTCATTTTTTTCTTATATTTGACATGAAGATGTTTGGAACATATAAATTCAACCATTATTCCGCATTCATTTAGTGCATCTTTCCAGCCAACCCATTTGCTGTCTGTCGCTTGCAGAATCGTTGGCTTGCTCTCATGCGCATTCGATACAGCTACAAATTTTCGGTCTGATATATCAAAGTTTTTTAGATTTTGATGTTCTGGAAATTCATTATAGCTGTCACCATTTTTTGTTATTGCAACTCTTTGATTCGCTGGCAATGACCATCGGTTATCATGCACCCATTTCATAAATACATCTCCAACGCCAGGCTGTCCCTGCAAAGAAAGCTGTCGCCGGTATTCATCAAAGATTTCATCACAAGAATCAATAACAAGGCATTTCTTTTTAACCACATGATTCACAGCTTCAATACAAGCCAAGATACATTCACAAGGCACATCAGATTTTAAATCAAATTTAGTAGCAAGATTGGCTGTTTTGGGCACATTTGTATCCACTACACACAATAAAGAACTATTCATTCAGAACCCTCTGTTTTTGGAAATTTCTTTTCCATCCGTTTTTTTATGGCAGCTTTAGCCTGTCCAGCAATATCTCCCATTTCATCGCCAAAAAAATTCTCCGGCCAGTTTTTAATGTTACCAAAATCATCAATTTCTAATGTTTCTAATTTAGCTGGAGTCTTATTGACATTGGCAAAATATGCAGATACTTTTTCTTGAGAAATTACATCCTCTGCAATCCTGCGTTGAAGTCTTCTTAGGAAATGCTCCGAGTGTGTTTCAATTATTAATTGTATATTTCTATCAGAACCATTCTCTCTCGAATTAATCACATCAATTATCACATCTGCCAAAGCGGACTGAGCATTCGGATGCAAATGGATTTCAGGCTGCTCCATAATTATGATTGAATTTGCTGGAGCGTAAAAACATTGAACAAGAACTGGAAGCACCTGGGAAATTCCAAAACCTACATCAGGCAAATCAACCCAATCCTTAGAACCTTTAGTTCGCACCTTAACCTCATACTCATGTCGCTGTTCTGAAATAGAATTGACCTTAAATTCCTCTATCAAGCTCATTTCCTTGAGTTTCATTGCAATAATTTGTTCAAAAGGTTTTGCTGTCTTCTTATAGCCAAGACTAATTTTACGATTTCTAGCAGCCAAAATAGCAGCAACAGTACTTTCTCCGGAATATCCAACACTTTCCGGCTCCATTCCTGTCCAGGAATACAAACGCTCCGGCTTAGTCCTTAGCGGGCCTAAATAATAAATCGATCGGAACATTTTTTCATGCTGAAGATTCAAATCCTGTACAAAATCTGCATTCTGATAATAAGCAACAACCTCATCAGGAAAACCGTAAAACCGGACTGGAGCACCTGGCTCCCATACCCTGCCTTTATTTCTTATAAGGTGGACATCTGTAGAATCTACTTTATAGTCTGACTTTGAATCAGATTTTCTTGTCATCCCAACTGAAAAAGTCATCGAATCAGTAGACTTCAATTTATATTGAAACCTATCCACAGCAAGGGTGTATTTATCTTTATTTCCCAGTCCAACAGCAGCATCAAATGCAATGTCATAATACAAATAAGACTTTTTAGAATTAGAATCGCTAAACTTTTCAGCAGCAGGCAAATTCCACTCATACTCAAAACTTATTTTATTTTTAGGGTCTCTGTGAAAAACCATTTCCTGATAAGAACCAAGCTGCACAGCTGAATTTTTTCCGCCTGAATAGAAAACTGCTTTCCTGTCTGGCGATTCAACAGTTTGTTTTAGCATCATCAAAAATTGGCCGATACTCGATTTCCCGGAACTATTGGCTCCAAAGAACAGTGAAATTGGAGCCATCCTTATGGATGCTGTATCCTTCCACCCTTTAAAGTTTTGTATTCGCAAATGCTTTAACATTTTGATATCTCCCGCAATTGATACATGAAGCTAACTCACTTATTGCAACTTTTTAAAAGACAAATACTTCTCAAATTTTCAGAAGAAATATATTTGAGACAGAAGTGCAGTCTTTTACAGAGATAAAATACCTTGATATAACCAAAGATGCAATTTTTTGATAAATCTCTTAAAAAAAACCGTGTAAAGAAGAGTTCCACCTTCTTTTTGAGAGAGTAGAGACAGTATTCAAGCCTCTCTCTATTCTTTTTTAGTATCGGGAGACTCTTTGAGAATCAATTCTGACCCTTTTTTAGTATCGGGAGACTCTTTAAGAATCAGCAGAGACTCTTTTTCAGTGTCAGGTGTGACTCTTTTTCAATATCTGGAGACTCTTTGAGAACCAACTCTGACTCATTTTTAGTATTGGGAGCATCGCGGAGAATCAAAAGAGATTTATTTTAGATGTCAGGAGAGATTTATTCCTTCACCGCTTTTTGTTTTTTGACAAAATTTTTGCTGAGTTCGTCAACAAGTGTGTCAAGCTCGCCGCCCCGGTTGCTGTTTTTAGCAGCCGCATAGACAGTAAGTGCGCTGGAGTATGCTTCGCTGCCTGCAAGCATAAAAGTATCCTCTATTTTTTTCTGGAAATTATTAACAGTATGCAGCACCTTGAAAAGATTGAGATACAGCTCAACATCTTTTTTCATCTCATTGACATCAAATTTTTTAGGGAGATAACTGTCATCATGCAAAGCCAGCTCAAGTGATTTTTCAACAAACGCTCTACTCTTATCGCCCAGTTTAAGCATATTTTTCCGGTCATCAACCGATAAATCAATCAGAAAAGAGAGGCTCTTTTCGATATTTTTCAGATTTTCAATAACTGCATTTGCATTTTCAGCCTTAAATTCAACACTGATTTTGTTTTCAGCCATGATACGCTCCATGATTGGTTAAAAAATAAAAATAAAAGCAGGTAAACCTGACTGAAATCTACATTACACATTGTAAGTTGTCAATTATTTGAGTTGAAAAAGACCAGTATTTACGGAGTTTGGTAGGACAAGGCATGCCTTGTCCAGTATTTTGCGTCTGGTAATTGTTCTGACCATTGCGAGGAATGAAATGACGCGGCAATCTTTTTTTTCTGTCATCGTATTTTTGTAGCTGCGTTGCATGCAACGCCGGGATTAATCCAAAACACACCGGCGTAAAATTTTACGCCGCTACATAAAAAAATAATCAAATAAATTTCAATGGTCTGGGCGCGCACACCGGACATAGCGGTTGTAATTCTTGTAGTCGTCGCGCACTTTACCGCCGAGGAAGGTCACATACCATGCGTGCTTGGAACCATCTGACCGCTCCGAGGACGACCACAACCATGTGTTTTTGTCATCACCAAGTGCGGAATAGCTCTCTTCACTGCCGTCACAGGAACAACTGTCTCTACTCCAACAGTTTGATGAAAGACAGTCTGGGTCTTTAACTCTGCAATCTCCGCCAGCCTGACTGCCGGGGCAGTTAATAATAATTGTTCTCAGCTCTGAAATATTCGGCAAATGCCAGTCTGAGTAGCCCTCTTCTTCAAGATTTTTGCAATACTCGAGTGCGGAACTCCAGTTCATTCTTTCCGGTGCTTTCTTTGACCACTGCAAACCTCCGTGGGTTAAGCCGGTTTTCTTCACCACTGCCTCAATCCGCAAAACCTTCTTTTCCTGCAAATCTAGCGACTGCTTAAATTGACCTGATTTTGTTTTCACCACAACCTCTTTGCTGCACAAGCCAACTTTGAATGTTCCCGGTGCTGTGCCAACCTCTTTGCCGTCAACTAAAACATCTGCTTCGATGTCGTTGCCCTCTTTATCCTGAGCTGTGACTTTTATTGCTGATTCTTTCTGTTTCAGATCCAGATTAATCTCTTTGTGCTCTCCCCGTTTTATTGTGAATTTCTCGCCTGATTGATGAAAACATCCGTTACTGTGTTCAATTTGATGATTCCCAGGGCTGATTGCCCTTTTTTATACCCGAATTTTGCCGATTTGTTCACCGTCCGGTTTTACTTCA
>CAZISX010000170.1:0-3906 GCA_964542005.1 uncultured Spirochaetales bacterium
TCTGATTTAAACAATCTTACAGATATAACGCTTGACTCAGATTTTGCGACAATCTGCGGGTTTACTCAGGAGGAATGCGAGCACTATTTTGCTGAATGGATTGATGAGAATTATCAACGACTTGAGATGACAAAAGAAGATTATCTAGCAAAACTGAAAGAAACCTACAACGGGATAAGATTCACTAAAAAAGAGGTGCTGGTTTACAATCCTGTTTCATTTACCAGAGCAATGGAAAAAGGCGATTTTGAACACTACTGGTTTGAGACAGGAACACCGACATTTCTCCTGAAATTATTGGAGGAAAAGGATTATGATGTTGTAAATTTTGAGAATCTGGAGCTTGAATCATCAGCGTTTTCAAGTTATGATATTGACAAACTTAAGCTTGAAGCTCTGCTCTATCAGACTGGTTATGTGACAATTAAGGACTACGATCCTGACAGCATGCTTTACACTTTGTCATATCCAAATAAAGAGGTGAGAAGCTCGTTTGTGCTGTATCTTGCTGATTATTTTACATTTTTGGGTCGTGAAAAGTATCCTTCACTGGTTGAACAGTTGCGAAAAGCTTTTCTGAAGAATGATATTGACGAAGTTTTTGAAATTCTTAGAGTTTTCTACGCAAAGATTGATAACACGATAAAGCTGAAACAGGAAAAGTATTACCAGACAGTTTTTTATATTATTTTCACGCTGTTAGGTTATCGCATCAAGGCTGAAGTCAACACAAATAAAGGTCGGATGGACGCTGTTATCAAGACAGATTCGCACATTTATATCTTTGAATTTAAGCTTGATAAACCTGCGTCAAAAGCTCTTGAACAAATCAAAAAACGGGAATATTTCCAGCGATTTATGGATGACGGCAGAGCTCTAACCCTGATTGGCGTAAGTTTCACAAGTAAAACCGGCGAGATTAAGAGCTGGAAGATGGAGAAACATCAGGTTTCTTGAGAAAAATCACATTTCCCGCATGTACAAAGAATAACTTCCCAGCCCTGAGGTTAGACCTTTCCCAATGTGAATAAATTCTCCCATTTTTAAAATTGGAAGGAATCTTCTGTCAACATCGGAAAAAACAATCTCGCCCCGCATTCCGTCAAGCGGCAGAGATTTACTTTGTGTTGTGCTGTATCTGCTGTGTTTGAAAAAAGTCAAATCATTTGAAACGACAGTAATATTCTCAGCTATTTTAAATGTTTCAGGGATAAATTCTTTGTTTTCAATCGTCCCACCATAAATTGCAGCAAGTACAGAAATCCTTTTAACAAGTGATTTCCATATATCTAAAAACTCAATGTTTTTAATTATTTCCCCATTTTTTTGGAGCCTTAACGGTGTTTTGAACCTAAACAACAACATTGCTTTTTCATTTTTTTCTTTTTCTGAATAATCGAGATAAAAACATGGAATTTTTTCTGTGATAAAAATTCCGTCTTCAAAAACAACAGTATTGTTGACGGAATCCTTGATTCTTACAATTTCAAAAGTGACTCGATTCTTATCAATACCGTTTTTGCCAGCCATTGAAAAAGCATGGACAACTTCTTTAAAAAAAGCGGCACTTTTGCCAATAAAAACAATCTCAATCCCAAGCAATTCATCCTCCAAAACCTTAAAAGGTGCTGAAATATCAGGTGTTATTATTAATGGTTTGGGATAATTTGTTTTCGACATGGAAAAATCAAGCTCAATATCTTTATTAAACGGTGCCTCGTGCAAAATAGAATAAGGACAAGATTGAGATAAGTTACAAATATCGCAAGTGTTTTTAGGTTTTAAACAAGATAAATCGTGAAGAGATTTGCCAATAACACTTCTAAAAAGATGCCCTGGATAAGATTCAAAAACATGATTTTGAGAAAATTTAATCTCAAAAATCAAAGAAGAAACCATAAAATCTTTAAGACGCGGATAATTCATATAAAACCTCTTAAAAAAAAGTACATTTTGCAGACTACAGCACAAAACATTTTTCGTCAATAATCATTTTCCGATATTTTCCGATAACATCCTGTTTTTCGAGACACGATTCACAAATTTTTTGGATAAATATCGAATCAGTTTCTTTAAACTTTTTTTTAAAGCCTTTAAGCTCTTCCAGCAATTCATTATAAACCGGAACAGAAATATGTCTTATTTCAAAAACAGAAAATTGGAACCTATCTCCATATTTTTCAAGCACTTTGCTGACATGAAGCCGAAGTTTATTAGAAGTTATGTCATAGCTGATCAGGCAGTGCATTAGACACTCCTTTTGATGGATTGTAAGAAAAAATAGAAAAGTTGTTAAAAGAAGCACTGTTGTCAATTATATTCTTAAAAGAATCAACCTGTTTTTCGGCAAATTTTACAAAGCTATTTTCCTCACAAAATTTGTGCCACGCTTGTAAAAATCGGCGAATACCATCTTTCTTAAATTTGGAAATACCGTTTTTTTCATAGAAATCATCGTTAGTTATAATTTCTTTTCTAACAGCGTAAAGAACAAATCTGTCAGCAAAGGGACGGCGAAAAGGCTCAACAAAATCACAGGCTAATGAAGCTCGCCCATAATCATCAAAATGTAAGAGACCGGCAGTAGCATCAAGCCCTGATGAAAAGATTAGGCCTTCCATCGAGTTTGTCATTAATGAATAACATAGTGAAAGCATTGCATTTATTGGATCAGGCGAAGGATGATAAACTCTGCCCTTAAATTCAAAGCCGTTTTTTTCAATAAAACCAGCAAACAGCTTCATGTATTTTTTACTCTCAATTCCTTCAAGGCCACGCAATGAATCCATTGTTTTTGCAATAAGTGCAGTTTTTGCAAGTCCTCCAAGGTCGGCAAGACTGGAATCCTCAATAGGCTCTTTGAAACTCCAGGAATTATATTTAAGTGCAGCAATTCCATTTTTTATTTTTGTATTAATGATTTTTTTAGAAATGGCAAAAACAATATCAGGATTAATCAAAAGTTCGTACTGTTTGCGCCTCAGAAATACATTTTTAGAGTCAGCCGGATTGAGTGAGCCAATCGGTTTGCCGGAAAAAGATAGAAAAATCAAGGGTATTTTGTTTTCCAGCAGATGGTGCAACGCAGGCGTAGTTATGTGAATAGTTCCAAAAATAACAAGCCTGTCTAAAGTGTGGGTGAGAATTTTGACATCTCCTTTTTCTTTAGAAGTTACGAAAATATTTTCATTTTCATATCTGACAACAGAAAACTGCTCAGTCAAATAAACTGCAGTCATTACAGCCCCCCTTTTTATAAAGAATCAAGCAACTTATCTACTATTTAAAAGAGAATAGATTGAGAAATTTCCGAAAAAATGCGAAAGAATTAAAAAAAAGTAGATTTTTTAAGAGACAACAAATTTGACAATGCCGAAAAAATATAGTAAAAACAGGAGGTCTCAGTATTTCATTCAAAATTGAGCAATGGAATAATTGATGTTCTTTCGCAAACTATACCAAAAGAACCTGTAAAAACAGGTGGTTTTAGAGATGCAGATTGAAACCTTCCCCGATTTAATGGGATTAAGACGAGATAACTCCCGACTTCGCTGTATGGGACCAGGATTGAAACCTTCCCCGATTTAATGGGATTAAGACCGTCTGCTGCAGGCTGGTCAGCTAAGGAAGACCAGATTGAAACCTTCCCCGATTTAATGGGATTAAGACACCAGCTCCCCTCACCGTCTGGACAGGCGGTGATGGATTGAAACCTTCCCCGATTTAATGGGATTAAGACGCACTCCTTTTTTACTTCTTTAAGGTCTTCTCTTATGATTGAAACCTTCCCCGATTTAATGGGATTAAGACAACCGGGTTTCACCCCGGCAAAGCCACTGTATATGATTGAAACCTTCCCCGATTTAATGGGATTAAGACCTGAGACTTCATTTGGATCATAGAGAG
>CAZISX010000171.1:0-3747 GCA_964542005.1 uncultured Spirochaetales bacterium
TCAGAGCGATATCCAGAAAATAGCAACAACAATAAAAGCAGAGAAAAATAGTTTTGGAAACAGGGCGGATGATTTCAAAAAAATGCTTGAACTTATTGATTCTCTCAAGAATTTGAGCTTTGGAGATTTTACCGACTTTGGAGCAATAACAAGTGCGTTAGGATTGGAAAGCTTTAATTTTGACTCAATCACCTCAGAATTAATAATCAAACAGATGCTCAAAGAGTTTGTGACAGATTTTCTTGCCGAAAACCTGAAGATAGTTCCTGAAGGTCTGCCAAATATGCCGAAAAGCATCCCAGTACCTAGAGAAGTTATCGAAAATCTGCTTGATGAAAATTTTGTAATGCCTGATGAAAATTTAGCAACTGTCAAAAATGCGATACAAACTCAGCTCAAATCATATATTGGTATGGATGTTGAGTTGGCGGAGCTAACTTCTGATAATATAGCCGACCTACCTACAGGCTCTATTCTTTACTGGCTGAACAATTTAAAACCAAAGATAAACGAAACAGAGATGGCCTCTATTCTTGACTACAAAGATCAGATTGAAGGAGTTGTTACTGAAATCAAAAGCTCGCCATTTAACTTCCAAAATCTGGAAGAAAAACTTAAGGCTCTGAAGCTGGAGATTAATCCTGACGCCATTAAAGCACAAATAGAGAATGCTCTTAATGCCACTACTACTCCTTCAGCATTCCCTAGCCCAAAAGAGATCTTGAAAAATATAAAAATAGATGATACAGATGTTACACCTGACAAGATTAAAAGTGTTTTTGCAGCAATGATCCCTGATTTAAAAGCGATCGGATTGACAGATGTTAGTAAGTTTAAACTCCAGTTTGGAGATTTCGATTTAATGTCGCCAGCACCAGCATCAGGAACAAAATCAAAAAGATCCACAGTACCTTCTTCAATTTCATCAATCTCAATTCCTGCATTTTCAACCTCTCAGCTCACAAACGCAGTACAGAATATAGTTGAAGCAAAAATAGAAGAAGTCAAAGATTCTGTAAATAGTGCAGCCGGAAGCTTTACAGGCATTTTTTTCGATATAGACGCAATCCTCGGAATACTCGAATTCCCGATTTTCAACGGCAAAATCCCCGAAAACCTTGATGCTGATATAAAAGATGAAGAAATAAGAAATGCTGTGAAAGCAGTTTATGGAGCGTTTGCGACCCAAAACCTCTCTGAATTCGAAGATGACACCGTCCAATTATTAAGCATTGATCCAGGTCTGGTGTTAACCTCATTCCAGAAAGTCCTGACAGATATGATGGATTTCAGTGCGTTTATTGAACTGTTTAATAGTGCAAGCACAACTCAAAATCCTTTAGATTTTTTGACAGAGCTTAATGGAGACCTAGCTACTATCAATGCAGCATTTGAAGATCTTAATATTCCTGGATATGAAGAGGCAGGGAATGGCCAAAATCTATTCAAAACATTTTTATCAAAAGCCGATAACCTTCCAACACTTTTCGGCGAAGCACTGATCTCCTACGGACAGCAGATAATAATGGATAAACTTGGAGACATGCCATATATTGAAGCACTTGCCCATGCACAGGCAGGAATAAAACTCTTCTTCATAAATCAGCCTCTTTTTGAAGCAACCTACTATCTCTCAACAAAATTCAAAGCAAAAGAAGGTGAGAGCTACATAGATCTCGAAAAAGCGAATGTAGAAGCAGCTAACAAATTCAAAGAGTTACACGAAAACGATATACAGCCGTTTACACCGTACAAAAAATTCTTCTTTATCGGCAACATGATGACGCTGGAAGGACTGACCGACGCAGCAATAAACATGGCAAAAGCAGAAGTCCAAAAACGGGTACAGGAAAAACTCGATTCAATCAGCAGTGAAGAATCCTTCAAAACCGCATCTCAGGATGAAAAAATGGATAACTATCTTTTCGGCGACACTGGCATGGAAAAAAGCATCCCGATGCAGGTTGGACCAGTTCCAATAGTTATCTCATTCGGCTACAGCATATCAGCAGGAGTCCGCTCCGGAGCTGAGCTTTCCGCATCACTTTTTAAAGGATTTTCAGCCGGTTACAGCATCTCTCCATATATCGCATCTGAGGCCTTTATTTCCGGTGCAGTAGGCGTTGATTATGGCTGGCTTGTAGCAAAAGCCGGAGTTGAAGGCGGCGTAAAACTCTTTGATTTTGAGTCTCCGCTAAAAGTCCAGATGCTTCTCAAGCCAGAGTTTGATTCAGGCGATGTAGCGTTGAACTTCTATCTCACATCAAGCCTTACCCCGCGACTTAAACTGCTTGAAGGCTACCTCGCACTTTTTGCAAAAGGGAAAGCAGGCTACTCACCATTTGATTACAAACTAAGTGTTAAGAAAAAAATAGTCGAATTTGAGCCATTAGTTGACAAAAACTTCGGAAATATCTTGCCAATTCCGCCGTTAAAAGTAAATTTATTTAGCCTTGGCGAAGTTGTCAAAATGATTGACAATTAAATCTCTGTTTTTAATTGCTGTTTGTCATTCCCCTTCAATTTGAAGGGGTGGCACTCGGCAGAGTGACGGGGTAGTTGAACTTGTCCGCTACCTCCCCGGCTTTGCCGGTACTCCTTCGCCGCGAAGGAGAATTAATTCCCCTTCAATTTGAAGGGGTGGCACTCGGCAGAGTGACGGGGTAGTTGAATTTTATTATTATTTTAGGAGGTCATCAATGAAAAAAAATCTGTTCCTGATTCTCGGATTTATAATTATTGTCACCATTTCGTCCTGCGCTGGCGATTCCGGCACAACCGTTCCCGTTGATGGAGCTGCAACCACCGATTCCGACACAACAGACCAGAGCGATGACACAAATCCTGGCGAAGAGATAAAATTTGCAAGCCCGGCACTCGAAGAATGCGTGAAAAACGCAATGATTTCAGAGGGAATAATTGAAACTGGCGGAAAGATAACACCGGAAAACGCGAAAGAGCTGAAGAAATTGGAGTGCTATGAAAAAGGCGCAGCTCTGACAGATATTTCAGGAATAAAATATTTTACAGGAATTGAAGACATCTTCTTATCTAAAAATAGAATTGAAAGCATTTCAGAAATTTCTTATCTTACAAATTTAAAACGCGTTGGAGTTGGGGGAAATCCAATTCTCGACTATTCGCCACTCAAAAACTTGCCTTTGCTTGAATTAATTTACATAGGTGGAGAAGAAAATAATATTGTAGAGATTGATAACTTTGATTTTTTATGTTCGATATCTAATCTTACAGATTTAAGTATTGGATATGTTAATGGGGGCAAAATAGACTGCATTGAAAATAATAAGAAATTGTCTCGGTTACATATAGGAAATAGTAATATTGACAATTTTTCCTCAATAGGAGGTCTTTTAAATTTAAAAAATCTTTCTCTGGACTCAAACGAGATCACTGACATTTCCTTTATAAAAACACTGACAAATTTAACATGGTTTTCTGCTGAAAAAAACCAGATCTCCGACATAAGTTTTATGTCAAATCTGGTAAATCTGGAGAATATATACCTCTCCAACAATATGATCCGCGACATCAGCGCGTTAAGGAATTTGAACAAGTTGAAAAGATTAGAGGTTCAAGGAAATTGTATAGAAGACATTACATCAATAGAAGAATGGGAAAAAGAAAGCCCTAGCATAGTGATGGGTTATTATGACCAAATGACCGAAAAGTGCAATCAGTTCTAAAGACAAGCATTCAAACTATTTCAGGTGATAAATGAGAAAAATT
>CAZISX010000172.1:0-3641 GCA_964542005.1 uncultured Spirochaetales bacterium
GATTTTACAAAAATGTGGAACTCTCATGAATATGCGTTTCCACACATTCTGAATTTGAGCCTTAAAAAAGAGGGAGATTTAATTCTTACTTGGGATTCACCAGTAGCAAAAACAGATGCAAAAATCTATCTCAAACTCAATATTGATCAGCATGGCGCATCACCTATCACACTTTTTTGCACATTTGATGACACAGGCAGCGGCAATGTGCCGGCAAACCTTATAAAAAGTATGATGAGCGCAGGTATTTCAGGCTATCCAAACGGCACAATCTCAAGGAAAACTGTAGACTCAATGAATGTCGAAAAAGGATGTGTTGAGTTTGAGGTGGCAATGCCGCAAACTCTTTCGGTAAGTGTTGAAGGAAAAGTGCCATGCAAAGATGACACTGTATGCCCTGAAGGTCTTCACTGCAACAAACAAATAGAGATTTGTGAGTAGTTCAGAGAGTAAAAATAGAATTGAAAACCAAAAAAAAATTGACATCTAAAACTTTAAAGATATAATGAAGGCCGTATTTTGTTTTGAACAAAAAGATTTTTTTGATATAAACGGAGGATTTTATGATCGACAGAGAAATTAAAAACGCACTTATTGACAAATACAAAGTTCATGAAGGTGACACCGGATCTCCTGAAGTTCAGGTTGCTCTTCTTACAGAAAGAATTACATACCTTACAGAACATTTCAAAACACACAAAAAAGATTGCCACTCAAGAGTTGGTCTTCTTAAACTTGTTGCAAAAAGACAAAAATTACTCAGATATGTAAAAGCTTCCAGCGTTGAAAGATACACAACTCTTATTCAGTCATTGGGGCTCAGAAAGTAATTTTTGCAAACAAAAGTCACTTCCCATTTCTCTTTTATTCTCAATTTATCAAAAATATTAACAACTTGCCTTTGAGAGGTCATAATGAAAAAATTCTTTAAACAAGAAATTGATTTCTTTGGAAAACCGCTTTCCATAGAAACAGGAAAGTATGCTAAACAGGCTGATGGTGCTATCTGGTGCAAATACGGCAATACAGTTCTCCTTGCAACAGCAGTTGCTTCAAGAGAAGAAATCACAGAAGAAAGAGATTTCTTCCCACTTACTGTTGATTATGTTGAAAAATTTTATGCAGCAGGCAGATTTCCTGGCGGCTTCCTTAAAAGAGAATCACAACCATCAACAGAAGAAAAGCTTACTTCAAGAATTATAGACAGACCTATTCGTCCTCTTTTCCCAAAATGGTTTGTTAATGAGACTCAGATTCTTGTTACACTTCTTTCTCACGACGAGGCATGCGACCCTAAAGTTGTTTCTGTTATGGCAGCATCTGCCGCACTTATGATTTCAGATATTCCTTTCCACGGCCCGATTGCAGCGTGCAGAATTATTAAAAAAGATGGCGAATACATAATAAATCCAACAATAACCAGCAATGAAGCGAACCTCAAACTCAACATAATTATGGCTGGCAACAGAGATTCTATTGTTATGGTTGAAGGCGAAGCACTTGAGGCGACAGAAGAAGAGGTTATGGAAGCTCTTTCACTTGCTCACAAAGCAATTCAGCCTGTTCTTGATATGCAGATTGCTCTTGCTGAACAGGTTGCACCAGAAAAGAGACCTGAAATTGTTTTTACAGAAGATTCACTTCTCCGCCAGTTTGTTTTTGATCAGGGTTCAAAACCTGTCAAAGACGCTCTTTCAATAAGAGAAAAACTCACCCGCTACAAAACAATTGATGAAGTTAAAAAATCTGTTGTTGCAGCAGTGAAAAAAGCTGTTGAAGAAGGTGTTGAATTTCTTGATAAAAACAATCCTGACAAAGTTATCGGCAAAGCTAAATATTTCTTTGAACAGCTCCTCAAATATTCAATGAGAGGAATGATTACTAAAGATGAAGTTCGTATTGACGGTCGCGACATGACCACAATCAGACCTATCTGGATTGAGCTTGGTGTTCTTCCGAATGTTCACGGCTCAGCAATATTCACAAGAGGAGAAACCCAGTCACTTGGAACACTTACCCTTGGAATAGGAACAGATGAACAGCGCGTTGACACAGTAACAGATGAATACTCAAAACCATTCATGCTTCACTACAACTTCCCACCTTTTTCAGTTGGAGAAGTTGGAAGACTCAAATCACCTGGAAGAAGAGAAATCGGACACGGATTTCTTGCAGAAAGAGCACTTAAAGCACTTGTTCCTGCAAAAACCGATTTCCCATACACTGTGAGAATTGTTTCTGAAGTTCTTGAATCAAACGGTTCAAGCTCAATGGCAACAGTTTGCTCAGGCTCACTCGCACTCCATGATGGCGGAGTTCCGGTAAAATCTCATGTTGCAGGCATTGCAATGGGGCTTATCAAAGAAAACGAAGATTACTTTATCCTTTCCGATATTATGGGCGACGAAGATCATCTCGGCGACATGGATTTTAAAGTTGCAGGAACAAAAGACGGCATCACAGCTATTCAGATGGACATCAAAATAGAAGGACTTCCTGAAGAAGTTATGGAACGCGCTCTTTTACAGGCAAAACAGGGCAGAATGCACATAATTAGAATTATGGAAGAAGCGATTCCAACACCAAGAGCTGAACTCAGCGAGGTTGCCCCAAAACTTCAGAAACTTACAATTGACACAGACAAAATAAGAGATCTTATTGGAACTGGCGGCAAAAACATCAAAGCAATAGTTGAAGCAACAGGCGCATCAATTGATGTTCAGCAGGATGGAACTGTAACAATAGCAACAAAAGACAATGAAGCACTTCAAAAAACAATAGCACTTGTAAGAGCTTACACCGGAATGGTTGAAGTAGGCAAAATTTACGACGGCGTTGTTTCAAGAATAGAAGAATACGGCGCATTTGTTGATATTATGGACGGAATCCAGACCGGTCTTCTTCATATTTCAAAAATATCAGAAGAAAGAATCAACAAAGTTGAAGATGTTTTAAATCTCGGCGACAATGTAAAAGTTGTTGTTACCCAGATTGAACAGGGCGGCAAATTCAGAATCAGCATGAAGCCAACAGATCTTGAAAGAGACTGGATCGCTAACCCTGAAGAAAGACACGAGCCAAGAGAAAGAAGCCATCACGACCGCGGCGGATCTGACTCCAGAGATAGAAGAGACAGGCGTGACCGCAGAAATTAAAATAAATTTCAAATCTGAGTCCGGTATAGTTCCTGAGTACAAAACTCATGGCTCTGCCGGACTTGACATCTCATCAAATCAGGACTCAATAATTAAAGCTGGAAAATGGGCGATGATAACAACAGGGATTTTTGTAGAAATTCCCGATGGTTATGAGATTCAAGTTAGATCAAGAAGCGGGCTTGCGGCCAAAAACGGCATATTTGTCCTTAATTCTCCAGGCACAATAGACAGTGATTATCGCGGCGAAATTCAGGTAATTCTTGCCAATTTTTCTGACATAGATTTTCAAATAAATAAAGGTGACCGCATAGCTCAGCTTGTAGTTGCATCTGTTGTTAGAGGAAATTTTGTACCAGTTACAGAAATTTCCGAAACAAAAAGAGGCACTGGCGGCTTTGGTCATACCGGAATCTGAAAACCTAAACTGCTTGATTCTCCAATTAATTCCCAAAAGCTTTCCTGTTTGACTTGCAACACAGTTTT
>CAZISX010000173.1:0-3577 GCA_964542005.1 uncultured Spirochaetales bacterium
CCGGAACATTCAGAAGATAGCGTATTAAAAATAATGGGGAAACCATCAAAAAAAACTTCTTAGAAGATTTAGAGATGTATTTATTGCGCTCAACAAAAAAGCTGGTAAAAACCAGTTTCTCACATATTATTTTATCGCAGCACACCCAGGCTGCAAATATGAAGACATGGTAAGTCTTAAAAATTTTGCATCAACAGAGCTTCATCACAGACCTGAACAAGTTCAGATATTTACACCTACCCCATCAACTTTTTCAACCCTAATGTACTACACAGAAATAAATCCTTTCACAGGTGAAAAAATCTTTGTAGAAAAAGATATGGCCAAAAAAGAGGGTCAGAAGAATGTTATGAAAACAGAATCAGGATTTGGCTTTAAAGGAAAAGAAAAGTTTAAAGTGAACAGTGGCGGTAAAAAGCCCTATAAGCCTTAAATGTATGATAAATATCAGCTTTTGAAGCAATCTCAAAAGGTGAGTGCATCGAAAGAAGTGCTGTACCAACATCAAGAACCTGCATTCCATATTCTGCTATAAACATAGCGATTGTGCCGCCGCCGCCAAGATCAACTTTGCCAAGTTCGGCTGTCTGCCAGAGAGCTTTATCTTTGTTGAACGCTTTTCTGCACTCAGCAACAAATTCTGCATGAGCTTCATTTGAGTTGCTTTTACCACCTGAGCCTGTAAATTTTGTGAGGCAAACGCCATAGCCCATTTTTGCACCATTCATTTTCTCAATTGTGCCGCCGAAAACAGGATCAATACCAGCATTTACATCAGCAGAGAGAAATTTTGTATTTGCAAGCGCATTAATAAGTGTTGTATAGTTACCTTTGCCATAATGATTGATAATCATATTTACAGCTCTTTCAAGAATATTGGAATTTGCACCAGCATTACCCTTCGAGCCGATTTCTTCTTTATCAAAGAACATCATAACAAGATTTTTGTCTGATTTATCAATATTAAAAAGAGCTTCCATGCCAGCAAAAGAGCAAACTCTATCATCCTGACCGTGAGCACCTATAAAGCTCTTATCAAGACCAACATCTCTTGCTTTTCCCGCAGGAACAAACTGAATCTCCGCACTTACAAAATCCTCTTCTTTTATGCCGTATTTTTTGTTAAGCTCATCCAATATAGCGATTTTGAGAGCATTTTTGCCAGGCTTTAATCCGTAAGGAATTGAACCTATTAATATATTAAGCTGTTCGCCTTCAATAACTTTTCTTGCATTTTTCTCCATCTGCTCCTGAGCAAGATGAGGAAGCAAATCATTAATAGCAAAAACAGGATCATTGTCATCTTCACCAATAACAAAATCAACCACTTTGCCATTTTCAAGAGCAACAGCACCGTGCATAGCAAGCGGACGGGTTACCCACTGATATTTTTTGATTCCGCCATAATAATGAGTCTTAAAATAGGACATATCCTCTTCTTCATAAAGAGGGAAACCCTTAAGATCAAGTCTTGGCGTATCAATATGTGCACCAACCATCAAAAAGCCTTTATCAAAGTCATCAATATTGTTGATATTTGCGAGAAGGCAGGAAACATCATCAAAATTAATAAAAAGTTTTTTGTCTCCTTTCTTTGCTTTTTTGATATTTACAAAACCTTTCTTTGCAGCAACTTTTTCAATATAACGGACAGCTTCTCTTTCTGTCTTACATTCATTTAAAAAAACTTTGTAATCATCCGAAAACTCGAATATCTCTTTTTTTTCATCATCAGAAATATCCTGCCAGCCCGATTTTTTCTCAAAAAGGAGCTTTTCAGATAATTTCTCTAACTCTGTTTTTTCCGGAGCCTTCTTTGCTTCTTCTTTCTTAACCATTGCGTTATCCTCCTAAAAAATATTGGGTACCATCCTTAACCAGTTAATTATTAAGTAAAATATCTGAAAAAACAATTTTTTCACAAAAACTACACAAAGATAATGACTCCAAAAAGAATTGTTTAAAAAAATATTCTTTTTTCATCTTTTTGGTAGACTTTTCAAGTTGTTTCATATATAATCGCTTTGATTTTTGGTTTTACAACATCTTCCAGGAGGCAAAAATGACTTATTTACCGCTATCTTACTTACTTGGCTCAAGGGCTAAGGTGGATATCTTGCGTATCCTCGTCAGCAAACAAAATTATACAGGGCGCAAAATCGCAACCTTAAGCTCTACAAACCCTAACTCAAACAAAAAAGCACTCGACTTTCTTCTTGACACAGGTTTAGTAATCAGAGAGCATGTAGGAAACGCTTATCATTACAAATTGAACGAGAATCATCTCCTTCACGACTCAGTTTTAACAGTATTCAGAGAAGAAGACAAAACTATCAACAAAATCATGAAAGTAGCGTCTCAGTTTATTGAAGAATATGCTCCTAAAACACTCTCCGGCTTTATCACTTATCTTAGAAGTGATGTTGTTCTTACAATTCTTGCTCATTCCTTCCCTGTTGAAGAAATGAAAGAATACATCTACAACAAAACCGGATTTAATGTTCAGGCAAAAATTATAGATACCCTTAATCTTTCAGAAAACGAAGTTGCAGGTTTTGTAGACAGAAACTTTTTCTGGAACAACTACAAGACAATCATGAAAATGATAAACAGCAAAGACATCGTGAAAGAATTCTTTAATTTTTAGGAGTTGGCAATGAACAAAAAGAATGTAACAATACTTATCCTTGATGATGAAGAAAACATACTTTCATCGCTTAGAAGAATCCTTGAAACACAGGGTTACACAATAGTTACCAAATCAAAACCGGAAGAAGCAATTGATTTCGTAAGAAACAATGTAGTTCATGTTGCTCTTCTCGATGTTTTAATGCCGAACATGGATGGAATCACAGTTCTCAACATCATAAAAGAAATCAGCGGACTTACCCAGGTAATAATGATGAGTGCTTACAGTACTGTTGACAGAATTGTTTCCGCACTTGAAAACGGAGCAAATGATTTCCTTCTGAAGCCTTTTGAAAACATTGATGATTTTGTTAAAATAGTAGAAAAATCCATTAACAAACTTGAGAGATGGAAAAAAGTTCTTTCTGAGACTGGAGCAATCTAACCTTGCCTTCAAGAAAAGGTCCCCGCTTAACATTCCTTACTTTTCAAGATATTTTTCTACCGCCTGAATTTGCCTCTGATTTTATCTCTATGTTTATAAATGCGCTTGAAACAGAAAATGGGGAGAGACTTTTTCACAGTTACAGAGTTGCTATAATTTCAGATCTAATAGGAAAAGAAATAGGACTCTCGCACGAAAACCTTAAAGAGCTCTATTTTTCATCACTACTTCATGATATTGGCGGTGTTTCCGCAAACAAACATATCTCAAAAATGCTTGTGGAAACACCGGACATCTTCGGGCAGAAAACAGAATTCAATCTTTTTCTCCACTCTCTTAGAAGCTACGCAATCTTAAATAAATTTCCAACACTTCGTCAAATAGGTGAAATAATTTATGCGCACCATGAATTTTTTGATGGAAGCGGTTTTCCTAGAGGCTTGAAATCAAATGAAATACCTATTCTTTCAAGAATTATAAGAATAGCAGATTCAGTAGACATAA
>CAZISX010000174.1:0-3574 GCA_964542005.1 uncultured Spirochaetales bacterium
AGATATCCCAAACAAAAAATCAACTTCGGAGAATTGCGTCAGGTGTGATTTTTTTTGGGTTGTGTCGGCATGATGGAGGGATGATGGGCGTACTCGCTCATTATTCCGACAATCAAAAGCCGCCGACACAGCACAAGGCAGAATAGATTTTTCGTGATGTACTCAGCGCGGAAAATCCTGCCGTAAAAAAATGTTTAGAATCGCTGTAATCAGTGATTCTAAACTGCGTCCTTGCTACAGCGGGTCAGGGCGGCAGTCCTCGCTTATTTTTTCTTATTTGGAGTGTTGTTTGATTATAAAATAATTTGATTAATCTTGTAATATGAATCTGAAGCTCTGGCCTATTATTTCTGCATCTTCATTGTAAGCATTTTTTAAATTATCTGCTGAATAAAATTCGATTTCCATATCATTTAAGTTTGCAAACATTTCAAATATTTCTATGTTATCTGGCATAGTATTTCTCCTTATTATGGCTGCATATCATTTTGCGGTTTGTTTATGCTTTTGTTGTTCTGCTCTTTTCCTTGCGTTTTAACAAACTCACCTATTTCTTTTGAGTCTAAACCATGTATCGTTTCTTTATAAATATTTTCTCTCATGGTTCCCATTTCTGGAAATCTTTGGATTATTCTTTCGGCTTTGAATAATCTTTCTCTGTCTTCTTCTGTTAATTTCATAGATGAATTTTTTTCCATATATTTATCAACATTGTCATTCATCTTTGTATAAAGATGATCTATAAATTTTCTGGCATTTAAAAAATTTCCGTTGTTAATTTCTTTATTAACTTCGGCGGAAGCATAAATATTAATAATTGCAGTCTGAGCTTTTGATAATGGTTTTTCTCTCATTTCTTTTTCTTTTTCAAAAGATTGTTCTTGTAAAAAATCTCTGCATTTTCCATATTCTTTATTTTGTATTGCTTCTTTTATTTTATCACTTCCATGTTGATTAATGACAGCAATTTGTTTTTCAGAGAGAGGAGTTTTATTGTATAACTCTTCTTTTTTTTCTGCAATCATATTTCTCAATGTTTTATTATCATTTGTTGAAATATTTTGGAAATTGTTTTTAATAAATTCTTCTTCTTTTTGTGAGAGAGGTCGTTGCAAAAATTTTTCATTTGCATCTTTGTTTTTTTCATTTTTTGCGCTGCATTCTTCCATAAATTCATTGCATTTTATTTTTGTTGAGAATGTTTTTATTTCATAATCCAACTTTTCCATTTTATTAAAATTTTCTTTTACTGCTTTTGTTTCGTAAATGATAGGTATTATTTCTCCTGTTTCTTTTGCAAAAACTGTATATTTTTTAAAAGAGTTTTTGTTTGTCATCTCAATCCTCCGACATTTTTTAGTTTTGGGATTCTGTTTCTATTTTTAAAATTTCTGCTTCTGCTTTTATTAAAATTTTTTCAAAAGCTGAGTTTAAATCTTCATCAAATAAAATTTTCTTGTATCCTAGTGTTTTCAGTTTTGATTCAATTTCTTCAAGTTTTTTAGAGTTTTTTTGTGTTAAATCGAAGCTAAATTTTTTTCCGGCTTTTGTGTTTTTTGAAATTAATTGCATTTGTTACTCCTTTTATAAAAAAATGATTGTACGGAAATTTTATATCAGATATTATTTAGGCTGGCAAGTATTTTTATTTTTGTATTTTTCAAAAAGAAGAAGAACATTCTTTACATAATTTTTAGTTTCTGGATTGTCAGCTATTCTTCCGCCAAATAACAAACTTTTTTCGGTGCTATGGCTGCCTCCATTGTAACCAGATATTGTTCTTATAAGATCTCCTTTGGTGTATGTCAAAAGTGCTGCAAGAAACTTTGTGCCGCAATGTATATTAATATCAGAATTAAAAATATCGCTGTAATCGCATTTTAATAATTCCGCTGTCTGTGGCATTAATTGCATTAATCCTCTTGCTCCTACTGGAGATACGGCTTTAGGGTTGCCGCCTGTTTCCTGATGGATAATTGCTTTTATTAACGATACATTTATTTTATACTTTTTACCATCAACATAATATGGAAATTTGTTTGTTGCTTGAGATATTTTTTGGTCAAGTTCGCAAATTCTTGTATAAGGAGTTCCGGAAAAAATATTGCTAAAACTGAGTGAAAAAAATAGTAAAAAAAATATTTTTTTATTTAGACACATTTGATTTGAATGCTTTTTTATAATAACCTTGGTCTTTTAACTTTTTTAATTCTTTCAAATATGCTGCTTTAAAAACTTCAGATTCCGTAAATTTATTTTTCATGTCAAGTTCATCGTTTAAAAACTGAGACTGTTCTATGTTTTTCATAATGTTAATATCTCTGCTCATTTCCTTGGAAATTGCAGCTTGAATTGCTAAACCTCTGGCTGAAATGTTTTTTGATTGTTCCGCATCATCCAGAAATCTTGCAAGCTCCATATTTATCATGCTTGACTGTATTTGCTCAAAATAAACTTTCTTATCCATGCCTGACCTTGCAAGCGCAACTTGATATATTTCGTCTATTTCGTTTGGTTCCTGGTCATAGCCGTAATATGAAGAAACATTTGGTGCAATTTTTGGATATAAATATGCTTTTGACATGCCTTCAACCATGTGCTTCATAAACTGCCTGGTTTCGGTTCTAAGAGATGATCTGTAATTCCAAAATCTTTGCGAATCGCCCTGCTTTGTCATTTGGTAATTATCTCGCAGTTCATTAAAACTTTCTTCCATCCTTTCGCATGATCCATTTTTCAGCATTTTGCAAAAACCCGCCTTCATGTCTTTCATTAAATCGTCTTTGTCGTAGCTTCTTACTGCCTGCTGTAATTTATTGGCAACTCTTATGCCCTCAAAGGTCGCATTTGCAATATCTATCCCCTGCTGAACTCTTGGTATCCATTCTGTAACAAGAGTTGAATTTCCAAATTGTTCTTCAGCACTTATTTTCGCTAATAATTCTACTTGTGCGGAAAGAAACGGTACAAGCTCTGCATCAGATCCAGTTCCCAAAACTGTTGCTGAAAAAGCATTGTTAAAACAAAAAACAAGAGACAAAAAGATAATTATTTTTCTTCTTATTTTCATTAAATCACCTCCAAAAAATATCAATATACATTAAAATATTTGTGAAAAAAATCAAGTAAAAAAGATAAGTTGTAGAAATTATAGACGGTTAAAATCTGTATTGTTTTTTTAGTAAAAAGAATATTTGCTAAAAACAAAAAAATTGTTTATATTTATTTTACACGAAGGGGAACTCGAAAGAGCTCCCTATTTTTTTATTTAAATTTAAAATAATAATTAAAAATAATTAAATGCAGGGTAGAGCATAGGGCGGAGACAGAACTATGACAGACTGGCATATATGGGAGCGCAACTCTGCCTTCAAATTTGCCCCGCAGCGTTTAAAAATAGAAAAGACTAACAAGTGTCTGTAAAAATCATTTTTAAGCGTCCTGCGTAAAATTTGAAAGCCTGGGTTCGCATTAAGCGGCTAATAGGGTGCTCAGAGGGTTTCCCTTCGTGTCTGGATTTTTGAGATAGGCTGCCTGTGTAACAGGTAGTCAATCGAAAAAAGACAAAATTATC
>CAZISX010000175.1:0-3484 GCA_964542005.1 uncultured Spirochaetales bacterium
CGGCAGAGCTCTAACCCTGATTGGCGTAAGTTTCACGAGTAAAACCGGCGAGATTAAGAGCTGGAAAGTGGAAAAACATCAGGTTTGTTAAGCAAATTTGGCATAAATTCATAAGAACAATCTCTTTTTTTTATAAAGTTGCTAAATAACATGATTCCCAAAAAAATTAACTCCAAAAAGATAACAGCTTGATATTACACAGATTTATTTTTATGCTTAAAAAAACGCGAAAGAATCGAAAAATTGATTGATTTTTTCAGCTTTTGAAAAATTGACTTTTGTCAAAAAACATAGTAAAAACAAGTGGTAAGGAAATTTCATTGAAAAATGACCAATGGAATAAATCATGCTCTTTCGCAAACTATACCTAAAAGGTCTGTAAAATCAGCTAGTTAAAGGAATCCCGTTCGAAACCTTCCCCGATTTAATGGGATTAAGACTGTTTCTTTAATTACCTGCTTAGTCTCAGACGGTTCGAAACCTTCCCCGATTTAATGGGATTAAGACTATGTCATTTCTGCCAGTGTCCAAAAGGACGAAGCGTTCGAAACCTTCCCCGATTTAATGGGATTAAGACTAGGGTATGGGGGAATTATTAGTCAATTATCCCGTTCGAAACCTTCCCCGATTTAATGGGATTAAGACCAATGATCGGGATCACACTCAACCAGGAATTTCGTTCGAAACCTTCCCCGATTTAATGGGATTAAGACTTCCCTGGAAGTTACCCGGTAATACTTGTATCTCGTTCGAAACCTTCCCCGATTTAATGGGATTAAGACTAACGCTTATGTTGCCTATCTCTATAACGGAGCCGTTCGAAACCTTCCCCGATTTAATGGGATTAAGACTCATATTCTTATAACACGAAATTGGAAATTTTAGTTCGAAACCTTCCCCGATTTAATGGGATTAAGACTGCGTCACATGCTTCCCCGAAACAATTCGTTCCATGTTCGAAACCTTCCCCGATTTAATGGGATTAAGACGGTTCGCTCATAGCTATGTCATCGAAAAGTAACTTGTTCGAAAGCTTCCCCGATTTAATGGGATTAAGACCGTAGAATTCTATTCTAGTGCCACACCCCTTAAGTTCGAAACCTTCCCCGATTTAAGACAGGGTAGCGGCGTAGCATGCTACGCCGCTACCCTGTTTAAAACAATCCTCTATTTACAATCTTGTTTACGAAAACTTATCTGAATTTTTATGGCCTAAAAATATTCATCTGTAAATTCAAAGTGTTATAAAACAATCAAACAAATCTTAAATTTTATCCGGAACTTTCAACCTGACATTCCTTTTAAATTGTAGAACTAATTTTTAAGGAGGCCATGATGAAAAAAATAATTATTTTATTAATCTTGACTGCAATTCTTGTTATTTATTTTAAATCTCAAAAACAACCTGTTATTCCTGTTCAACCTGAAAAAGATGTTAGCTATCAATATTCCTTATTGATTCAAACTGCTTATGAGAAAGCAAATGCACGGAATGATAACTCATATAGAGTTTTCCAAATGAAAATTTCAAATATTTTTAATTTTTATAAACAAAAAACAGACAATATTTCAAACAATATTGCTGAAGAAGTTTCAACTTACAAATCATGTCTGAATATAATTTATTATATGGTTAGCGATAAGTTAAAATCTGAAAATAAACTGGAGGGGTATATTGCTAATAAAATAAAACCGCAGACAAATCAGGTTGTTGCAGAGATGAATTCATATATTGAACAGGCTTTGGAGATATATAAGTATGATTTAGCAAAAAGTTCTGTTGAATTTGCCAATGATATTGCTGTAATACTTGCTGAAATTAAAAGTTCGCCAATTAACAAAAACACCTCTGTTTTTACTCCGGATATTGAAAAAGCATTGAATAATTTGAAATATAATGCTTCTGGCATTGGTGCTTCAGTGGTTTTTGATGTTTATTCGGTTATTCAGTCAAACATTGCTAAATCAATTGGCAGAGAAGTGCTTGAAATTACAGGAAAAATGTTTGGGAAACAAGCTGCTAAAGCAGGTGCATCTGCATCATTGGCTGTGGCTGACGGGCCGCTTCCTTTTGGAGATGTGTTGGCCGGAATTGGATTGATGTGGACTGCTTATGATATTTATTCAAGTAAAGAAGAATTTAAAAAAGAGATGCAGATAGCGATTGTAAATATGTTTTATGAAATTAATAAAGATATAAACGAAAAAACAATAGAAAATGTTGCTCAAATGCTGAAAGAGCATCAAATGGCTCAAAAAGAAATTCAAGACAATGCTTTAAAGGTAATCTATAAAAATGGAGGTTCTAAATGATGACAATAAAAACTCAATCTCTTTTTATTTTTTTTGTTGTATTTTTTCTTTTTGACACACTTTTTGGAAGCGTAAGAGGTAAATTTGTTCAAGAACTTGTTGAAAATCTTGCAGTTAGAAGCGGAAAAGATGTTGCTGTTGAAAGTGTTGGTATTAAAAATTCGGCCGCTACTATCGAAAGACTTTTGCAAAAATATGGAGAACCTTCGCTAAAAATTATTAATGATGGAGGGATTGAATTTGTTGAAGCTGTTACAAAAAATGGCGATGAAATATATGAAATTGGACAAAAGCTATCTCCGGCAGCGAGAAGAATACTTGGAAAAAACTCAACAGAATTAATGCCTTTAATAAAAAATTATGGAACCGAAATAGCAGAGCTTGAAACAAAAGTTCCAGGACTTTCTGAAAAAATTTTTAATGTTTTTGGGAACGATCTAGCTATTGCAATTTCAAAAAATGTGCCTGCTCAAGATATTCCTGCACTCCTTAAATATGCAGAAAAAGCAGATAACCCAGCAACAAAAAAACTACTTTTGGAAACCTATCAAAAAGAAGGTCGATCTCTTTTTGAAAGGATTCCTCCCTCACTTGTTTTAGCTTCAGGGCTTTCCTCCTCAATGTTTTATGGAACGCACAAAATAACATCCTCAATTAGCACGGTTGTTGAAAAAAATCCTGAAATCATAAAAGAGAGTGCTGATACGATAATTCGTTTTTTTATAATTATATTCTTTGTAATTATCTGTTTGATTTTATGGAAATTTCAACTTATGCCGTGGCAGAAAAAGAAATTATCCACAGATAAAAGGAATTAAGAGATCTCCACTTTGGCAAGAGAATAAATCCAGCAATCCTTGGAGTTCCTCTCTGTTTTGACATTAGAAAAGTTGTCTGATATAATCCCCCGAATTTTTTGTGGGGCAATCAATGAGAAAACAGCTTTCAACAAGTATTTACACATTCAGAGATGTTATCGCCGGCAACTGTATGTTTGTCGATAAAACCAAAGAATATTATGAGCTTATCTCAAAGCAGAAAGGTCAGTTTTTTCTCTCCCGTCCGCGGAGATTCGGAAAATCAATGACTTTATCAGCACTGGAATCAATATTTCTCGGCGAAAAAGAGCTTTTCAAAGGACTTTATATTTATGACAAGCCTTACGAATGGA
>CAZISX010000176.1:0-652 GCA_964542005.1 uncultured Spirochaetales bacterium
TCTTGCCTATCTTCTCCACACAATCGGCGAACTTTGTTTGTCACCTGTTGCTCTCTCCTACATCACAAAAATGGCACCTCCGAGAATGGTTTCATCACTCATGGGCTGGTACTTTTTTGTAACAGGATTAAGCAGTTACATTGCGGCTCAGGTTGGAAAACTTGCCGGAAATCTTGGAGAATTAGCAATCTTCGGAGGAATCGGAGCTTTTACCGTTACAATGGGACTCGGACTCATGGCAATCACCAAATATATCCAGAAATTTGCCCACGAAGGCGAATAATTTTACTATCGCAAAAATTTTAAAAAGCCGATTCCCTGTCAGGAACTTAAATCAAAAGAAAAATAAGTGGTTAGATTACCAATAAAACTGAAAAACTTCCAAATATCAGATTGATTTTTATAAAAATTTGTGATATAAATTTCGTGCGCAATTCCTTATTAATTTTTTATAATATTGGAGAGTTTAGATGAAAAACCGTTTTTTAACCGCAATCGCACTATTTTCAATGATTTTTGCGATTACATCTTGCACTTCCAGTTCCGGCGTTCCTTACTTTGGTGGAGATGAAGGTTCCGGAAATACCCAGGACGAAGATATGCCTGCTGGAGACAAAGAACCTGTTGATTCTGATTCGACTGACGCTGATTC
>CAZISX010000176.1:662-3473 GCA_964542005.1 uncultured Spirochaetales bacterium
ATATTGATGAAACTGCAGACGAAACTCCTGACGAAGATGCTGAGGCGATTGATCCGATACCGACTCTCGCTTTTACAAATACAAATCCTGCCCACGAAGACAAAAACATTCCAAGATTCCTCCGAATTTCTGTTGATTTTCCTGTGCCTGTTAAATGCGACGGCAAAAAAAATGCAATAAATGAAGAAGGCAAATTCAAACTTGTTTACGATGTTGACTACACACCTGTTGAAGGTCTGATTGAATGTGTAAACAGCAAAAAAACAGTTCATTTCTATCCAAAAAGCCCCCTTGTTCCTTATTCAAAATATCACATTGTCATAGAAAAAGGTGTTGAAGCGTTTGAAAAAGATGAAAATGGATACACACCAATAACAAAAAAATCATCATTCTCCTCCTTTTACACCTCAAGAGATATTTTATTTGATGAAGATTTTGACAGTGACAGATACACCTGGAGCTGCAATCTTGTTGAATCATCGGATCCTAAAGGCAACTGGGAAATTGGAAAACCTCAGGCCGGCGAATATGTAAATCAGCCTAGAGGCGGACAAAATGTTTTAGCTACAAGACTTGGACTTGGTTATCCTGGCAGTATTAACTCAAATTCAACAGATCCTAAACAGAGAAACTACTCAAGCCTTGTTTATCAGGTTTTAAAGATTCCTTTAACTGAAGAAGTGACTGGCATATTTAAGAAAGCTACAATGGAATTCTATGCTTATGCCAATTTCAGACAAAACACAACTGGTGATGATGCAACCAGAAGATGGAACGGGGTTATTCCACATATTCTTGAAATCAATAAAGATGGTGAATTTGCATTCTCGAAACAGGAGCCTAAACTTTCCAGCGCAAGCCCTTCACTTATTGGAGAATTTACAACCAGAAAAGATCTTGATTACAAATCTCTTCTCGAAGCTGGAATAGGCGTTGCTACAGGTGCTGATTTCGGTGATATTATCCCTGTTGCCGGAGCAGTAATTGATCTTGTTGAATATTTTACAACACCGGTTTATGAAGGAATAACAGGACAAAGCAGCGGCAACAACAACTACACAAAATTCTGGGTTGATGTAACTCCTTATATTGGCAAGGAAATTACCGCAGCATTCCTTCTTGTGAATGAATACTCAGAATCAGAAGTAACAGACAAACCCGGACTTTTTATTGATGATATAAAAATCATTGCAGAACCTCCGACACCATTTTCAGCACTTATCGAACCTCAGTCAAACGACACTATTAAAATCACTTTTTCAGACTCTGTTATGTGCAGCAAAACAGGCTCAGAGCCTGGCGAATATGATGCAGACAATTCAAAAAACATTTATGTTGATTTAGATGTAAACTCTTCTGAAGGCGGCACAAAAAGACTGACAGGAAAACTTCAATGTCAAAATTACAACAAGTTCGTAATTTTCACACCAGATCCTGGACAGGGATTTTCTTCTTTTGCATCAACCTACACTGTGACATTAAGAGCAGATCACATAAAGAAAGATGGCGGAGACAGATCCGGCCTCGGCAACATGAATGAAAAAATCTCAAAAAGATTTGATATAACCTACTACTTCTGCGATAAATTTGAAGGGACAAACACATGTCCGAATTCAAAAGAGCCTACAATCGCAACATGGGCAACATCAAGCTCTGCAACAGAACCACTTCCTGGAACTGCTGATGTTTGGAAAGTTGGAGTACCTGGCTTTGCCGGATATATCTCAAAAGATGGAGACAACGACACAGCCACAACAAAAGTTCTTGCAACAAACCTTAACGGCCCTGCTACTCTTGCTAAAAACTACTCAATAGTTTTTGCAGAAATGGATGCGACAATCAAACTTCGCAGCGATATTCAGAATATTTACATGGAATTTGATGCTTATGCCTACAACACTCAGGATGCTGAAGGCAATTTTCTGAATGCTGTTCAGCCAATACTCTTTGTTTTAAAAGAAAATCCTGCAGCTAACGAACCTCTTTATGATCTTGTTGTTCCTCCAATGGCTGACGCTCTTGGAACAAATCTTGTCGGCGAATTTGCGACAACTTACAGCTCATGGTCAGGTTACAAATTTGAAAATGGGGTAAGAGGCCGCAGTGTCAAAGAGACATACAGCAGAATAATTGTTGATCTTACCGAGTACAAAGGCAAAGAAATCATCCCTGGATTTGCATACATAAACCAGGCTGCAAATGAGGCAAAAAAGACAGTTATAGAGCCAGGCGTTTATATTGACAACCTTGTTCTCTACAGTTTAAACACAAAATAATCTAATCAACTCTTCAGCTATAATTACAAACATATACCGACACAGACCTCGAAAATCATTATGGTTCAGACGATGGTCAGTTTTGAAATTTTTGAATGGCAAAGCGTTTGAAAACTTCTGGTTTGCAACAGGCACGCCGACTTTTCTGGTCAATTTTATCAGAGATAAAGGTTTAAATGCCAATGAAATTGAGAGCCGAACAGTAACCTCAATATTTTTTGACAAGTTTGATATAGAGAAGATTGATATAATTTCTCTAATGTTTCAGACAGGTTATCTTACCATCAAAAGCCGTGATGAATATGGTTTTTATATCCTCGGCTATCCGAATGAAGAGGTGAGAAACTCGTTTTCAAGCCATTTGCTCGAAAGCTATTCAGGCAAGGAACAGTCAGACATTGGAACAACGACAAGAACTTTAATAAATGCAATTAATAAAGCAGATTTTGAGCTTTTCACCGACTCGCTGAATGCACTTTTTGCCTCGATTCCGCATCAGATTTTCCTAGAAAAATTCGAGGCTTACTATCAATCT
>CAZISX010000177.1:0-3465 GCA_964542005.1 uncultured Spirochaetales bacterium
CAATCGGCAAATCAGGAACTCTTTCACTTTATGATGAAGGTCGAGACGAGCCAATTTTCGGGATTGAAGAGAGATCGCTAACCAGATCAGTAAATCCTGATGATGAAAGATGGGTAAGTATGAATGAAGTTCTAATAACAGATGGATTTGTACTTAAAATTGTTATATGCGGTGATTATCTTTATATTGGAGGTGAATTTTCTGTTGTAAAAAATATTGAAGCAAATAATGTTGCTAGACTTCATATTCCTACAGATGCATGGGAGCCACTTGGTGACGGGATAAATTCAAAAATAGATACTCTTGTTTGTGATTCTGCCGGGAATCTTTATGTGGGAGGAATTTTTACATATGAGGACTTAGATACAGGCTATATTGCAAAATGGGACGGAGAGAAATGGGGCAGAGTTGGCAGCGGAATGAACGGCAGTGTTCGCTCACTCAAAATGGATTCTGCGGGTAATCTTTATGCTGGAGGAGAATTTACAACTGCAGGTGGAATACTTGTAAACAAAATTGCAAAGTGGGACGGAACAACCTGGTCTCCGCTCGGCAGCGGAATGGATGGAAGTGTTAGGTCTCTTGCTTTTGATTCTAACAACAATCTTTATGCTGGCGGAAAATTTGCAACTGCAGGCGGAATACTTGTAAACAAAATTGCAAAGTGGGACGGAACAATCTGGTCTCCGCTTGGCAAAGGAGTAAGTCAATTTGATCCTACTGTCTATGCTCTTGTCGTTGATTCTGACAACAATCTTTATGCAGGAGGAGATTTTGGGGACGCAGGTGATGAATTTGTAAACAATATTGCAAAGTGGGATGGTATAAAATGGTCACCACTTGGCAGTATACATAACGGATATAATTCTAAAGTCCATACTTTAGGGATAGATTCATCCGGCATTCTTTATGCCGGAGTCTCTTTTACTGAATCGGAAGACATAACTGCAAACCTTATCAAAAAGTGGGATGGGACGAACTGGTCATCGCTTGGCAATGGAATGGATGATGATATTTACACATTTGCTTTTGATTCTGACAACAATCTTTATGCAGGAGGAAGTTTTACAACAGCAGGCGAAGTTGCTGCAAAGAGCATTGCGAAATGGAATGGGAAAAAATGGTTGCCGCTCAGCCTTGGAATAGCCGGGATGATTGAAGAACTTAAAATAGATTCATCAGGCAATATTTACGCAGGCGGAGAGTTCACAACTGCTGGTGGCGAAACTGTAAATCACATTGCAAAATGGAACGGAACAGGCTGGTCGCCGCTTGGCGGTGGAATGAATGAATATGTCCATGCCCTTGAATTTGATTCATCCGGCAATCTTTATGTAGGCGGATGGTTTACAACCGCAGGTGGTATTTCTGCAAACTATATCGCAAAATGGAATGGAACAAAATGGTCGCCGCTTGACAGTGGAATGGATAACTATGTTTGTGATCTTAAGATGGATTCATCCGGCAATCTTTATGCTGGAGGACGGTTTACAACTGCAGGTGGTATTTCTGCAAACTATATTGCAAAATGGGACGGAAAAAGCTGGGAGGCACTTGGCGGTGGAATGGATGGAGAATATGCTGATGTCTTAACTCTTGCGTTTGATTTATCTGGCAATCTTTATGCTGGCGGATTGTTTGAAGCTGCAGGAGGCGTAATTGTAAATAATATTGCAAAATGGGATGGGGAAAAATGGTCATCTCTTGGTAGCGGAGTAGATGGAGTAGTTTCCGATCTAGCGTTTGATTCATCCGGCAATCTTTATATTGGTGGACTGTTTGAAGTCGCAGGTGGCATAACTGTAAACCATATTGCAAAATGGGATGGCAAAAGCTGGTCTCAACTCGGAGAAGGTCTGAGTGCCGATGTCTACACACTTGCATTTGATTCTAATAACAATCTTTATGCTGGTGGAGATTTTTACAATAACATTGCAAAATGGAATGGGAAAAAATGGTCTTTGCTCAATACCGGAATGGATGATAAGGTTTGGACGCTTGAAATGGATTCGTCCGGCAATCTTTATGCAGGCGGAGATTTTATAACTGCAGGCAACAAATTTAGCCCCTATTTTGCAAAATACATCTTGCCATTTACAGCCGGCAGCAAATGCAGCAAGGACTATGAATGTGAATCAAACAGCTGCGTTGAAAATATCTGTGCCAAAGTGGTTGTAAATGATGAAGATTCAGCAATGCCGGACGAATCAGTTGATGAAGAGAGCATAACAACATCTGGAGAATGCGAATATAAAGGCAAAGTATATAAAGTGGGAGAATCTTTCCCCGCGGGAGATAACTGCAACACATGTACATGTTCAGAACAGGGATACAAATGCACAGAAATGTCCTGTAAAAAAGACTCCGGCTGCGGCTGCTCAATAGTTTTCTAAATTTCTGCAATTGGCTCGTTAGCAAAAACTCTTTTTATCTACATCATAATTCCAAAACCCTCCAGTTTGACAATTATTATCTCCCGTTGTATAATCCCCCGAATTTTTTGAGGAGCCGAAATGAGAAAACAGCTTTCGACAAGTGTTTACACTTTCAAAACAATAATCAATGAAAATGGGATGTATGTTGATAAGACAAAAGAGCTTTATCAGCTTGTCAGCAAATTCAACGGCCAGTTTTTTCTCTCCCGTCCCAGAAGATTCGGAAAATCGCTGACTCTCTCTGCACTTGAATCAATATTTCTTGGTGAAAAAGAGCTTTTCCAAGGACTTTATATTTATGATAAAAAATTTGAGTGGAAAAAACATCCGATAATTAAACTCTCTTTAAATAAATTAAGTAGCATAACTGCTGAAGAACTTGAGGAAAATCTTGCAATGGAGCTCGATTTTCTATCAAAAGATTATGAGATTGCTCTTTCGGGAAGAACTGCAGCACAAAAATTTCGTGAATTGATAATAAGCTTAAGCAGGAAGTTTGCTCCAGTCGTTATCCTAATTGACGAATACGACAAACCGATTCTCGACAATATCTTAAACAAAGAAGAAGTTCAGAAAATAAGAGGTTTCTTAAAAGGGTTTTACGGCATTATCAAAGCTTGTGAAGAATATCTCCGCTTTACCTTCATCACCGGAGTCAGCAAATTCACTCAAGTATCTATTTTTTCTGACTTAAACAATCTTACAGACATAACTTTAAACCCCGATTTTGCAACAATCTGCGGATTTACTCAAAGCGAGTGCGAGCACTATTTTGCCGAGTGGATTGATGAAAACTGTATAAAACTTGAGATGACAAAAGAAAATTATCTAGCAAAACTTAAAGAAACCTACAACGGGATAAGATTTACAGAAAAAAATGTGCTGGTTTACAACCCTGTTTCATTTACCAGAGCGATGGATGAATGCAACTTCAAACATCACTGGTTTGAGACCGGAACGCCGACTTTTCTCCTGAAATTATTGGAGGAAAAGGATTATGATGTTGTAAATTTTGAGAATTTGCAGCTCG
>CAZISX010000178.1:0-3464 GCA_964542005.1 uncultured Spirochaetales bacterium
AAGAGCTACTTTTTTTCTCTGTTATTAATATACGATGACGAGATTGGGTCATCGCTAGGAATGAAATGACGCGGCGATCTGTTTTTGAGGGTCAATCACAAAGATGGATTCCCGTCTTCTCGGGAATGACACGGTCGGTTTTTGTATCATCTCCTTCTTGAGGCTGTAGAGACAGATTTCAAACCTCTCTCTATTCTTTTTCAATATTTGGAGACTCTTTGAGAATCAATTCTGACTCTTTTTTAGTCTCGCGAGACTCTTCGAGAATCAATTTCGACTCTTTTTTAGTCTCGGGAGACTCTTTAAGAATCAGCGGAGACTCTTTTTTATTCTTGGGTGTGATTCTTTGCGGGGCAATAAAGATTCTTTTTCAGTGTCAGGAGACTCTTAGAGAATCAATTTTGACTCTTTTTCACTCTCAAAAGACTCTTTGAGAAGCAGCCGAGACTCTTTTTGAGTATTATGGTAATTCTTTTTTAAACTTTTTTATCTCCTTTCATATCTTCGACATTTAAAAAATTCTACCAACATGAAAGGATAGTTTTTCTTTGACAGGTTTTAGACTGTGCAGGACAAATGACTGGACAATAAAAAGACGGTTCTACCCTCCTTGAAGAATAAAATACAGCTGATATTGTACTGACAAGGCGAAAGCCGATGTTGTTGTTGCGATTCGTCGGCGTGTTGTTGTTGCGATTAGCACTGCGGCAATTCTGTGCGTTGTTGTTCCAACTGCCACCCCGTTTGACACGGTTAGAGCCTTTGTCAAATGCCCTTTTCTCAAATGAGAGTATTCCTAAATTTATAAGTATTTCCTTCACTTAAATATTCTGTTATGCTCGCAATGCTTTGGGTAAATCTCAACTCGGAAATCGCGTTGTTTTCAAACTCAAAACATCTTTTTTTTAAATTAGCCATTGATCTTTTCAGGTTTTCTCTTTTTATTCTTATTGTTCCTGGAAACACTCTTTTACCCAAAAAACCAAGCCCGTTTGTGCTGCTGTTTATATATGTTGCGCTCTCTTTGGGAGTAAGCTTCAGTTCGGTTGACAAAAAATCGCGTACTTTGTTTTTGATTGCTTTCAAAACCTCTTTATCTTCTGAGAACACAACAAAGTCATCCATATATCGAATATATTCTTTAACCTTTAGTTCTTCTTTGACAAAATGATCAAAGATATTCAGATACACATTTGCAAAAAACTGACTGGTAAGATTACCAATAGGCAATCCTCTGTGTTTTTCTGAGCCGTTTTTAAATATTTTTTCGAGAAGTGCCATCAGTTGCGGGTCTTTTATCTTTCTTTTTGTAATTTTCAGCAAAATATCAACATCAATAGAAGCAAAATAGCTTTTTATATCTGACTTAAGGAACCATCTGTTTTTTCTAATAAACTCCTGCGCTCTCAAAACTGCTTTATGCGTTCCTTTCTTTTTTCTTGTCGCATAGGAATCATGAATAAAGACTTTTTCAAAAATAGGCTCAAGCACCGAAACAACAGCGTGATGTACAACTCTATCACGGAAAGGAGCGACAGAAATAACCCTTTCTTTTGGCTCATAAATTGTAAATTTTCTGTATTCTCCCGGCTGATAATCGCCAGTCATCAGCTCAATTTGAAGTGCTGCTATTTCTGATTCAAGATTATAAAAAAATCTGTTTGCATCCTCGGTTTTGCCAGCACCTTTTTTTGCTTTGTAAAATGCTTTAAGTAGATTTTCAAATGAAACAACTTCCTCAAAAATATAGCCTATCCGGCGCACCATTTAATCCATCCTCCAATCATTTTCCCAAATTCATTAATTTCCATTGAAACAAACTGATACTGCTTTTCTGACAAATACTTTCTGTCAAAAGAGATTCTGAGGAATATTCTCAACTTTTCAAGATTAAGATTTACCCTGTCAAGGATTACTTTTTTCTCTTTTGAATAAAGTGCTTCAATAATTCCCTCCAGTATGTCAAGAACAAGGTTTGAAATTCTTGTAGAAATAGTAAACCTGACATTTTTAGGGAAAGATTCTACGCGATCCAGAATCCACTCCTGCATTTTGTACCATTTTTCAAAAATGGAGTATTCTTTACCCTGTTTCTGTTCCATAAAAAGCACTCACAATATCAATAATATCTTTACCATAATCTTTCACCTTTTTATCGCCGATACCGTTAATGATTTTTAGAGATTCCAGCGTTTGGCATTTTCTTTTAACAATCTCTTTCAAATGAGAGTTTTTCAAAATAATGTAAGGCGGAATGCCTTGTTCATGCGCTTTCTCATTTCTCCACTCTTTCAGCTTTTGAAATAAAACAACTTCTGCCTCATCAAAATCCTTTAATTCATCATTTTTAGATTCCAGCTCTTTCAAAATCGGCTCGTACTCAATAAACACTGTCCAAAACGCTTTCCCGTTTTCTGTAAAAAATTCTGTCTGGTATTTTTTCACCTGTTTATTCAGGCAGAATTGATTCAATTCCTCTTCAAAAAAAATTTTTCTTTCCGCATCAAACGGAATAGTAATAATCTTAAAATTCATAAAAAATCTCGAGTCCGCCTTACGGCGGACAAGTTTTTTCTTTGACTCCATTTCATGCTACGCTTTCCGCTTACGCTACGCGGCGGAGCTTCGCACTCCATTCCATCAAAGAAAAAAGAAAAACCAAGTGTAAAAGAGTAAAAGTGCATAGAATTACTCCGTCCTGACAAGGCGAAAACCGATGAAGTTGTAGCGATTCGTCGGCGTGTAGTAGTAGCGATTAGCACTGCGGCAATCTCGTGCGCCGTGGTGCCAACTGCCACCCCGTCCGACACGGTAAGAGCCACTTGCTGAGCCGTAAGGATCAACTGCCGGCGTGCCTACAGTGCCCGCTGGATAGGCGCTGTTGTACCAATCCCAGTTCCATTCCCATACATTGCCGCTCATGTCATATAGCCCGTAATTGTTCGGTATTTTACCGCCAACAGTATGTGTTGTTGAACTTGCATTACCGCCATACCAACCTATTAAATCAAGATTTGGATCAAGAGGAGTTGTCCCTGTATTTGTTATTCCACCGTTATAAAACGCTGTGTCTGTGCCGCCTCTTGCCGCGTATTCCCATTCTGATTCTGTCGGAAGGCGATACCCAAGACAATCCTGCGGTTTGGTATATACTGACTTCAGCGAACAGGTGACTGTCGTACCTGTGCCGCTACAGTCAAAACATTCTGGTAAGCTATCCTGCTTCGATTTTTCATTGGCAAACGACAATGCTTCATGCCAATTTACCTGCTCAACCGGACAATCTGCTCCGCAATTCGGGAAATAACTTGGGTTGCGCCCCATCAACGAGTTAAACTCACCTTGTGTCACTTCATATTTATTCATGTAAAAACTTTTGGTCAGCTGAACGAAATGAAGGGTTTCACTTGTGGAAGCTGTCTCAAAACCCTTTTTTACTTGATATTTAAGAGGAGATGTGATAT
>CAZISX010000179.1:0-3460 GCA_964542005.1 uncultured Spirochaetales bacterium
ATGTATATTTTGTTAATGACAGACTGTACAGGCTTTTCAAAAAATGAAGAAAAATAACCTTAAAAATACTTGTGACTTGCTGCTCGTGTGTAAAAAAATAAAATATTTACCCATGACAAGTTGCTCGTGTGTACAAAATGAAAAAAATTACTTTGCAACTGCTGATGGCAAAAACTGTGAAAGGATTATAACATGAAAGCATATAATAAATACAAAGATTCCGGCATTGAATGGCTGGGAGAAATACCGGAACATTGGGAAGTTTTCCCTTTAAAAAGAGTTGTGGACGAAAAAATCACAGATGGACCACATGAAACTCCAGAATTTTTGAGTGAAGGCATACCTTTTATCTCCGCAGAAGCAATTCAAGATGGATATATCAATTTTAGTAAAGCAAGAGGTTTTATATCTAAAGAAGAAGATGTTAGATTTTCTCTAAAATGTAAACCAAGAAATAATGACATTTTTATTGTGAAATCTGGTTCAACCACTGGTAAAATAGGATATGTCGATAATGATGTAGATTTTAACATTTGGTCACCTTTAGCTTTAGTTCGTTGTAATAAAAAAAATGAAAGTAGATATATTTATCATTTTTTAAAGTCAGATTTGTTTCAAGCTCAAGTTCAATTTTCATGGTCTTTTGGAACACAACCAAATATTGGTATGAATGTTTTAGAGAATTTAAAAATAACAATTTCCCCTCTCTCCGAGCAATATGTCATAGCGACTTTCCTTGATAAAAAAACTTTAGAAATTGATAAGCTCATAGAAAATAAAGAAAAGCTGATAGCTCTTTATGAAGAGGAAAAACAGGCAATAATAAACCGTGCTGTCACAAAAGGGATAAATCCACATGTGAAAATGAAATATTCCGGAATTGAATGGCTGGGCGAAATACCGGAACATTGGGAAGTGAAGAAGTTGAAGTATGTCTTGTTATCTAAAAGAGGAGCTTTAAAAACAGGGCCATTTGGTAGTCAATTAAAAACTTCAGACTTAAACCCTGATGGCAATTTTAAAGTATATACCCAGAGAAATGTTTTAGATAATGATTTTGAAAAAGGAGAAGATCATATTGATGATATAACATTTGCAATGCTAAAAGATTTTGAAGTATTACCTAAAGACATTCTAGTGACAAGTCGAGGTAGCATTGGCAAATGCGCTGTTTTCCCTTTAGGACAAAGAAGAGGTGTTTTACACCCTTGTTTAATTAGAATTCAAATTGATGATAAGAAGCTAATCGCAAGGTGGATTGTTAATTATTTCAATATGACTTCATATTTTCTGGAAAATGTAAAACTTGAGAGTAATTCAACTGTAATTGATGTTATTTATGGCTACACTCTAAAAGAAATTGCAATTCCGGTGCCTTTTCTATCCGAACAATCCATTATTGTCGCTTACATTGAAAAAGAATGCTCTCGTCTTGATACAATAATCGAAAAATTCAAAAAGCAGATTGAACTTTTCAAAGAATACCGGAAAACCCTGATTTCAGCGGCGGTGACAGGGAAAATTGATGTAAGGGAGGAGTGAAGATGGCAAAAGATCTTACAAATTCAAATATTGAAAGACAAAATATTCTTAATAACAAATATGCCTTGGAGCGAGTTCAAGAATATATTGGTTTGCCTGGAATGATGTTTGAAGGAGAATACAGATTTACAAAAAAAATGGTTGCTGATTTTTATGAAATTGATGAAAGAACTTTGGAGAGATATCTGGAGAATTTTTCAAATGAGCTTAAGCATAACGGATATGTTTTAATACGGGGCAAGTCTCTGAAAAATCTTAGGAATCAATTTGCTCCCGTCATTAATGTCGGGAGCAAAACGACTCAGATTGGCTTGTTTAATTTTAGAGCATTTTTAAATTTAGGAATGCTTTTGGTTGAAAGTGAAAGAGCTCGATATGTGAGAAGCAAAATATTAGATATTGTGATAGATGTCGTAAATCAGAAGACAGGCGGCGGAACAAAATATATCAATCGAAGAGATCAAGAATATTTTACCACGGCTATTAATGAGCCTAAATATAGGAAAATGTTTACAGATGCTCTTAGTAAATATGTTGATATGGGAAATTACAAATACTCTCTCTACACAGATAAGATATATGAGTATATTTTTAAGGAAAAATCTCAAGAATATAGAGAAATACTAAAGCTCGAGTCAAAAGAAAATGTCAGAGAAACAATGTATGCTGAAGTTTTGGATTTAATTGCGTCTTTTGAAGCTGGATTAGCCTATGAGCTTGAAAAAAAGAGTAGAGAATTAAATAGAAAATTATTTAAAAATGAAATAGATACGATTTTTAAAGATTTTGCAGAACATCCTTCTCAATTGCCGCACATTGAAAAAGCAAGAATAAAAATGGCTTCAAGAGATTTACATTTTAGAGAAGCTTTTCATCAAAAACTAGAACACTACATACAAGCTGTCACTCCTCTTGATTTTGAAAGATTTTTAGGTGAAAGAAGCATTGATTTTGATGAGCAGCTTAAAGAAGCAGAAGAGGTTTTTAAGAGACTCAAAGAGAGCAAGGAATGAAAATTAAATACATAGAAACGATTGAAGAAGTTGTTGAGATTCATCGCAAAACGGTTCATATAAGTGGCGGCGGTGCTGATGGAATAATTGATACTGGCTCTATTGAAGCAGCTCTTGATCATATTCAAAATGATGATTATTATCCAACATTTATAGACAAATTAACTCATCTTGTTTTTGTGGCAAACAAAAGTCATGCTTTTCAGGATGGAAATAAAAGAATTGCAATTTCACTCGGTTTGAGATTTTTATTGGACAATGGATATCTTGTGGCGGCAAAGCAATTTGTTTATAAAATGGAGACAATATCACTCCATTTGGCTGCCGGAAGAATAGACAAAGAATTTCTAAAAAAACTTATAAACTCTATTGTTTATGAAGATGATTTTTCAGAAACTTTAAAACTTGAATATTTAGAGAGAATTACCCCAAAAGAGGATGAAGATGCCAACCATAACAACTGAAAAAACATTTGAAACCGCAATAATCCAAAGCCTTGTTGAATCTGGTGGCTATACTGAAGGTCAGGCTGGGGAATACAGCCCTGAACTTGGGATGTTTAAATATGAGGTTATTGATTTTCTCCAGAAATCACAGTCCGAATCATGGAAAAGCTTGAGCAGATTCATGGGATTGAATGCGGCAATAAAGTTATTCAAAGACTTTACAAAGAGATGGATTTGCGAGGTTCGCTTGATGTTCTCCGCAATGGTTTTGTTGATTATGGCGTAAAATTCAACATGGCATTTTTTAAGCCTGAATCAGGTCTTAATCCAGATACACAAAGACTTTATAATATGAACAGGCTTAAAATAACAAGACAGGTTTTTTTCAGCAGCACAACGAGGGAATCTGTTGATCTTGTTATTTCGCTAAATGGCATTCCGCTTGCCACTTTTGAGCTT
>CAZISX010000180.1:0-1002 GCA_964542005.1 uncultured Spirochaetales bacterium
ATCCTGATTAGGATTTAATTCATCAATAGATTTAATATCCGCAAATCCTACGACAGCCTCAACAAGCGCACCAATCGGGGCATATTGTGTATCAAGCCGTCCTAAAACATTAATCTTTTCAGCAGGAAGCCCCAATTCCTCTTCTGTTTCACGAAGTGCTGTGTTTTCTGGAGATTCATCATCAGCCTCAATTTTTCCACCCGGAAAACAGATTTCACCGCCCTGCCTTACCCTTTCACTTCTTTTTTCAAAAACAAGGTAAAGCTCACCCTCACACTCAAAAAACAAAACCATGACAACAGCATTTAAAAACGATTCCCGCCCCATAATTGAAGGATTTGCCGGAAAGAGATTTTTTAATAATTGGAGCTCCTCTTTTTTCATTTTTCCAAATCTCTCAAACAGCAGTTTCCCGATTTATCATAATTTACAGATTGAATCTCGGCAAGAATTGAAATCGCTATTTCATCAGGCGCAGTTCCGCCAATATCAAGGCCAATAGGAGTATAAAAATTTGAAATCTCATCAATTCCGAGCTCACTCTTTAATCTCAGAACAATTGCTGCCGATTTTTTCCTTGAAGCTATAACTCCAAGATATTTATAAGAAATTCCAGATAAAACAAGCTCTTTTACAATTCTGTAGTCAAGCTCGTGGCTGTGGGTCGCAACAATTATAAAACTTTCTTTTTCTATTTTTATATCTGATTCTGCAAGAGAATTTTTAAAAACACTTTTTTTGTTTACTCCATCTATTTTCTCAATAAATTCAGCTCGTTCATCAATTATTGTTGTAAAATATGGAAGTCCTTTCAAATGATAAAGAAGTGCATTTCCAATATGACCTGCTCCAAAAATATAAAGAGCTTTTCCCGATGTCAGATATTCATAAAAAAGTGTCGCACTCCCGCCACACATCATTCCTGTTTTTTCATAACCTGGGTTTGCTTCCAAAACCTCGTTTTCTTTGGACAAAACATAGTTTACAAGCCTTGATTCTCCA
>CAZISX010000180.1:1012-3426 GCA_964542005.1 uncultured Spirochaetales bacterium
CTTTTGCTGTTTTTTCAGCCAAAAGCTCTATATTTCCGCCACCAATTGTTCCAACCGTTGTTCCGTCTGCTCCAAAAATCATTTTTGAGCCAACTTTAAGCGGGCCGTGTCCATTTTTTAAAACTGCCGTAACCACAACTGCGCAAGTTCCGTTTTTGAGGAATTCTGCCGCTTTTTCGTATAGAGCAATCATTTCAACCCCTTATTTTTCTTATAATTTCAGCAACTTTTCTTATTATTTTAAATCTTTTCAGAAAACTTTTCACATAAGTTTTTGTCAGTATTTTCAAAGAGTTGTATTCAGGCACAATCCCATAGACATCAAAAACAGAAACCATTTTATCAGCATAAAGATTTGCATCACCCTTCGTTTGGAGAACAAAATTTTTTGCCCACAAAACTCTGTGAATAACCCGCCGTTCACCAACATTAATAACCACAACATCACCCGATGATAGTTTGTCACCATAAGTGTATGGATTTATTTTGATTTTTGTTCCTTTCGGGATTGCCGGCTCCATACTGCCGGAAACAACAACACATTCGCCGTTATTGTTGCAGACTGCATCAAGCAATGATTCTCTGAGTTCGGAAGAAAAATTTTCAGTCACTAGAATTGTTTCATAAACCTTAAATCGCTGCCGTGAAAATGACGGATATCATTGATTCCATACTTCATCATTACAAGTCTCTCAAGACCAAGGCCAAATGCAAATCCTCGCCATTCCTCAGGATTTACGCCGCCGTTAGCTAAAACCGTCGGATGAACCATGCCGCACGGCATAAGCTCAACCCAGCCCGATTGTTTACAAACGCTACAGCCTTTACCTCCGCAGATAAGACACTTTACATCAAGCTCAAATCCAGGCTCGACAAAAGGGAAAAATCCAGGGCGCAACCTAACCTCTACCTCTTTCTCAAAAATACTGGAAAGTAGCGTTTTCATTGAATAAATCAGATTTGAAACTGAAATATCCTTATCAACAACCATACCCTCAACCTGATGAAATGTGTGCTCGTGACTTGCATCAATTGCCTCGTTTCTAAAAACTTTTCCCGGTGCAATAAATCTGAAAGGAGGCTTTCTTTCTTTCATTCCGCGAACCTGAACCGGTGATGTGTGGGTTCTAAGAAGCTTGCCGTTTGAAAGCCAGAATGTATCCTGAGTATCTCTTGCCGGATGATCGTCAGGGATATTTAACGCGGTAAAATTATAGTATTCGTCCTCCATCTCAGGGCCGTCAAGAACCTCAAAACCCATTGAAATAAAAAGACTTTTTATTTTTCTTCTTACAAAAGCTATCGGATGAATTGTTCCAAGCGGCAACTCCGCAGGCCATGTCACATCAATCCACTCGCCATCAAGTTTTGCTGAAATTTCAGCATTTTCAATCTTATCAGCCTTCTCTTTTATCCTTTTTTCAAAATCATCTCTCATCAAATTTGTGACAGAGCCGATTTCTTTTCTTTCATCTTCACTTAAATCCTTCATCCCCTTTAAAATAGAGGTAAGCTCCCCTTTTTTGCCAAGAAATTTAAGTCTGATTTCCTCAACACTCTTTTTGTCTAAAGCTGTAACTATAAGTAATTCAAACTCTTTTTTGATGTTTTCAAGCTGTGTTTTCATAATTTTCCCCTATGTTTTTGCAACAAAAAAAATTCCTAGTGAAATAAGACCAATTCCAAGCCAGCGCATAGCTGAAATATGCTCTCCGAAAAGCCACATTGCGGCAAAAGCAGTCACAACATAACCGGCACCAGCAAAAGATCTCGCAAAGCTGAGGTCATTATCGGCCAAAACTTTCATCCAAAGAATAAGGCTTAAAGAATAGGTTAAAAGACCTAAATAAAAATGAATTGAGAAAAAAGAGCACTTTGCAGCATCAAAAATTGTGGCACATCCTTTCCCCATCATTGCAGCCTTAAAAAAAATCTGCCCGACAACGCCAAGCAGAACTGATGAAATAATCAGAAATATTCCCATAAATTCCTCCGGCAGAAAAGATAGCACAAAGAGTTATATTTTCAAAAAAAAATAGATTTATATTACCTAAAGCGTTTTTCTTAGTTAATTACGGATATGACATGGAAGAACATTTTCGTCTATTGATTCAATCTTTCCATCTTCCAGCTCTTAATCTCGCCGGTTTTACTCGTGAAACTTACGCCAATTAATATGAGCTTTCTGCCATCAAGCAGATATTTTTCGTAATAATCTCTCTTTTTGATTTGTTCCAGAGCTTTTGAAGCAGGTTTGTCGAGCTTAAATTCAAAGATATAGATGTTTGAATCTGTCTTGATAACAGCGTCCATCCGACCTTTATTTGTGTTGACTTCAGCCTTGATGCGATAACCTAACAGCGTGAAAATAATATAAAAAACTGTCTGGTAATACTTTTCCTGCTTGAGCTTAA
>CAZISX010000181.1:0-3350 GCA_964542005.1 uncultured Spirochaetales bacterium
CCGCAGGCGATTATTAAGAGCATTGTGATTAGAATTATTGTTTTTTTCATAAACTCATCTCCTTTTTTAAAGGCGGGATTTCTCCCGCCTGAATTGTCAAAATATTAATCACTTACACCTACAAGTAAAGGAAAATCTAAAGAAAATTCCTTGCCCATCAGCTTATCTCTATCAAGCACAAATCCCTTCCAATCAGCAAGCTTTTTTTTGTATTTTACACTATGAAGTTTTAAATCGACCTTGGCGGCAAGTGTTATGTTGCCATCAAGAGCTCTAATTTCTCTGGCAACATCAAAGTCAACATCAAAAACAGGATGAGGAGAAGCAAGATTCATAACTTCTCCGCCCGATGTAACAGGAGTTCCGGCAGTATTGAATTTTTTGAAACTTCCATCACCATTTACATAATTATTTTTTAAATATCCAAGCGCGAATCTTGAGGTCATTGGAAAAAAAGCTCCTAATATTTCAAGATTTGCTTTCACAGAGACTGATGCTACATAAGCTTTCGCAGCAGCCGTTAGATAAGCATCTGCTCGGATAAAAGGCTCCCAGCGATAATTTATGTCAAAGGTTGCTCCATCTTTTCCGGCATTGCAGAGAACTGTTTTTTCACTCTCGCTTACGCTGTTACTGTTTACCTCCATCTTTACCCCTGTAGAAAATGAGACTCCGTAAGTGGCAGTTATTTTAACTGGGCCGAGTTTATAGTTCAAACCCGTGCCTGTAAGCGAGCCTATATCAAGGTCGTAGCTATAGGTTCCATAGCTGTCATCACTAATTACTCCTGCTATTAAATTATCAAGGAAACCTTCTTTTGGTGTGTCGTTATAGCCAACACTCGATGAGGACGGTATGTAAAGCCCGCTACCATATTCATCGCATTCCCCTTCTTCGCATTCGTGAGAAGTTGTTCCTGACAAATTTTTTTCAAAGGTCTCTATAATATCCGCTGTATATCCCGATTTTCCTACAACTTCTTTTGTTATATTTGTGAAAAACACCTTCATTTTTGAAAACGCATTTGGACAATTCGACTGGATTCCCTCTTCAGAATTAGCATATTCTTCACAATTAACCATAATATATGTTGCTGCTGTTAATATGTTTTCAGGCTCCAGATAACCCTTCTCATTTAATTCAGTATATGCATCTTTACATTCCTTATAAGCTTCACCGGAATTTATAATTCCAGACAAGCAGGATGAAAAGTCGGAGATAGTCGTAGTAGAACTTTGAAAAAATTTAGCTACGGCTTTTATAAAGTCCTCATTAATAATTTTGTAGCTGAAATAGATGTTGTCGAAAGATTCCTTTGGCTTATCAAGATTAAGCTTTTCCATAAGCGCCTCTTTTGCAGGTTGAAGAAGGGAGGAATATCCATCCTGCGAAAGCGTATTGTCCAAAGATTTTCTCGCTTCTTTTTTATAGCGGTCTTTCTCTTCAGTCGCAAGATAGTTATAAACCTTGTTATCCTCTTCATTGTAGGAGCGGTTGCTGATGTAAAACACTGAGTCGAGCAAAGCGCCCTGATACTCAAACATCTTGAACTTAGCGAATTGATGTCCGACATTGTATGCTATAAGTTTATCCCTTATCACATCTGTCTGTTCAGGAGAAAATGTATCATCAGGATTAGAATCCTCTATTCCACAGAGGTTATAGTTGCCGAATCCATAGTTTTCTTCCTTTATATCTCCAAGTCCGCCAAGACCCCATGAATAGCCGTAGCCAGCCTCAATGCCGAAATCCTTGCCCCATTTGCCTATATATTCAGAGCGGGTGTCGCCAATTCGGAGCTTGCCGTCAGGTGTGAATGCATCTCCTTTCCCGTTTGCTCCCCCGCCCATTATAGCAACTATTGATTCTCTGACAGCAGGAATAAAATCATTCTGAAAATCCTTCAGATAGCTTTCAAAAGAGTATGTTGAGTAGGTATAGTGTTTTGTCCATTTTGCCTCTTTTTCCCCCATCAGTCCGAAATACTTGATTTTTTGCAGCAAATAATCAGGAGTCCCATCATTATCAGTGTCAACACCGTTTCTTATAATACCGGTTGGTATGTCGAAGATGTTTACGGGATTATCTGTCATTTTTTTGAAAAGAGGCTTAGAATTCCCTGTATAATAAACACATTTGTTGTAATCAACATTCATCTCAGGTTCAAGAGAGAACATCTCATCAATTCTTGCTGTTGTGTCTTCAGGAATCCAGTCACAGAGAGTTTTGGTCGTGTCAAAGCAGCCATAAGCGTATGCAGCATTCAGAACTCTCTCGATTTCATAATCTATCTCTTTAAGAGCGCTGCCTGCTAACTTTTTGTTTATTCTTGCCGGAAGATTTGATTCCGGTGTATAAAATAGATAGAGCTTTTTCAGTCTGTCAATCTCGTCCTCAAAAGATGGTTTGCCTTCTATTTTCTCTTTCGGATTCATAAGTCCGTTGACATATATCCTCTCTTTTATTGGAAGAGTTGAAAGATATGCCAGTGTATTTATTGCAGGTGTTTTGGGAGTTGTGGTCGGTATTGTAAGCAGTTCAATTCCTTCTATTGCTTTTTCAACTGTTGCTCTTACAACAATAAGGTCTATAAGCTTTTCTCTCATAGCTCTTACAACATCAAAATCCTTATTTTCCTTACTCATATTCGCGCTTACTTTTTCGGAGTGGTAGGTGATATTTTCTGTTATTGAAGGAATCCCGAGAGAGCTGCTATTTGTGTACCAGTTTGTTTTTAGATCTGTCGGACGGTAGAGAACAACACCGTTTCTGATATGGTTTATTTCATCTGCTGTTATTGATTTTGCTGGCACTTTTGTACTTTCGCCAAAGAGTCGGAGCGCTGCTTCTATAAAAATATTTTTACTTCTGGATTTGCCATTGAACAAGTTAGCACCATATTTTTGAACAGTATCAACAATATAATCGTTTGAACTCCATGTGGTTTTGTCAAATGGCAGAGGTCTTGCAAAATTTGTTGTGAGCTTGTAGCCTATCAGCTTGATTTGTTCAGATAATGAAGGATTTGTTGAGACTCCATGCTCATTTATATCATAAGTTCCGCAAATATTTTGTGCACTATTGCACTCATGTGAAGAATCAGCTGATATGCTCAGAGATGTTCCGCTTCCGGTGTATTTAACTCTATAGTACCCGTTATAGTATTTGTTTAAAAGATATCTGTCTGAACCAACAGTTGTCAGCCTGTCCATAAATCCGCCTTCATTGTTGCGGTAGTGGAAGCTTTTAACCTCTCTGGCGTCTTCACTCATTGTGCTGAAACTTGATCCGCTTGTGTAGCGACTGTCTTAAAAGTCAAGCAAAAATTAAAATTTTTTATGTATTTTGAG
>CAZISX010000182.1:0-465 GCA_964542005.1 uncultured Spirochaetales bacterium
AAACACCATTCCCTGCCAGAAAGCTGAAAAATTTCCAGCAACTAAACCGGAAAGAATGTTGAGTGATGCGCCGCCTTCACGGGATGCGTTTACTGTCTCTTGAACATGTTTTGATTTTGGTGATGTGAAAATCTTAGTAAATTCAGGGATTAATGCTGCGCCTAATGTTCCAAAGGAGATAATTATTGAAAGAACAATCCAGAGATTTCCTGAATTAGGAATCTGGCTGACAATTTCTGAATCAGGGCCAATCATGAAGAAACTAGCCGCAAAAGTTACGATTATTGAAAGGATTGAGGTAATCCACACAAGCATTGTGAGCGGATGTTCAAAATCCATATCATCTTTTGAGGAATACATTGCTACTGTTATTGATCTATTAATCCAGAAAGCAACAACAGAAGTTATAACCATAAGGATTCTCATTACAAAAATCCAGGTAAGAAGCGATGTCTGCGCAATAAG
>CAZISX010000182.1:475-3296 GCA_964542005.1 uncultured Spirochaetales bacterium
TAAGTTTCTGCGCCTCGCTCATTCCAGGAGTAAAGCCAACAGCAAGAACAATAAATGAAATAAGGGCAACACCTGTTACGCCATAAGTTTCAAAACCGTCAGCTGTCGGGCCTACTGAATCGCCTGCGTTGTCGCCTGTACAGTCGGCAATAACACCAGGGTTTCTTGGATCGTCTTCTTTGATTTTGAAAACAATTTTCATAAGATCGGAGCCGATATCTGCGATTTTTGTGAAAATTCCGCCTGCAACACGAAGAGCTGAGGCACCGAGCGATTCACCGATTGCAAAGCCGATGAAGCATGCGCCGGCAGATTCTCTTGGAACAAAAAGGAGTATAACAAGCATCATAATAAGCTCAACACAAACAAGAACAACACCAATTGACATGCCTGCATCAAGCGGAATGTTGAGTAAATTAACAGGCTTTCTTTCAAGTGAAGAAAACGCCATGCGGCTGTTTGCAAGTGTGTTCATTCTAATACCAAACCATGCAACGCCGTAAGAACCTAAAATACCGATTACAGACCACATGAGAATCAGTAAAACACTTCCAACAGTGTTGTGCTGAAGATAGCCAAAGTAAAACGCAATACAGATTGCAATAAAAATCTCAAGAATAATCAAGAACTTACCCTGCTGAATAAGATAGGTCTTGCAGGTTTCAAAGATAATGTTTGAAACATCAAGCATGGACTGATGGGCCTTGATATTCTTAACCTTGAAATACTGATAAATTCCAAATCCAAGACCAAGAAAACAAACAACAAAACCCATGAGAAGAAGATTGTTCTGATTGCTTGAAAGAGTTGGAATCTTAAGCTCTGCTTCACTGGCAGCCAGCGAAGAAAAGAACATTGAGAAGAGAGAGAGAAACGAAATCTTTCTAAATAATGACAAAATACCCATGCCAAAACTCCTTTACAAAAAATTAATAAGGCTGGAATAACTGAGGCATAATAGCAAATATATTGTTGTAAGTTAAGTTATTTTTTGTAGTCTGATTTCATAATGTTCAATTAACTAAAAACAAAGCGTTTGTAGCCGGTTTTTGAATAATTTTTGAATCAATATCTCTTAGAAATCTGCGTTTTTAGGAGTTCTCGGAAAAGGTATTACATCGCGGATATTTTGCATTCCGGTCAGATACATTATTGCTCTTTCAAATCCGAGACCAAAACCTGCATGCGGTGTGCCGCCAAATCTTCTAAGGTCAAGATACCACGCATAATCTTCTTTGTGAAGCCCAAGCTCTTCAATTCGTTTTTCTAAAACATCAAATCTCTCTTCTCTCTGGCTTCCGCCAATAATCTCGCCAACGCCAGGAACAAGTAAATCCATAGCAGCAACAGTTTTGCCGTCATCGTTTACTCTCATATAGAAAGCCTTGATTTCTTTAGGATATCCGGTAACAAATACTGGTTTTTTAATAAGCTCTTCAGTTATGTATCTTTCGTGTTCTGTCTGTAAATCCCTGCCCCACTCTATCGGATAATCAAAAGTTCTGCCCGATTTTTGCAGAAGCTCAACAGCTTCAGTGTAGGTAATACATTCAAAGCTCGAATTGAGGATATGGTTAAGTCTTTCAAGAAGTGTATTATCAACAAAACTGTTGAAAAATTCCATTTCTTCAGGAGCTTCATCCAAAAGATAGCGAATAATATATTTCATCATGTCTTCAGCAAGTCTCATATCGTCGTCAAGATCTGCAAAAGCAATCTCAGGCTCAATCATCCAGAACTCACAGGCATGACGCATTGTGTTAGAATTTTCAGCTCTGAAAGTAGGGCCGAAAGTGTAGACTTTACCGAAAGCCATACAGTAATTTTCAACAGCTAACTGACCGGAAACAGTGAGGTTTGTCTCTTTTCCAAAGAAATCTTTTGACCAGTCAATCGAACCCTTATCGTTTTTCGGCATATTTTGCGGATCAAGTGTTGTTACACGGAACATCTCGCCAGCACCTTCGCAGTCAGAGCCTGTAATTATCGGAGTGTGAACATAAACAAACCCTCTTTCTGTAAAAAATTTGTGTATTGCAAAAGCAACAAGGCTTCTGACTCTGAAAATTGCAGAAAAGGTATTTGTCCTTGGTCTTAAGTTGGAAATTGTTCGTAAGTATTCAAAACTGTGGCGTTTTTTCTGCAAAGGAAAATCAAGATCGCAAACCTGAACTATCTCAATATCTATCGCTTTAATCTCGAAAGCCTGTTTCGCGCCCTGACTCTCAATAACCGCACCTTTTACAACAATCGAACTACCTATTGTAAGCTTTGTTAATTCTTTGAAATTATGAAGATTTTCATCAAAAACAACCTGAACATTCTTGAAAAAGCTGCCATCATTAAGCTCTATAAATCCAAAAGTCTTTGAATCTCTTACTGTTTTCACCCAACCTTTGAGAACAACCTCTTTTCCGATATAAGCAGCGGTGTTCCTGTAAAGCTGCTTAATTTCAATATGTTCCATACAATTCTCCTTCAAAAAATTCGTTATGAGCAACTTATCATTGATTCTTAAACAAGAATCCAACTATTTAAGTTATAAATGAAGCGATTATAAGTCAAGAAATTAGAAAAATCTGTTGAAAAATTTACCAGCATTCGCAGGAATGCGGGGTTGTTTAATTCGCAGGAGAAGACAATTCTTCTCTCATTATTCTCTCTCGGGGGAATTTTTTGCTTCAAGTAATATAAACTTTCAGATAAGCACCTAATTTACAGGAAAAAATTATCTGTGAGAAAATTAAAACCCTTCGACCTCAACGGCCTGAAATCTCTTTGTATCTGCATCAAACGAAACGCCAAGCATGAATTTTTCTCT
>CAZISX010000183.1:0-3281 GCA_964542005.1 uncultured Spirochaetales bacterium
CCTTTATTAAGCTTTTTCTTCACTCTTTTTTTCGTTTTTTATGCAAATCTACTGTTTCGGCGGCTAATTTAGAATTTTTTCGACTAAACCTTGCAAAATAACTCTTCTCTCTATACAATTGTGCCGATTTTTTTGCTAACTTATATATAGGAGTTTTTATGGCTAGAGCTAATATTCTTATTATCAAAGGTTATGGTATTAATTGTGATGTTGAGACTGGCTGGGCATTTGAAATGGCTGGAGCTGACAAGGTCACTATAGATCATGTAAACCGTGTTGTTTCTGGTGAGATTTCTCTTGATGACTATCAAATGCTTGTATTTCCTGGTGGTTTTTCTTTTGGTGACCACATCGCTTCAGGCAAGGTTTTGGGTCTTAAAATTAAGCAGGAACTTGGTTCGAAGATTGTTGAATTTGTCTCCAAAGGCAAACTTATGATGGGAATCTGCAATGGTTTTCAGGTTATGGTTAAAATGGGGCTTCTCCCAGGCGATGAAACCACTGTATTTTCAAAGCAGACTGCGACTCTGACAACAAACGACTCAGCCCACTATGAAGATAGATGGGTTAACCTTAAAACTAACACAAAGAATAGCTCTCCTTTTCTCAGGAATTTAGAGAACTTCCCGGTTGCTATCCGCCACGGAGAAGGTAAATTTATGGCTGATGAGACAGAGATGCAGTCTATTTTAGACAACAACCTCGTTGCATTTCAGTATATTGATGAATCGGGCAACCCTACAATGGAGTATCCAAAAAATCCCAACGGCGCCTATCATTCAATAGCCGGAATAACCAACAAAAGGGGAAACATTCTTGGCATGATGCCGCATCCTGAGGTTTTTATTAGTAAAACTCAGCACCCGAACTGGACAAGAAGTGAACTTCCCGAGGAAGGTCTTGGTCTTGCAATTTTCAGAAACGCAGTAAATTATATAAAAAATGAACTTTAAGAAAAAACTCATACTTTGCGCAGCAGCCGCATTTTTCATATCTATTATTGTATGGGTTGCAGGATATTCAGATTCTTTTCAGGCTGCAAACATAAATCTGCTTCAGGCGATTTTCACAAAAATATTCAATTAATCTAGGTTGTTGCAGACTATTTTTTGAGGTACAAATCTTTGCTTGAAGTTTCTACTCGGAATTTCTTGTCATTCCAGATATATTTGCCGCCGAAAGGCTCCTTCGGGATAGCATCAATATAGCCGGCTTTTACAAAATCTTTAAGCTCTGCATCGGGGTATTTGCCGGTAGTTTCAAAATATTTGGAAGAAACATCAGAAAGTGCAATCAAATCAGAAAAAAGTTTGAGCCTGAGATTAAGATAATTTTTCATATTTTTATCTTTAGCTTTTGCGAGCATATCCTGAGTGTATTCCAAACCAAGCTGATATCCGCCACCTTTTGCCGCAATTTTGCTGACCAGCCAGTAGAGTTTTTCAGGAGCACCCTTCATTGTCGCACCTTTATACATCCAGGTATATGCCTGCTCCATATCGCCGGAGTAAAAATAGTGGTTAAACCCCTTTCTAAAAACAAATTCGTAATCATCAGGATAAATCTCATGCCCTAAATCAAGAAGTCTGTTGGCTGACTCAAGAGCTTTCGGATCATTCATCGAGGTAAGAGCAGCATCTCCAAAAAAAATCAAAAACTTCAACGAAGGATTAAGAGCCATTATAACGCGAATCATCTGTTCGAGAAGATGATAAGTTCTGTCTGTAACATAGTGACTTCCATAATAATATTGAGCCTTTGTAAATAAAAAATCAGCTGCCATCGCATTGTAGCCTAAAGACATTACCTTGGCGTAATCAGGCTCAGGATAAGCAGCAATTGTCTCAATATTTTTTCTAGGCTTATCAATCGTATAATTTCTGGTAATTAAATAGAGTGGAATAGCGCAAACTATAACAAAAACTGCAATCAGCGAAGAATTTTTGTACCAAACACTCTCAGTCATCTCTACTACCTCTTTTAATCTCATCTTTAAGACTTACAATCAGTTCAGCAATAAATCCCATAAAAAAGAAAATTATTCCAGACAAAAAAAGCATAACCAAAAAATAAAGCAGCGGTCTGTTTCTCAAAATATTTTCATTAAGAATAAATTTAGCATAAATAAACCACGACCCAATTCCCAGAGCGGAAAGAATCTGTAAAAGTCCGACAGTTCCAAAAAACCGCATAGGCGCTTTTGTAAAAGTAAGGATAAACTTTACAGCCAGAGAATCAAAAAAAGCAATCGGAATTCGTTTAAGCCCAAAGTGTGATTTTCCACTTTTCCGCTTGTGCCAATTTACAGGAACCTCGGTGATTTTATAACCTTTTTCGTGGAGAATCTGTGCAATAAAGCGGTGCCAGTCACTTCTAAGCTCCAAATCCTCAAGACAATCTGCCTTAAACGCTTTTATCCAGTTCATATCGTGAAGAGTCATATTAAAAAGGGTTTTCGAGACAATATTATAGATAAAAGATAGTGCTAACTTACCGTCTTTTCGACCTTTTCTTCTACCGCAGACAACATCGGCACCTGATTTAAACCCCTCTAAAAGTGCTGGAATATCTTCGTCAGGATGAGACTCCAAATCACTCGGCAGAAAAACAATTATCTCTCCGCTACAATGGGCAAACCCTGTTTTCATAGCCTCAGTCAAGCCACGATTAACCCTGTGTTTTAAAAGTTTAATCCAAGGCTTATCTTTTGAAATCTCTGTAGCAGCTGCAAAACTGCCATCCCGGGAACCATCATCAACCATTACAAGCTCAACCCCTACTCCGGCAATTTTAGCCCCTAGCTCAATTCGCTCAATAAGCTCAGGCAGGTTTCCTTCTTCATTGGCAAAAGGGACAAAAACAGAAATAAGCATTTAATCTCCATAAATCCTACAAAATTGTTAGAAAATATAAGTTTTTAGCACAATTTTGTCAAGGAAATAAGCGAAGACAACAAAATCCTGCTAATACCATAAAACCCTGTGAATTGTGCTCTGTTTTGACATTCCCTTTTTCCTCTGATATAATCGGGCAAACTTTTTATGGAGTTGCTGCGATGAAAAGAATGCTGCCGATTGGAATACAGGATTTTAAAGAATTAAGAGAAAGAAACTGTATTTATGTTGATAAGACAGAAATTCTTCACAAACTTATAACAGACGGTAAGTATTACTTCCTTTCCCGTCCGCGTAGATTTGGAAAATCCCTAACAATTTCAACGCTAAATGAGATTTTTGAAGGGAATCAGGAGCTTTTTAAAGGTTTATATATTTACGACAAAA
>CAZISX010000184.1:0-3219 GCA_964542005.1 uncultured Spirochaetales bacterium
CTTTTCCAGACCAAATCACATACTATTCAATCAAGAGAAAGCTCTGCATAAACACATCAATCCGGGAACAGAAACAGAAAGCGACACAGACGCAAGCAAAACCCCAGATTAATTCTTGAAATTTCCCCAGCATCCAATACAATCTCCTGACCTAATCTTATCCAGAAAAAGCAGACACAAATTATCTCGCATATAGTATCTGTTGTAAGGATTGGGGGGCTCATCTCAAGGGAGGTGAACAAACATTACACAGAGAAATTTAAATTACGGGCTGTAAAATCTAAAAGCCTTACTGTCAAAAAATATTTTTTATTTTTTTATAATCTGATAACCAGTTAAATATTTTTTTTGAATTAACATCGTTTTTCATATCAAAAAACTTTATGATTTCTGTCAGACTTAACTCGCAATCTCTATTTTCAACAATTTTACTCGCAGTGACAATATTGTCTTTAATTAGTGCTTTGTCCTTGATTCTTGAAATTTTTTTGTATAGCTCAGTTATGGCAGGCACAACGCTGTGTCCCATAGATTGTATCATTTCAAAATCTTCTGAATAATAAGTATAAGAGTTTTCTTGTTTGTTTTTTCCTATTCTAATTTTAACAACACCATACTCTAAAGCAAACCAAGCCTTAATCTTAGGATTTGTATATGTATTAATACATTCATTTCCTATATTGTCGCGAACAAGAATATCAAATGTTTCTTTTGTAATAATCTTTATATCGTTTGGTAAATTTAAATTATTAATTTTATTCACTATATTTAGCACTTCATAAATAATAATAGATTCATTATTTTTTCTGGCATTGATTGTTTTAATAAGGTTTTCCATTATTAACTCCATTAATTTCTACTCTTGCAAGGGAACAGATGTTGGTACGGTTTGCCACGCAGTTCCATCTCCAAGCAGCCCTTCTCTATTATTGCCCCAGCAAAACAAATTATTTTGTGTGTTGATAGCACATTTAGTTTCACCGCCCCAATTATACTCATCTATAATTTTTATCCATGAATCTTCGCCAATCTTAACAGGCAAACTTTCGTGATAGGATGTTGTGATCTGACCGTGAATATCCTTAACCGTTGTAAAACCATTTCCAAGTTGTCCAAAACTGTTATTTCCCCAGCAATATAGAGCGTTGTCTGATTTTTTTATTCCGCAGGAACTATTGTTGCCAACCTCTATTTCAATCCACTCGTCATCGCTAATTTTTATTGGAGAAGAAATATTATTACATTCGCCAGGATACCCATTTGAGTATGGGCACTCGAAACCGCTTGATCCATTTCCTATCTCTCCCCACTCATTACGACCCCAGCAATAAAGCTTTTTATCTGATGCACTTATTCCACAAGTGTGTCTAAGATGTGAGGATACTTTTTCCCATGAATTTTCATTCACTTTAGTTGGCGAACTTTTATTTTCATTTGTTCCATCCCCAATTCTTCCGAATTCATTATAGCCCCAACAATAAATAATTCCGGTCTCATCAATAAAGCAATCAGCCTCGAGATCAATCAACCTATCTGAAGAAATCTTATAAGGAAAAATTCGTTGTTCTCTTGTTCCATCACCTAATAATCCCCTATTTCTTCCCCAGCAATATAGATTGTTATCTGATTCTTTAATGCCGCAGGTGTGTTCTCCTGATATTTTAATTTTGCTCCATCGTTCGTTGCCAATTTTTGTTGGAACATACTTATCTGCAGAAGAACCATTCTCTTGAAAATTAAAAGTACCATCTCCAATTTGTCCATTATCATTTCCGCCCCAGCAGTATAACTTGTCTTCTAAATTTATAGCACAAATATGATTCAATCCAACGCTAACCGATTTCCACAAGCCATCACCTACCCTAACTGGATAATTTATATTGCATTCATAGTTGTCTGGCGAACATGTTTCTCCTATCCCCAGCTGTCCGTAGAAATTCCACCCCCAGCAATACAATCTTTTGTCTTTTGTAATCGCACAGGTGCTGTTCCCTGCATTATTTGTTGAAAGTATCCGCCACGCGCCAATACCATCTCCAATCAATATCGGCTCAGAACTATTATTGTTTGTGCCATCGCCTAATTTTCCAAAAGTGTTATCTCCCCAGCAGAACAAACCATCATCTATAGTTATTGCACAGGTGTAATCTCCGCCTGCTTTAACAGAAATCCAACTATATTCAGGACTTATTCTGACAGGAAGATTGGATAAAGAATTCATTCCGGAATCGCCATTTCCAATCTGTCCGAAATTATTTAATCCCCAGCAATACAATTCATTTTCTGTTGTTATTGCGCAGGTATGGCTATTGCCTGTTTCTACAACAATCCAGGCATCATCATTTACTTTAACAGGAATATTTCTTTGTTTAAAACTTGCATCCCCTACTTGTCCTGAAGTGTTTGCGCCCCAACAGTAAAGAGCATTATCAGTTTTTCTAATCCCGCAAGTGTGCCCCATTCCTGTTTTTACAGTCAGCCATTCATCATCACCAATCTTTACAGGCTGTGCTTTATTATAATTTGTTCCATCACCTAATTGACCAGATCCATTTTCGCCCCAGCAATACAGTGTTGAATCAGATTTTTTTATTCCACAGTTATGATAATAGTTTTGAGATATTTCTTTGAAGGAGTCCATTTCAATGCTAATCTCTGTAGGAATATGTTTATCCACAAATGTTCCATTTAAGAGATTCCCTTTACCGTTATATCCCCAGCAATATTTTTTCCCGGAAGTTTTTACTCCACAGGTAAACATTTGTCCCGATTCAACTGAAATCCAATTTTCATCTCCAACTAATACAGGAAGACTTTTATCTGTTGATTCTTTATTATAATATATTGCAAAATTTCCATCTCCAAACTGTCCCCAGTCATTACTTCCCCAACAATAAAGAGCTTTGTCTTCTTTTGTTATTCCGCAAGAATAAGACCATCCAAGAGAAACTGAATCCCAATCAAAATCATTAACTTTTGCTGGAATATTTATATTTTCGATGTTTCCTATTCCAAGTTTTCCTGAACTGTTATTTCCCCAGCAATAGAGTTTGTTCTCTAGGGTTATTCCACAAAGATGATTAGAGCCTCCGACAATATCTCTCCATTTTTCAGAACCAATTTGATATGGAGTATTTTTATCAGCCAGAATTCCTTTACCCAGCTGGAAATTTCGGATGAAGCTGACCGACAGTTTCGGTTCAAACTGACCGAAGAAAA
>CAZISX010000185.1:0-1486 GCA_964542005.1 uncultured Spirochaetales bacterium
AAAGTAGATTGGATGAGGCTTTGGGTGGTTACCGTTTGGACCGTTTGGGGTGCCCCAAACGGTGCCCAAACGGTCCTAAAGTCGACTGGATGAAGCTTTGAGTGGTTACCGTTTGGGCGTTTGGGCTGTTTGGAGGTATTGAAGAATTCATACTTTTCATTCATCCAAACCCTTTGCTGATGCTTTCTTGAGGCAAATTGCAAAAAAAAAGAAATCTAAAATTTCAACTTGGAAAAATTAGATGTTGTGGCATGCAAATGCTTACTGGAAAATGATTCTAGTGGTTTGGGGAGAAAACCATATCAATCAATTGAAACGTGTAAAGTTTTACCTAAACCAAATGCAATTTTCTTCAAAAACTCAAGTGTTGGATTATAATTTCCTCTCTCTAAACGGCTTATATTGCTTTGTTTCGTTCCAGCTTTTACTGCAAGTTCTTTCTGAGTAATGTTCTGCTCAGTTCTTGCTTTTATTATTTGGCTGATGATCAGATATTCAGCTTCAAGCAATTTTACTTCTTTTTTAAAATCAGAATCCTTAAGAAGATCTTTTTTAATCTCTTCCCATTTTTTCATCTTTTTGTCTCCTTTCATATTCATTTTTTCTTTTTATGGCGATTTCAAGCTCTTTTGCTGGAATCTTATCTGCTTTTTTTACAAAACCATGTAGAAAAATAAAAGTGTTATCAATCGGAATGAAATAAATAATTCTTGAAATGTCGCTTGCAAACTTAATCCTGAGTTCCCATAAATCTTCGTATTTGTCTCCTGAAACCTTTTTAACATAAGGTTCTTTTAGTTTTTTCCCGTGATTTTTAAGCAACTCAATTTCCCAATATGCTTTTGCTCTGTGCTTTACAGGCAATTCGCAGAGAAATTCAAAAACTGGAGACTCACCATTTTCTTTTTCAAAAAATAAAATTATGTTTTCCATACTCCAATTATATCATATACGATATATTTAAAGCAAAAAATCATTCGTGCAATGTCTCTCTTACTGCACCAACTGCAAGCTTCAGATGTGGTGGCAAAAGCTGTTTTTCATGTGAATTCGTTTGTTTTCCAAGTCTTTTGGAGAAAGGTTTTATATGTTTTTTTGACTTTTAGTAGTTTTTAAACTACAATAATGTAAATCGAACATAGGAAGTTAATATGTCTTCTTATCAACTTGAACATTACAAAAAAACAGATAATTCTGTTCCATTTGAGGATTGGTTTTATTCATTGAAAGACATTGAAACAAAAGCAAGAGTTAGGACTATGCTGAATCGTCTCATTCTTGGCAATTTCAGCCACTGTGAATCTGTTGGGGACGGTGTTTCTGAAGTAAAGATGGATTTTGGTCCAGGTTACAGGGTTTATTTTGCAAAATCAGGTTTGACGGTAGTTTTGCTTTTGTGTGGAGGTTCTAAAAAGAAACAGTCGAGCGATATTTCAACAGCAATAGAATATTGGCTTGAATACAAAAAACGCAAGAAGGAGGAGCT
>CAZISX010000185.1:1496-2705 GCA_964542005.1 uncultured Spirochaetales bacterium
TTTCTTGTCGCACTTCGCGACGTTGCATTAGTAATGCGGAATGGGAAAAATAGCTTCCAAAGCAAAACTTAATCGTGAAAATCTCTACAAAATGTTGTCAGACAAAGGAAATCCCGAATTTTCAAGCTTATGGTCACTATTGAAAACAATGGATGTAAAACTTTCCGTTGTTTAAAAATGCAAAAACTTCTCCGTGCAATGTCTCTCTTGCTGCAACGCCCGCAAGCTGCGGGTGGTGGTGGCAAAGCGCGGGGCGAACCGCTCGGATGCAAACGACGCGCCAAAAATCCGACCTCCTGTCGGAATTTTTGTCACGCCGTTTGCGCCTCGCTTGCCGGCTAATAGCGCATTAGCCGGACATCGCCCCGCTGCCACCACCACCCTTGGGGCTCACGCCCTCCGGTTAACATTCGTTAAACCGGAACTTGCGGGCTGCCCCTGCCCGTTCAAAGTCAATCTGTTAATCCACGAAGCAACCAAAAACCAAACCAGCCGAGATTTTCTGATGTTAGCAATTTTTTCACAGTAATCCCCATTTGGTAGCTAATTTCGCCACAACGATGATGGTTATTAACTTATTTGCCATCTCTTCAGATGATTGTCATAAAAGGCAACAAATTGACACAAATGTTACAGGTGGAATATATGGAAAGCCTTGTATTAAACTGCATCACAAAAATTGTAATTTATATCAATAAAGTAATCAGGAATTGATATATATGAATTAATCAATATCACTGCTGATGTATACCCTAAAATACTCACCTGATGCAGGTTATAGAAAAAAGTGAATCTTTTGTCCCGCTGTGATATAATCCCTGAACCAATTTCAAAATGAAAAACAAGGTAGAAAACATGAAAAAGAATACAGTATTACTTTTTGTCGCGCTTATTACGTTCACTTGTTTCTTGTCTGGTTGTGGTGGTGGGGGCGGTGGCGGTGGGGACGAAGGTGGTTCATCGACATTCACTGGATAATACACTTCGACCAGTTAAACCAAATTCTAGCGGAAAAATATCGTCAATAACCTTTAACTCCGATAACACGGCAACAGCAATAAGCTATGACAGATATACAAATACCAACATTTCATATTTTAAAACGGAAGACAACGCCCCATATCAAAATACTGGAAAATACAGAATATCAAATGGAGTAATTATTACAACGGGTCCAGAAGGAACTTTTTACAATTCAATACAAATTTC
>CAZISX010000185.1:2892-3219 GCA_964542005.1 uncultured Spirochaetales bacterium
ATATACCCAGCAGTGGTAACAACTCTTTGACTTTTTTTTCGAATAAAACAGGCTTGTCTGTAGTTTATAATTTTAGATTTGGAAGTGCAAACAGCAACAACGAATTCATACTTTCAGATGAGTTTTTTGAATATCCAATTACATGGGAAATACAAAATCAAAAAACCATATCAATAATTACAAAATTAGACAATACGAAATCATCTAGCAAGATATTTCAAATAAACTTAAACGATACTACTTTGACACTAACCTCAACAACAAAGGATTATGTTGAGGTTTACGAAAAGAAAAAACTGTCTCAGCCGGTTATCGGCCAGGACTCTT
>CAZISX010000186.1:0-3189 GCA_964542005.1 uncultured Spirochaetales bacterium
CACAAAATAGTTAGAAATTTTGACAAACAAAACATGGCTTTGTATATTTTCCCATCAGTTTGGATTTAACAAGGTGTATTAATGAATAGTTTGGAGAAGAAACAATGAAAAAGGTTATTAGCTTAATGGCAGTGATTGCTGCTCTGATGATTATCAGCTGCGGGAGTGAAAAATCTAAAAGCAAAACTGATGACGACACTGTTTTGACAGATAAAGAAACAACAGAATCAGACAGTGATTCAGTTGTGCCGACAGACAAAGAGACGGCAGAGTCAGATAACGATACGGTTGAGCCAATTGACAAAGACACAACAGAAACAGACAACGACTCAGTTGAGCCTGCTGACAAAAACACAACAGAGCCAGACAGTGATTCAGTTGAGCCAATTGACAAAGACACAGCAGAGTCAGATAACGATACTGAGAAACCTGACAGCGATATTCCTACAAGTAATACCACCTACAACTTTTGCACAGGTCAAAACAAATGTTACAACAATTCAGAAGAAATAACCTGCCCGTCAGAAGGAGCTGATTTTTATGGACAGGATGCCGAGTATTCAGACCTCTGCATACCAAAAAATTACACAGCAAACAGCGAAACAGTGACGGATAACAATACAAATCTTATCTGGCAGCGAAATCTTCCATCAACCTATAGCGGATGTACAAAAGGAAGTCCAGCAGGTAGTCAATGCTCCTGGCAGGAAGCAATAAATTATTGTGATAATCTTACACTTGCAGGAAATTCAAACTGGAGATTGCCAAATATTGAAGAGTTGGAGACACTGATTAATTATGGAAGATATAACCCATCAATTGATACAACAATTTTTCCAAACACTCCTGGAAACTATTTCTGGTCGTCCTCGCCCTATGTCGGCTACAGTGATTACGCATGGGATGTGTATTTCGGCTATGGCAGTGTGTACAGCTACTATAAGACAGACTCCTACTATTTCAGGTGTGTCAGCGGAAACGAATATAAGCCAGCAGGAAGCTTCACCGAAGAAACCAAAAATAGCAAAGTGATTGTTACGGATTCAAAAACAAATCTTCAGTGGACAAAAGAGTGTGTAAGCGGTAAAACTTGGCAGCAGGCTTTAAGCTATTGCGAAACACTTGATTATGGCAGCTATACAGATTGGAGACTGCCAAATATTAATGAATTGAAAACACTTATAAATAGAAATAGATACAATCCAGTATCAGATTTTCCAGATTTCCCAGGGATGCCATTAAATTATTTTTGGTCGTCCTCGTCCAATGTCAATAACACTAATGGCGCATGGTATGTGTACTATGGCGTTGGCGTTGTGGACAGCGACGATAAGGCGGGCAGCGGCTATGTCAGGTGTGTCAGGTGAAAAGCGTTAAAAAAAGTCTCCACTGGAGAGTTTTTAGCTTTGCAAGACTGAGGCTTTAGCCGAAGTGAAGCGTTTTTTCCATTTTTTAGCCCACTTTTAAAGGGCGGGCGCATTGGCTGTTTAAAGAATAAAAGACGCAAGATTTTGGGTCTCTACGAAATCTGAAAAACTGGTTTTCCGAGAAAAATGAATATTCCACAAAAATTGATTTATTCAAACAAGACAGCTATTATGTTTTAGAACATAATGTTGGAGAACATAATGATGGGCGGTAAATTATTCTTAAATCGTGTTGATGAATTGAGTGTTTTGGAAAAGGAGTTTGTAAAAAATGGCTCTGCTTTTACTGTAATTTATGGACGACGGAGAGTTGGAAAGACTGCATTAATATCTGAATTTATTAAAAATAAAACACATATCTATTTCTACGCAACCGAAATGCCGCTTAACCGGCAGCTTGATTTTCTCAAAGAGCAATGCGCCGATATGCTAAAAAAAGAGTATCTTCGCAATATTTCTTTCAATAGTTTTGAACAGTTTTTTCTCTTTTTGGCTGACTCAATGCCGAATGAAAAACTTGTTTTTGTGATTGATGAATTTCAGGAATTATGCAAACTTGACACATCTTTTTCCAGTATGCTGCAAAAAGTTTGGGATACAAAGCTTAAAAATCTTAATATATACCTTATTTTGTGCGGGTCTGTGATTTCAATGATGTATAGCGAAGTTCTAAATTACAATGCGCCGCTTTACGGCAGAAGAACTTCAAATATAAAACTTGCTCCGCTAATGTTTCACCATATTTCAGCTTTTACAGGGGTTGATGATCTTGAAACACAAATGATGATTTATGCATCTTTTGGGACTGTTCCAAAATATCTTGAAATGTATGATAAAAACGCAGGCTTTATTGAAAATATTAAGGAAAACATCCTAAATAAAAACAGCTACTTGTATCAGGAAATCAGGTTCTTGTTAAAGGACGAAATTGCAGATCATACAACTTATTTCAGAATTCTTGAGATTATTGCGAACGGCGAGACAAAAATCGGTGCAATTGCTTCAAAAGTTGGAATGCCTACACCTCATCTTTCAAGATATATGCAAAAACTTATAGATCTTGAACTAATAGAAAAAGAGATTCCTGTAACAGAAAAAGAGCCGATAAAAAGCAAGCTTGGAAGATACAGAATTAAAGACAATTTTTTGGCTTTCTGGTTTTACTTTGTTTATCGAAATTATTCATATCTGGAGATTGGCAATATAGACCATGTTGTGAGTGAGATAGAGTCAAATTTCAACGAAAAATTTGTTTCTTTTGCCTATGAACAATATGCAAAAAAGAGGATATTTTAAGATCCATGGAAATTTTTGGGCTTTTTTCCCAAAAGCTCGGCAGATGGTGGAATGGTCAGGAAGAGATAGATCTTGTCGCGTTTTCAGAAGACAAAATAGCTTTTATTGAGTGTAAATGGCAGTCAAAACCTGTTTCGTTTGATGTTTTAGAGAATCTTAAAAGAAAATCTGAGATTGCTGTAAAAGATAGTAAAGCTGAAAAAGTTTTTGTTCTTTTCTCAAAATCAGGCTTTTCTGAAAATGTAGTAAAAAGCGGAACAATTTTGTGTAGATAATGTTTGATTTGCATCAACTGAATGCTGAGATAGAAAGAGGTAAGCCGATTTTTCTTATTTCGCGTATAACTGCATAAAAGTCAAAAATGTTAAACAGGAAAATAACCTCTCAAAATTCTCTTAATTTAAGATTTTATGGCTCAAATTCAGAATGTGTGGAAACGCATATTCATGAGAGTTCCACATTTTTG
>CAZISX010000187.1:0-1102 GCA_964542005.1 uncultured Spirochaetales bacterium
ACCTTGAAATTGAGACAATAGAAAGCGAAAACACCTATGATAAAGGGCAGGAAACCAGTTATGGTAATACCAACCTATCCTGTTCCCTTTACAAAGAATATGGTGTTAAAGTAAAAAGACAAAATGGCGATAGCATAAAAAGCTCCGAAATCTTTGAAATAAAAGAAGCACTTGATAAAGTTTTGGAAAAATATGGAAACATTAAACCAGCCTTCAGAGACTACGGTTTAAAAATCAGCCATTCGGGAGAAAAAAACATGCACGCAAGAAAAGCAGCAGGTATATTTTTCCCATATTTCAAAGCAATAGGAATAAGCAAAGCATCATTTAATGACACAACAGCCCGTCAACTACCCGCCACTAAGCAAAAGCTATAGTGGGGGCTTGAAAAAGCCTGTTGACTAGACTCAGTTCTTTTAAAAAAGGAACTATGTTGTTTTGGTGATAACACCCTGAAATACTCCTCTCGTTTCAGGCACTGTTGTCTGTTATTAAAAGTCCTGCGGGAAAGGGACGGTGTAACAGATGTAAAAAGCCATTACAACATTGTCGAAGAGGCACTAACCCTTAGAATTAAGGAGGAAAACTAAATGTTAGTTTTCGTATTAAACAGACACGGCAAACCATTAATGCCATGCAAAGCTTATAAAGCCAGAAAATTGTTAAAAGAAAGAAAGGCCAAAGTTATCAACAGAACTCCGTTCACAATAAAACTGCTCTATGGCAGCACAGGATATAAACAGAAGATAACACTCGGCGTTGACTCCGGATTTAATTATGTAGGATTATCCGCAGTAACAGAAGAGAAAGAGTTGTATTGTGCTGAAGCAGAACTTAGAACAGATATTGTAAAACTCAATTCAGAAAGAGCAATGTACAGAAGAAACCGCAGATACAGAAAAACCAGATACAGGGCAGCCCGGTTTGATAACAGGAAAAAACCTGCTGGCTGGCTGGCTCCCTCCATACAACACAAACTGGACGCACACCTCAAATTAATATCAAGCATTAAAAAATCTCTTCCAGTAACAGAAACCATTATCGAAGTGGCAGCCTTTGATATTCAGAAAATTAAAAACCCTGATATCGAAGGAAAAACTTA
>CAZISX010000187.1:1112-2723 GCA_964542005.1 uncultured Spirochaetales bacterium
TTATTTTGATGATGTTATGAAGAGAAATATAACAAATGCAATGGGAAAGGCAAGATCTCATGGATTTGCTCCAGGGGACATGCTGATTAATAAATTTCATGTGGAGAGGGAGTTGGAGCAACAAACGTCTTTCCTACGAACTCCAAAAAGCGTGCACTATCTGAAGATTCTACTGTTGAAAACAATTGCACACTGAATACAAGAGAATATGTATTTCACCGAGATAATCATACATGCCAGGCATGTAAAGGAAAATCCAAAGACAAGATATTAAATATTCATCATCTTGAATCAAGACAAACAGGAGGAGACCGACCGGATAACCTTATCACCCTCTGCGAAACATGTCATCAGAAACACCACAAAGGAAAACTGAACTTAACCATCAAAAAATCAAAAGGATTCAAAGCAGAAACCTTTATGTCAACAGTCAGATGGAAACTCGTCAATATCTTGAAAAACGCAAAAGAACCTGTAAAACACACATACGGCTATATAACAAAAAATAACCGCATAACCAACAACATTGTGAAATCTCATTCAAATGATGCTTTTGTAATAGCAGGAGGAACAAACCAGGAAAGAACAGCCTGCTGCTATTTTATAAAACAGGTAAGAAAAAACAACCGAAAACTATTCAAAGGAGTCAGAAGCCACATAAAAAACACTGCCCCAAGATTCATCTTTAATTTTCAACGATATGACAAAGTTCTATGGAAAAGGATTGAATGCTTTATCTACGGAAGACGATCAACAGGATATTTTGAGCTTAGAAAACTGGACAATACAAAATTGCACAGTTCTCTAAAATATACAGAACTTAAACTTTTAGAAAGATCTAAGACATTATTAACCGAACTCCGCTTTCCTCTCCCACTAAATCAGGAGATTATAGCCGGAGTATCCAGCGGAGGTGCTTGATGAAATCGCCCATTTTATAGATTATTATGCAGCCCATAAAAGAGAAATAAAAAGGACATATTCGAGCGATGAAGAAGGAAGTATCGCCCGAAACATTGCAAAAATGTTCAGAAAAAACATGAATAAAAAAACAGATTCCGACTATCAGAATCGAACCGTGGAATGTTTTGCAAGAGCCTTTGAACAGTATTTTAATCCCAATCTCCACACAGAAAGCAATCACTGCAAAAAAGAAGTTTTTGAACAACAAGTTATTCCTTTAATAGAGGAATTTCTTAAAAATTTCATGGAAATTGTTTCAAGCATAAAAATAGAAGAAAAATGTTTTGAAAGACCGCGGGAAACAATCTCCGTTGCTGCATCAAACCCTACACAACACACAAAAACAACTGTAAATCTCACAAAACCGGTACAGACAACACTTTTTGAAAATTATATTTAACTAAAAAAAGGAAAAAAACCATGAACAAATACAGTGAATTCAAAAAAAAACAATCCGAGGCAATTTCTGACTTTCCAATGTTTTTTGCATTCTCAAATAAACAATTTATTGAAGGAATGCAAACACTTGGATTAACTGAGAATGATACAGATAAAATATATAGAGTAAGCTCAGGCGGATTTATAAAAAAAGAAGATTCAGCAAGTTTTAACAGTCTTTTTGAAAACTTTGAAACAGAAAAACACAGC
>CAZISX010000187.1:2733-3087 GCA_964542005.1 uncultured Spirochaetales bacterium
AAACAATCCAAAACTCAAAAAAGGACTTTATTTAGCAATAAAACACATTTTATCTATCGAAATTTAACTTTTGACGATGGAGAGAGATCATGAGCGTTTATTGTAATGATAATGGAAAATATTCCAGAAACAAAATCGAAGCTATGTGCAGAGATTTCGGGGGATATTACGAAGTCATTGGCGGCAAAAGATTTTGCCGCGTTAAGGTTGGCCGTGGTCACCGATGGTACAAAATAGAACAGTGGTCTGATTCTGGAAGTTGGATTTATGCCACAACAAATAGTTGTTATTTGGAAATCTCAAATGATTTCCTCAATAAAAAAGAAATAGAAGAAATAGAAAAAAATTACACTG
>CAZISX010000188.1:0-1244 GCA_964542005.1 uncultured Spirochaetales bacterium
GTAATGAGTGTTGTGTTATTTTCCCACTGTTTAATCGGATTTCCCATCACATTTGCAAATACTCTTTTTGTGCCTGTATCCATCTGGATTCTTTTTATCACCTGCTGCTGCATGTCATAGGTGTGGGTGAAGGCGGTGTTGTCACTCGGATCAATGGTGCTCAGGACATTGCCTGAAATATCATAATTGGTGATGGTAGTGAGTGCTTCGCTCTGGCTCAGTGTTTCAACAGTTTTATACGGTCTGGCAAGGCTGTCGATAAAGAATTTTTTGCCAATTAACAAAACTAAAACCGTTGCCGGATAATGTCATGCAAAAATTCAGTACATGGCAACAGTTTCCAGCCTATGCACAAACAATATCTCACTACATGGCAAGAGTTGCCAGGCTATGCACAAACAATATCTCAGTACATGGCAACAGTTGTCAGTCTATGCACAAACAATATCTCAGCACATGGCAACAGTTGTCAGTCTATGCAGAAACAACATCTCGGTACATGGCAAGAGTTGTCAGGCTATGCAGAAACAACACTTCAGTACATGGCAACAGTTGTCAGGCTATGCACAAACAATATCTCACGGCAACAGAGCTTCTTCCTTTAGCTCCACTATCTCGGAACACAACACAGGAACTATTTCTATCAAATAGCTCAATAAATAAGAATATGTCGGATAATGTTGCAATAACATACTTGACAATAAAAGAATTGCACAGAAAGAATTTCCTTTCAGCACTTATCTTTCGAGAATGCTTTTGAATTCAATATTCTGAGCAACATATAATCACTCAGAACACTTTGACACCAGAAAGCAATAGTCAAGTTGATATATAAAGATCTAAAAAAACTCAGTGAATTTCTGCTGGACCAGTTTCTGAATCCCACACTTCTCGCCACATATAGCCTTTAAGATCACTATTATTCAAGTGGTCGAGAAATGTCTGAGATACAAAAATGCTGGGATCTATATGATTACCTGTTATTACCTTAAAAATATGGTGATCTTTAACTTTTTCTGGATAAAAAGCATAACGCTTAACATAACCAACTCTTTTTGTTTCCTCATCATCATAAAAGCATTCTGACTTTTCATAATCAACAGCATCAAGAATATTAAGGATATTTACTATTTGAAGATCTTTGTATCGGGTTCCGTCAAAAATAACAGGAAGATATTCAACACTACCTTGCATTAAATCTCCGAGAACTTCAACCGCATGGGTATTCATGACAAGTACTTCGG
>CAZISX010000188.1:1344-3046 GCA_964542005.1 uncultured Spirochaetales bacterium
GACCAGCTGCCATTTACTAAATCATTACGAATGTCATTTAATCTTTTCATTGCATCCTCTCTGCTGGTTGCACCTTGTAATCTTTCAAATACTTCTTTGCTATAACCTTCAGGATGTCTTCCGCTATGTTTCATTGATTCGCCTATTTTTTCAGCTGTTTTGCCGGGCAGGAATGCACCGTTTGAAGCTGAGTTCGGATCAACACCATATTTATCAAGAATTTTTCTTGCATTAATAGCTGCATCAGATTTATCCCCGACAGGTACAATATGATGAGCAACATCACCTTTAGCTCCTTTCATGCCTGCAAGTTCCATCTCTTTTCTCAATACACCTGATGCATTGTTTTGTATTGCAGAAGCAGAGTGTGTTCCCTTTAATTTATCAAATCCGCCTTTAATTATGTCATTTACATCTATTTTCCTAACTACTTTTTCAACAACTTCTGTGACAGCATGAATTCCATCTCCAGCTTTTCCAGCTAATTTTGACGCAAGCGCAAATGCTCCAAAATTTGGAAGAAATCCTGATGAAGCTCCGCTTGCTCCGAGTGAAAACCCTGACATTGTTTTTTCAAAAGCCGATGCATCTGGATCTAAAAGAGTATAGGTATCCATTGCCTCGCCAACTCCAGGAATACATGATGCTGCCATAAGTCCGGGTAAAGCTGTTGCGGCAACTACTTTTTTAGAAGCGTCAACTTTTTCTTCTACCTCGTTTTTTGTTTTGGGAGGTTCCATCAAGGAATCCCTATCCGCCATTCCATCCGGATCAACCCTCATCACCGGATTATTAGAACAATACCGGTAAAGATTGAGTCCGCTGCCCTGTTCTCCCATCGGATCTGCACTCATCCACCTTCCAAGCCAGCTGATATAATACCTCGCACCGTAGTAATAAAGATTTGTTTCCTCGTCTTTTTCCTTGCCGTTGTAGCGGTATCTCTTCTGGCTTACCTGTGATTGGCTGCTTGTGCTGTGATAACTCGTGCCGCCGAATGGATAGTATTCCTCGAAACTGATTATACTTCCGGTTTCGGAGAGTTCTATTGAACCTGAACCAAGATGATCACTTATCTGGTATCTTAATCTTGTCTGCGGATTTGTGATTGTGTTCCCATTCTCAATTGTCATTGTTTCGGCCAGTGATATTCTGGTTTGGTCATCCATAATATGCAGGGTTTCTCTTTCAAAATCAATGTTTCCGCTCACAAACTGATGATAAATTTCGTATCCTCCAAGATAGAGTGTTTCCTTTATTTTTATGTTCAAGATTTTAGGTCGGCAAAATTATATAAATACCTTTTTGTATTTCACAAAAAATAAGCCCTGGATAATAAACTAAAAAATTTACACTCATTCCAAATCTTGACAAAACCCCTTAAATTTCTTATATTTTTCCGAACTTTTTTGCGGAGAAAGCAAAATGGCTAAAAAACTTATTTCATTTGACTGGGCAATAAAAAAAATACTCAGAAGCAAAGCTAATTTTGTAGTAATTGAAGGACTCCTTACAACAGTTTTAAATAAGAAAATCAATATATTAGAGCTTTTAGAATCTGAATCAAACAGAGAAACAGAACTGGATAAATACAACAGAGTTGATATGCTTGTCAGAGCTGAAGATGGCGAACTCATCATAATCGAAGTGCAGGCAACAAGGCAGTTTGATTACTTCCACCGCATGGTTTACGGAACTTCAA
>CAZISX010000189.1:0-3038 GCA_964542005.1 uncultured Spirochaetales bacterium
AATGATCGAAGGCAAAGAGGTCAAGAACAAGGACGCCCTGAAAAACCCCGAAGCACTTGATTTCTTCGGCAGTATCCCGGAATTGAAAGCGTAAGGCCACCCACATTCCCCTCCCCTCCGGCGGCGCTACCGCCGGAGGGGAGGGTTCTTCCAACCGTCCTGTTCCCTCAACGCCTGCTCACTATTTTCTTTACTCTGATTCCATATCCTGATAGTAATTTTCTAAGATCAATGACGATTGTTGCAGACCGGATATGATTCAAAAAGAGAATGATATCCGGACCTGAACATTAGCTTGTTATACCTGTTGAAGTGCTAAGCTATAATTTTTATAACGGTAGAAAAAAATGGTCAAAAAGAGTCGGTCAAAAAACAAGAGGCGTAACAAAAGAAAGACTGTAAAGCCTGATGACTACTTTTCTTATGGACCAGTTGAAATTGCCCGCTTTGGGAACTTTAATGTTTTCCGCAGTAATTTTACGCCAGAACAATTTAATGAAATGCAAGCCAAACTTGTTGAACGTTTTCCAAGAGTTTGCCAAGAGATAGATGACAAAATTTCAGCAATAGTAAGAGAGGTTAAAAAATTTCCACCGACAGAATTGCTTAAACGTGCCCATTGGGAGATGGCTGGTAAGCATCTTAATATAAGAAGTGAAATAGATATCGACCAAGAAGCTGCATTATCATTGAGGATGGTGGATTACATTCAAAGTATTATTGCCTCTGTGTCTGCCTTACAAGGTGATTCGGAAGAATTAACAGAACAAAAATGGAACGATCTAAAAGAGCTGGTCGGTGAATTATTTAATCAGCTTAATTTGGAATATCAAATGTGCCGTACCGCCTTTAGCCGGAGTCAGCATCCTGATTTTGATATCGAATTTGAAGAATATTACACTAAGGCACAGATTTATTGGTGCAACGTTCGTGGGCAACGATACTTGTACCACGAAAAAAGTCATTTCCAAGATCTTCTTTTACCTCATTCTGATGTTTTTCACGAATTGTTTGGACTTACCGCTGAACAACTCATAGACGAAATCGCTAATATTCAGCATGCACTTACAAGGGGCATGATCGACGCTGCAATTGAATTAAAAGAATTTCAGCGTGTAACCTTGGATGCTTTAAAGGCTAAAATCCCTTCAACAGAAAAATTAACCGAGAATAGCCTCCCGGATTTAATGGCAGAAATAATAAAAGAAAACAGTTGGGTAGAATGGCAGAATAATATATTTGGACGTTTCTTTGGGTTAGATCTTTTTGACATTGAAAAGACCACTAACCTACCCACCAATTTACTCGATGAACTTTCGTGGCAGCAAGGGCAAGATGTTGAGTTCTTTTCAGAAGGTGAAAATAGAGGATGGCCACTTCGTATATGGCCTACTTTTAAACGACCATTTATAAAGTTAAACGATCATTACTACTGTTTTGAACTATACAGTTTATTGGATAATCTTTATCGTGTACTGCAGCGATCAATTTTCCGTATTAAACCAAACTATCGTGGAGAATGGAATGACAAGCAAAAAGAGATTTCTGAGCAACTGCCGTTTAAATATTTTATAAAATTAATGCCCAATGCAAATGTGTATAAATCTGTCTACTACAGATGGCATACAACCTCTCAAGGGAAAAAGCAATGGTGCGAGGCAGACGGACTCATCATCTCTGATGATCATCTATTTGTAATCGAGGTTAAAGCTGGTGCATTTACATATACTTCACCAGCAAATGATTTTCCTGCGTATATTGAATCTCTGAAAAATTTGGTTTTTAAACCAGCAGAACAAGGCAATCGTTTTTTGGAATATCTGGAAAGTGATGAAAAAGTCGATCTTTTTGATGGCGATCATAATAAGATCGGTGAAATTTCAAGGAAAGATTTTGAACACAAACATATATGTGCAATAACTCTTGATCCTTTTACTGAGCTTGCGTCTCAAATTCAGCATTTAAAACAAATAGGAGTTGATGTTGGGGTAAACCCTGTTTGGGCTATATCAGTCGACGACCTTCGGGTTTATTCTGAAATTTTTGATAACTCTTTAGTTTTTTTACATTTTGTCGAACAACGGATGAGAGCGTTCCAGTCAAACTTAATTAAGACTGAAGATGAGCTTGACCATCTTGGGTTGTATTTGAAACATAATGTGTACACTCAATACGTCAAGGAGTTTGATTCCGATAAACCGATCATGTGGCACGGCTATCGTTCAGGCATAGATCATTTCTTTACAGAAAAATTATATGATCCCCATCTGTTATCTCCTCTTAAGCAAGATATGCCCGCAAGGTTAAAAGAAATTGTTGATTTTTTAAATGCTAATAACATTCAGGGACGGCGGAAAGTATCCAGTTTATTGCTAAATTGTGGAGGGACGTGGCGAGATAACATAACATCTGGAATTGATAATATTTTAATTCAACAAGAGAACGTCAGGGAACCAAAACCGCTCTCTACTTACGGAGGCATAAATATTAGTTTGTTTTGTTGGCAAGAAGGCATTGTTGAGCGCAATGAAAAACTTGCTTTGGAACACTCAAAAGCGGCAATGCTTATTGCTAATGATAAAGAACGATTGCTTTTGGAAATTTGCTTTAACAATGCAAGATTGATTAATAACGTTGATTTTCAATTCATACAAAGAGAATCGATAGGTAAAGATGAATTACAGAAATTAGAGGCAGTCGCTGAAACGCTTAGAAAAAGAAGAATCGAAAGAGTGCAAAAAGAGGAGGGTAAGATTAGTCGCAATGCCCCTTGTCCTTGTGGAAGCGGTAAAAAATATAAGAAATGTTGTTTGAGAAAAGAAAACTAAAAGGATAATTGCATAACAAAACAAATTCAGCCGACACAAAAAAACTGCGCGGCTGATATGCGCCACTGCCCAAAAAAGAGGCGGGAATATTAAATTTCGATAAGTATGCGCTATACAATATTTTTTAAAAAAATTCCGGGAAAAATTGCATAGAGAAAAAAAAACAAATTATTTTTCCGTATAAGAATCTTAACGGAAAATCCGTTGGGC
>CAZISX010000190.1:0-3024 GCA_964542005.1 uncultured Spirochaetales bacterium
CCAAAAAACAAATAACCGTCGAGTTTCAAAAACGCGCACATAATCCCTTATTGATCGCCGCAGGTTTTAACCCTACAACGATAAATAATATTGATTGAATTTTGACATTCTGCTAAACCTTCGAAAACAACTTCTAAAGGAGGCAGACATGTTACCTGATTGCAGAATTGCCACTGACCCATATTTAATTCCAAAGTTTGATATCACAGTTGATGATTTTGACAGTATTGTCGATGAACTGAAGGGTTTTCACGAACAATTTAATGACTGTTTCTCAAGAAGCGAGCCCAGAGAAAATTTTTTCTATTATATGGCGGGTCAACTCAGCTCTCTTGAAAGAAAATCCATTGAACCAATTGCACTGAATATCGAAAATGCAAAGGTTCGTGCCATGCAGTTTTTTGTCAGTGATGCATTTTGGGATGACGATAAAATTTTCTTAAAATATCGTAGTATGGTTAATGATGATATGGGCGAACCGGATGGCGTATTGATTTTTGATGAATCCGGAATGGTTAAAAAAGGCAATGAGTCTGCCGGGGTAGCCAAACAGTATTGTGGCAACATCGGGAAGGTTGAAAATTGCCAGGTTGGGGTTTTTGTCGGTTACGCAACCCGCCATGGTTATTGTTTGTTGGGAGCCCGTTTGTTTGTGCCGGAAATCTGGTTTTCTGACGAATACACAGAAAGAAGAAAGCGTTGCCGATTCCCATCCGATTTGACATTTAAAACAAAGCCTCAAATTGCTGCAGAACTGTTGGTAGAAATCGTTCGTTCCGGGCAAATACCCTTCCGATTTGTTGCAGCGGATTCAGTTTATGGAAACAGTCCGGTATTTCGAAAAGCGGTTGATGCAATACCAAATGCAACCTATATGGTCGGCATGCCAGGCAACACTCAATGCTGGCTCAGGCGGCCTGTCACAGAAAATAAAGTATACAGACACGGTAAAGAACAAAAATCCAAACTGGTTTTGAAAGCATCTGAAAAAGAACCTGTCACATTTGAAGAATTTGCCAAGGGCTTGAATAAATTTTTCTGGTACCGCCGTAAGGTTTCCGAGGGGACCAAAGGTCCGATTGAATACGAATTCACCAAAAGACAGATTGTCCTTGCACGGGATGGTCTGCCAGAAGATAATATCTGGCTGATTATTCGAAGGACCCTGGGAGACAACCCGATTTATTCTTATTACATCAGCAACGCTATGGGAAGTACGCGGTTGAAAGTTTTTGTGTGGCTAAGCGGTATCCGCTGGGCAATTGAGCAGTGTTTTGAAGAAGCAAAAACCGAACTTGGCATGGATCATTATGAGGTGAGAAAATGGCCGGGGTGGCTTCACCATATGATGACATGCATGTTGGCTCATTTTTTTCTCTGGCACATAAAGGTCAGATTGGGGGAAAAAAACACCGGCAGTTACTGTATCCCAACTCCGGCTTTTGCTTAAAGTAGTACTGCCCATGAAACAATTCAGCCCAATAGATATTCTCGAATTGATCAAAGGGATTCAACTGCGAAACCACAGAGCCTATATTTCTCACAGAAAAAGAAAGTTATTAAGTGCTTCACATAAACAATTATCGTTGTAGGGGTAACCGCATTTGGAATTGGCGATTTTAGAAACAGTGGCTCATTATTAAACCTGTAATTTCAACTATATATAACTATTTAAAATCATTAAATAAATCTAGACTTTTCGTTAAAAGTGTGCTACCTATTGATATCATTATTAATATCTTATCAACAGGAGGCATTCATGGCACAAACAGAAATTCCAACAATCAACCGCTATTTCGAAAACATAGCCGACCCAAGACGTGAGAACAAACGGCATAAGCTGATTGACATCATAACGATTGCCATATGCGCTGTGATCTGCAATGCCAACAATTACGATGAAATTTATGAATTCGGGAAAGCCAAATACAAATGGTTTAAAAAGTTTTTGAAGCTTCCACACGCAATACCCTCTGTTGATACCTTTGAAAGGGTGTTTGCCGTGATCGACCCAGACGAATTTAAGGACTCCTTTTTGAAATGGGTACAGGCAATTAACCAGCTTACAAAAGGAGAAGTCGTTGCTGTTGATGGCAAAACATTACGGCGATCTCATGACAAAAGGAATGGAAAGTCAGCAATTCATATGGTCAGTGCCTGGGCTTCGGCTAATGGGATTGTTTTGGGGCAGAGAAAAATAGACGACAAATCAAATGAGATAACCGCTATTCCTGAGCTTCTCAAAACGCTTGAAATAGAGGGATGTATTGTAACTATTGACGCAATGGGGTGCCAGAAAAAGATTGCAGAAACCATTGTTGAAAAGAAAGCCGACTATATTTTTTCTTTAAAAGGCAATCAAAGCAGTTTGCATGATGACATTAAATTGTATTTTCAGGATTTTTTATCACAGTTATCACATGGGGGGTTGGGTTTAACATACGACTATTATGAAACAACTGACGGCGAGCATGGCAAGATTGAGATACGCCGTTATTGGACAACATCCGATATAGGTTGGCTTCAGGGAAAAGAGAACTGGAAAAATTTAAAAACCATTTGTATGGTTGAACGTGAAAGAGATTTTGGCGAAAAGATAGAAAAAGAGACAAGTTATTATATCGGCAGCGTAGAGAGTGACGCACAAAAATTTGGAAGCGCTGTCCGAAGTCATTGGGGAATTGAAAATAGTCTGCATTGGGTATTGGACGTTTCCTTTCGTGAAGATGAAAGTAGAATCAGAAAGGGAAAAGCGCCAGAGAACTTTGCAGTGCTCAGACATATCGCCTTAAACATGATAAAAAAAGAAAAATCTTCGAAAAAGAGCATCAAATCCAAACGGCTAAGGGCCGGATGGGATAATGATTACCTTCTGAAAGTCTTGGCCAGTTAATTTCCAAATGCGGTTACCCTGATAAAAGCACAGATGGTTTCATTTCTTGACCCGTTGTTGCTTGACCGTAACTTTTTTCTCTATGGAATCTGATGGCGGTTGATTCTTGATTTTAAATCACATGATGAACT
>CAZISX010000191.1:0-1538 GCA_964542005.1 uncultured Spirochaetales bacterium
TACCGTAAGGCTTTGGGACACATCGGGCAAAAGGCTCTTTCGATTTCACACTTATGATGATGAGACATACGATCTTGCATTTAGCAGTGATGGCAAGATACTCGCAACAGTCGGTTCAATAAACAATGAAAATAACAATAACATCAGGTTATTCAATCCCGCATCAGGTGAAACAATTGATTATGTAAAAACAGAACGAAATTTCACGAGCTTAATATTCCTACATGGAGCAAATTCTAAAGAAGAGCAACTGGCAGCAATTGATGATAATGGTGCAGTCGTTATTTTAACGATTAACAAGGATGATCAAGGTCAAGTTGGTTTTGCTTTAGGAAAAGATGCTGAACCAATTGTTGAGTCAATTGATTCAGCAGAATCAGGCTTAAAGCTTGACAGAGAAAAAATTAAAGATTTAACATTTAGTCCTGACGGAAGCTATGTAGCGATTGTCAAAAAAGATGACGGAACAGTGGAGTTAAGAGAGCCTGACAAACCTGTTCCATCTACACCGAATATTAGCAATGTTAATAGCGTTGCAATCAGTCCCGACAATCAAAAATTGGTCACAGAAGAAGAAGATGGTACGGTCAGACTTTGGGATTTATCAAAAAATGAACCAACGCAAGCTCCACTGTTAACAAGTGATAAACTTATAGTCGCAGCAGCCAGTGCAGATGGTACAAGATTGGCAACACTTAGTACCGAAGGTGTAATTAATCTGTGGGATGAAGAAGGTGATGAATTTAAAGAGAGTCTGCTCTCTGTTGATCAACTCAATGAACAACGAAAGAAAGCACTAAAAGAAGCTCAAACCATCACTCTGAGTTCGACAGGGAAATATATAGCAATTATTGGGAAAGAAGGTAATCTTTTGCTCTGGAATGTCGAGAATGATAGTCTAGCTGATTTTATCCAAGCAGACGAGAACAATAAGGTTAAAAGTGTTGCATTTTCTCCTGATGATACTCAGCTACTAGCCATTCAGAGAAAAGATCAAAAAACATATCAAGTTCTTCCGATAAAAGTACACGATATTGTTTCAAATCAAGAAGAAAATAGACAATTTGAACAGGACTTCAATGAAGGTATCAATCCGTGCAATCTTTTTTCTAGCACAAGCCCAAATAGACCTAACAGAAGCAAGGATATATATAAAGAAGAAGACATTGTTAGTACGTCATTCAATCCATGTGGTTCAGGTCAGCTGGCAACTCTCAGTGAAGACGGAACTGTAAAGTTGTGGAATGCTCAGGGTAAATATATTGATAGATTGTTCAAAACTGAACAGAAAAATCCACGCATCATTGCATTTAGCCCAGACGGAAAACTTTTGGCAACAGGTGCAGCAGAGGATGAGAAAACAGAGGGTACTGTCAGGGTGTGGGATATCAAAGGAGCGCAGATTCAGCAATTTAGAGTTGAGCTAGGTGATGTTAAAAGTGTTACTTTTAGCCCTGATGCAGAACATTTGGCGATCATTGCCAAAGAGGAAAATTCTAATAATCCAGAAAAATTTAATTCCCTTCTGTTTGATGTAC
>CAZISX010000191.1:1548-2148 GCA_964542005.1 uncultured Spirochaetales bacterium
CAGGAAATAGTTGCAAATGCCATATTTACTTCTGATGGAAATTTAGCAACTCTTAACAGCAACGGTCAATTAAGCCTATGGCACATGAGCGATAAAAGCCTACGGGAAAAAGTTTGTCAACTGGTATGGAATTATCTCCAAAATAATCATAGCTCTAAGCAAAATATTAAAGAATTATGTCCCAATGTAAATGAGCCATTGACTAACAATTTTAGTACAGGTGAAAGGTTACTAATACAGTCTAATTTCAGTATTGATAAATTGGCTGGAATTCAGGCGATCACTGCTGGTGATTTACCCACTGCTATCAAGTTTCTAGAAGCGTCTTTAAAAAGTAATTCCAACGATCCCGAAGCACTAATCTACCTGAATAATGCCCAAGTTGGTACTGAACAATCATATACTATTGCAGTACCTGTTCCAATTCAAAGCAATCCAGATGCTGCATTAGAAATTCTCCGAGGTGTTGCTCAAGCTCAAGATGAGATTAACAAAGAAGGACGTATAAATGGTGTACCACTAAAAGTATTAATTGCTGATGATCAAGGAAATCCCGAAATCGCAACAAAAATAGCAGAGGAATTAGTGAACAAACCTGAA
>CAZISX010000191.1:2158-2977 GCA_964542005.1 uncultured Spirochaetales bacterium
TTTTCTATAATTCTGAAAGTAACTATAGTACCTCCCTAAAATCAGCATTTGCAGATTACATGAACCTTGATGAAAAATTGGAAGAGGATAAGTTTTATAATTTATATCAAGCAGATTTTAAGGGAGAAGATGCTCTAAAAGCAGCAATTGAGAACGGTGTACAAGCTTTAGTGTTATTCCCTGATACTGCAACATTAGACAAAGCTCTTGAGGTTGTGAAAGTCAATAAAGAAAGCAAAAACCCATTGCCAGTTTTTGGGGGAGATGATGTCTATAGCTTTAAAACGTTACAAGAAGGCAAAGAAAGTGTAAAAGGTATGACTGTTGCAGTTCCTTGGAGTTGGAAATCTCCTATCGAAGAAGATTGTCAAAAAGAAAACTCTAATATTGAAAACTGCTTCATTTACAACTCTAAAAAACTTTGGGACGCAGATATTAACTGGCGAACTGCCACTTCTTACGATGCGACTCAAGCGTTAATTGAGGCAATTAAGCAAGATTTAGAAAATCTAACACGGGAAGGAATAGCAGAGAAACTTCGTTCACTTAAAGTAACAGGAGTAACTGGAAAAATAAGTTTTTCTCACACAGGTGATCTCCAAGAGCCAAGTGTTAAACTTGTCGAGGTAAAATCTGGTAAGCGAAACACTAGCGGTTATTATTTTGAAGTAAAAAAATAACAAAAAAAGAAAGTTAAGAATCAAAACAGAGCAATTGACATAAAGCATTATTCGTTTCCAAAGCAAATTTATGATTAATAGCACAGGTCTTAAAACCATTCTGATTTTAGCCGCCAATCCCACAAACACCTCTCGGCTG
>CAZISX010000192.1:0-2687 GCA_964542005.1 uncultured Spirochaetales bacterium
TATCTTCCGGCTCTTCCTGAATCGGATGAACAATTCTCTGTGCAGAGCTTTGAAATGCATACAGGCAGCGGAGAATTTCTGATTGTTTATTGCATAATAAAATAGGACAAAGTTGCAGAGAAAATTCCCCACTTTTGCAGCGATAAGTCCCCACTATTGCAAAAAGGCCATTGCAGGCACCAAACTAAATCGGTATCCTTGTGGTTGTTGGCAAAAACAATTACAAGGAGGATAAGGAGGATGCTCACAATGACCCAGATACAGGATATCAGAAAAATGTATTTTGATGAAGGAAAAAACATAACAACTATAGGTAAGGAAAGCGGTGTTGACCGTAAAACCATTCGGAAATATATCAGTATTGAAGATTGGAATACGAAAGAAAAGAGTGCAGACGCCGAACCGGATTTTCCAAAACTCGAGCCATATAAAAACGAAATTGAAGAATGGCTGGAGGCAGACAAGAAAGCACGCCGCAAACAGAGACATACGGCTCGCCGTGTGTTTAACCGTCTGAGAGAGAAATACTCAAATACATTTGATTGCTCTTACCGGACAGTTGCATATTACGTAAAAGCAAAAAAGAAAGAACTGTATTCGAGTAAAAACGGTTTTCTCCCGTTGCAGCATATTCCAGGAGAAGCACAGGTTGATTTTGGAGATTGTGATTTCTACGAGAACGGCAAGCTTGTTTCAGGCCACCATTTGAATCTTTCGTTTCCATTTAGCAACAAAGGCTATACTCAGCTTTTCAAAGGTGAAAATCAAGAATGTCTTTTTGAAGGGTTAAAAAATATTTTTATGCACATCGGCGGTGTGCCTCACCGTATTTGGTTTGATAACGCATCAACAGTAGTTATCAATGCCACGAATACTGATAATCGGCAATTGAATGAAAAATTCATCCGCTTCAAGGAGCATTACAGGTTTGAAGCAGCTCTGTGCAATGTTCACGCAGGGCACGAGAAAGGAAATGTAGAGGGAAAAGTGGGATATCATAGACGGAATCTTTTTGTGCCAGTTCCTGAAGTCGGCAATATTTTGAGATACAACGAAGTACTTCTAAAAACTTGTGATAACGATGCAATGAGGGATCATTACAATTATGAAGAAACAATTGAATCGCGGTTTCAAAAAGACAGGCCTGAATTGCTTGAATTACCGGGAAATGAATTTGAAACAGCCGAATATGTTTTTGTCCGGACAAATGGATATGGAAAATTTACCTTGAATAATGGACTTCATGAGTATTCTGTATCTCCTGAATTTGCTGAAATGAAAGTAACGGTAAAGCAGACAGCTTTTGAAGTAATCGTGTGCGATGAAAACTTTCGTGAAGTCGTGAAACATAAACGGCTGTATGGAAATTCCAAGCAGCAAAGTATGGACTGGATTCCATACCTGAAAAGAATTTCGCGGTGCCCGGGAGCTTTGAAATATACAGGGATTATTGAAATGTTTCCGGAAAAATTGAAAACATATTTGCTGTCACTGCCCAAAAACAGTAAAGGGAAAATATTAAAAACACTGGCTGCTCTGACTGAAGAAAAAGGTTTTGATAACGCTATTATTACGGTTGAAAAAGCAATTGAGCATAATGCAACTGATACGGATAGTCTTCTCAATATTCATAGCAGAGTGCATGATAAAATTATATCATTTCAGCCGGTAAAAATTTCCGGTTCTCTTCCTGTTCTTAAAAGTTATACTCCGGATTTTTCCGAGTATGACAAAAATCTGGAAAGGAGGTGAAAAATATGTATGCAGATGAAATTGCATTATGCTGTAAAGAGTTACGCTTAAGCAAAAATATAGCTGAGAAAAGCACAGTGATTAAAGCGAAATCAAATCAGGAATACTTGTTGAAGCTGCTTCAGGAAGAACTGAAACATCGCGAGGAAGCAAAACGGGAACGTCTTCTTTCCTGTGCAGGATTCTATTCGATAAAAACATTTGACGGATTTGTTTTTGATGAAATCGAAATACCTGGCGCGATATCACCCGATTACCTGAAGAACTGCGGCTTCTTTGAGACAAAAAGCAATATTGTCATGTATGGAAATCCGGGAACTGGAAAAACACATCTTTCGATTGCCATCGGCGTTGAAGCATGCAGAATGGGAAAGAAAGTAAAGTTTTGCAGGACATCATCACTCGTAAATACACTGACAGAAGCGAAAAGAAACGGCAATCTTTCAAAAGTAATGAAAGACATTGGTAAAGCAGATTTGCTTATTTGCGATGAATGGGGGTATGTTCCTCTTGACCGCACTGGCTCACAGCTTCTTTTTGAGATCATATCTCAAAGCTATGAACAAAAGCCTGTAATCATAAATACGAATATCGAATTTTCGCGATGGGTAAATGTATTTTATGACGAGCAAATGACTGGCGCTTTAATTGACAGGCTTCTTCATCACTGCCATCTGCTTTTATTTCAAGGTGGAAGCATGAGGATGAAAAAGTCAACAATACGACAGTGATGAAAAAGAGCAATGGGGTGAAAAGAAAAAAATATTAAAAGGCCTGAAAAAATTCCCCACGGTGCCTGGGGAAAAATTTTTGCAAAAGTGAGGAAATTTTACTTGCAAAAAACACTGATCATGGATGATGATCAGGGAGTAATAAAAACAGTGAGCGCAATGCTCAAATTATTCGGGTATACAGTGAACGCTGCAGAAAACGGC
>CAZISX010000192.1:2697-2973 GCA_964542005.1 uncultured Spirochaetales bacterium
TGTTTTATTATTCCATCAATTGATTTGTTTGTTATTTCATAATTTGTGCTTGGTTTTATTGGTTCCATTTTATGGTTAAAGGTGTAGAAGTATATAAATCTTTCTCTATTTAGTCATTAATAAGTAGTAATGTGGGAAATTTTGAAGATAAAAACGCCATTTTTTCAAAAATTCCCATTTTTAGGTATGTTGAATTTTCATCAAATACAGCCTATAGCCTCCTATTTACAACTGTTATATGACATTTTAAAATTTTGGCACGATTCTTGAAATAGT
>CAZISX010000193.1:0-1209 GCA_964542005.1 uncultured Spirochaetales bacterium
GGTGATATCGAATAATTTTGTCTGCATCAACTATTTGCCTGAAATTGATAGGGTGTTCTGACCCTTTGCCTGGTATTCCAACAATTACCCGCCATTGACCGGAATCAGACATGCTTGCATCAATGTCTAAAATAATGCTTTTACCTCTATCACTTAACTGAGTCCCTTTAAGATGTTGCAGTTCTTTTTTTATTGTATGCAAATCAAGGTCAGTGTTGATCAGCTCGCCTTGTAAAGTAAAAAATCCCTTGTCAAAATATTCCCTCTTTATGTCGGTTAGTTGTTTTGGCATTTCCTCACACCTTTATCTCGACCAGCTTTCTATCAAAATCTCCTTTGGTTGGTACATAACCGCCGTCTTGGGCTTGATTATGGTTTTGTTGTTTCGTTTCCATCGGATGCAATGCACTTGATTCCAACTTCAGTTTGTTTAACTGAAATCTGTAAGAGTCAAAAATGTGTTTTTTCAAGATTTCAATATCAAGTTTTTTAACTTCTTCAGAACAAAGCTTAATATTATTAGTATTTTTACGATCAAACTTTAAATAAGATACATTCGGTTCGATCCCTATTGGTCTAAAAATAAAACTCGGATCTATTTTTGATATTCTTAAAAACCATGTAAAAACTTTCGTGCTTTCTGGTTTACATAATTTACAGTCATCACCACGATCTATGCAAAAACATACATTTTTATCTGATGACGCAAGGTAACATTTAATTTTAAACTCTTTTTCTGTGCTGTTAAAACCAAGCAGCCAGCGGCAAATTTGTAACAATCTTTCTCGTTCCGATGCGTTCGTTTTCGAGAAAGCTGTTTGTATAATGTTTTCAGCTTCAACAAGGTTATCAGTTACGTTCGCCAAAACACCCTCCACTCATCATTTACTTTGACCAAAGAACGATATTTTTTTCAGTAGTGACCCGCCAATTGCTTTCCAGCGTAAGTCCCTTTTTATTCATGATTATCTCCAGTTGATCCAATACCGAGTCAATAGAAATAGTCCTGCCTGGACGTGTCAATGCCCGATAAGCAGCTTCAAAATCCTTCTTGCTTGGCAGATAACCTGCATCATTAGTAGGTGTCAGCGATTCTGGCTTAATGACTTCTTCCAATATATTCTCGAATTCAGAAAATAGTTGAGGAGGTTTTAAATTGTGCTTCGTATTACTGAACCCGGAGAAGTCTGGCCATATTTTTCTCAGATC
>CAZISX010000193.1:1260-2840 GCA_964542005.1 uncultured Spirochaetales bacterium
GACTTCGCATCAAAGTTTAGACATCCATTATACCCTTCTTTAATTTGTTTTCGTTCTATACCTGTCAACCGTGCAAGGGCGATGATTTTCTTCTGACACTGAAACAGAACAACCGAGCCAGGTTCAGCAACCATTCCACTTTTTTTTAAGTGATAACTGCCATCTCGTTCTCTAGATGGCAGTTCATTCAGGAAAAAATTTTGCTGCAAATCCTCAATGTTTTTACATCCAGGGAACTCGGCCGGGATATCATTCGTCATTGGTAAAATTCGGACAGATGGTGGTATTTTGATTTCACGGATGAATTTTTCGATCTTTGCCCGGTGCTCAACAATCTTCTTTATAGTGCCACGCGGCGTATAGCCAAGAAGTTCTCTCAGTTGCTGAACGCTGAAAGGTGTGTGGGAAAGGTCTATGAACCAGTCAACTGCAATGCGATATTCGAACGCACCACCGGTAAACAGCTTCATTTCACGATTGGTGTAGTACAAAGAATCATCGTGAGTTACCCCGTCCCAAAGCTCCAGCACCCTGCCAACGGCAACAACACCTACAAGATTTTCGTACATCAGGAGAATGTCGTTCGGGGAAAGTTTGCCAAGCTGTTCGCCAAATTTTTTACGATCCCCGCCGACAGCAGCAATCTTGTGGTCAATGAGTACGCAAAACCTAGGTCGTGGTTTGTCTATAATTGCACTGGTGTCGGTATTATAGAAAAAGTAATCCATTGCATCTCCTTTGAAAGACACAAACGTAGAACCAGCAAGAAAATTCCGATGTATCTATCCTTCGTCCAGCTCTATTTTCATTCTGCTCCGAACAGCATTCTGGCAGGTCAAAACCAACTGCACAGAATTTTCTGCTTTCTGGAGCTGTGCTGTAAAAGACTGATCCGCCCATAACTCAGGTGTGGCCATAAACTTCAAAACTTCAGCGGCATCATCAGTAGATTGCTTGACTGCTGATTCCAGCTTATCAAGCAACCCGTCCAGTGTTGCGGAGGAGTACGATCTGATACTGTCGGTTTCAAAATTCACTTTTTGTTGTTCTTCATACATCTGGTTGAAAAGGGACTGAACGTCCCTGTTAAATTCAAGAATGGTGAGGTTTCTGTCGGCTTCATCCTTAACTGAGTTCGCAGAAAGAAAACGATACCTTATCGGATGGAACTGAAGTGTAAAAATCTCATTGTTTTTACGATAAAACTCATCAAGCAGCTTGAAATAATTAACAAACTGCTGTCTCTTCTCATCATGCAGGCACTCCCTTTTCTCAATACCTGCTGCATGTGGCTTATGTATCACTTCGGGTGGAACGTTCCACTGAGTTTTAACTTCTGCAGGTGCCATTCCACGTTGCTTGCAATGCGGTGATACGTTCTTTTCCTTTTCGGCTACGTACTTGTCCAACACCTGCTGCTTTTCGTCTTCCAGTCTCGCAATGGCTTCCTGTAACGCTTTGTTCTTGCTCTTGGATTTTGAATATACGGTTAAGTACAAAACGCACATTCCAAGCAAAAAACTCAATATCAGGGGTGCAATCTCAGTTATGGACATATTTTTATATCCTTGTGTGCCAGT
>CAZISX010000194.1:0-2760 GCA_964542005.1 uncultured Spirochaetales bacterium
AAAGAGATTTCAGGCCGTTGAGGTTGAAGGGTTTTAGACCTAATCTGTTCGATTTTAAAATTCTTTACATCAAAAGTTCTATTCTGTATATTCTTAATGAAAATTATAATTATGAGGTTGGCAAGCAATGAAAAAAAATAATGTTATATGCTTAATTTTGTTTTTTATGACAGCTTTTCTATTCGGCGCACCGAAAAACTACAATTTTATGAGCTATGATTTAAAAGGTAGCTTTTTTCAGCTAAAGCAGCATGGAGAAAAAACAAAAGCAAAATATTTTGTGGTTGATTTTTTTAACCTGCACTGCGAACCATGCAAAAAAGCACTTGCTGACTGGGAAAAAGAGTACAAAAACCTAAAGAAAAAAGGAGTTGAGTTTGTACTTGTTGCAGCACCGTCAGATAAGCAGTCAGCACGCGATGAAAAAGAGAAAGTTATTGAATACTTTGAAAAAACCCGCGTAAGTTTTCCGGTAATGTATGATTTAACTTTTTATGTTTCAGGACTCTACAGCGTATCAAAAGAGGAAAAAGAGACAATTTCGCTACAAGTTCCGCAGGTTTTTCTCCTTGACAGCAATTTTCAGATAATAAAAAAATCAGAAAGCCACTTGGAAATATTAAAAGAAATAGAGAAACTTAAATAATTGAATAGAGGAAAAAAGATGAAGACATACAATCAGATTGCCGCAGAAATAGCTCAGCTAATGCCAGTGCTTAAAAATAAATATAAGGTTAAAACTATTGGTGTTTTTGGTTCGTATGCCAAAAATACACATAAAGAAACAAGTGATCTTGATTTGCTTGTTGAATTTTCAGAGCCAGTCGGTTTTTTGTTTTTTGATTTAAAAGATTATCTTGAATCTGCACTTGGACTAAAAGTTGATCTCGTTACCAAAAACGCCTTGAAACCATTGATAAAAGAAGCTGTTTTACATGAAGTGAGGTACAATTGATGGCAAGAAATGAAAAACTTTATATTACGGACATTCTCAACTCAATCTATAAAATTGAAAAATATATTAAGAACACAACCTTTCATGAATTTTGTGAAAATGACCAGATTATTGACAGTGTCGTACGAAATCTTGAGATAATTGGTGAAGCCGCAAAACATATTTCTGAATCTACAAAAAATGAGAATAAAGATATACCCTGGAGACAGATTATCGGGTTAAGGAATATGGCAATACATGAATATTTCGGTCTTGATAATGAAATAATCTGGAAAATAATCACAGAAGAACTAATTCTGGTGAAATTAAAATTAGAAGAAATAAATAGGAGTGCGGTGTGAAAAAACTAATTATCTCAATGATTTTTCTCTCTTTTTTTGGAATATCGGCAAAAGAGAAAGAGAGACTGGCGATTATGGATGTTCAAAACGAAGACAAAGTATTAAGTGAAAAAACAGCAGCTAAATTAACAGACTACATCTTTACCCGATTCCAAAGTGCCGGAATTTTTTGGATGATACCAAAATCAGACAGAGATATGGCAATTCAGCAGGCAATAGACAACACAATGGAAGGGACAAGAAAAGAGTGTGTTGACGAAAAATGCCAGCTCTCAATGACAGCGCAGCTTCAGGCAAATTATCTAATAAATACAGAGATAAAGAAACTCTATCAAGGCACATGTCAGATAAGTATCAGAAAATTTGATGTAGAAAAAAGAGCAGGTGTTGAAGCCTGGGAAACAAAGTTTGATTGCTCTGAAAAAGGAGCTTATGAAGCAGTTGACAGCTTTAATTTTGGCGGGGAACTTAAAACCGTCAGCACAAAAGAACCTGCAAAAAAAAGTGGCAAAAAACCATCAGCCGACGATTTCAACACAGCTGATTTATATAACAAGGCTAGAGATAAAGAAGCAACAGATAAAGAACGGGCAATCGAGCTTTATAATGATATAATTGAGTCATCAGATAATAGCGATAAATATTATGTTAAAGCACAGGAACGACTTATCAAACTTGGTGACACCAATATTTTGCGTCGCGCCTGCGAAGAAGACAATACCCCTGAAGCCTGCCATAAGGCCGGAACCGCCGCAATGAAATCAAAAAATTATGCTCATGCGGCAGAATATTATAAAAAAGCGTGCGATCAGAATGATGGCGGAGCATGCTATGGACTTGCAGAGCTTTATTTTTATGGAAGCGGCGTAGCCAAAAACACAAACACAGCCAATGTACTTTATACAAAATCGTGTGAAAAGGGAACTCAGGAAGGGTGCCGGAAAAAAGGTGTGATCATAGAGAGATATCTTGTTTCCGCGGAAGTTGCAGTTGATACAAAAACAAATTTTATATGGCAGCGAGGAAACGGAACAGGAATGAAGTGGGAGGAGGCAAAAACTTATTGTGAAAATCTGGTTCTTGGCGGCTATTCAGATTGGCGACTGCCGACAATATCAGAACTTAGGACAATAATAAAAGGTTGCGCTGCAACAGAAACTGGCGGAGTGTGCGCGGTTACAGATAAATGCCTTGATTATGGTGACTGTTTTTATCGAAATAAATGCCTGGTCTGCGATGACAATAAAGGGCTTGGTGAAAACGGATTTTACTGGCAGAAAGGCGTTTGGGAATACTCAGGAGGCCAATATTGGTGGTTCTGGTCGTCTTCCGCCCGGTCAGATTATACAGGTTACAAATGGTATGTGAGTTTCAGCCGTGGTGGTGTCTACTATGGTGGCATGCCTAATAACTATTATGTCAAGTGCGTCCGCTAGACCATCAAAATTATTTGGTTATTTAATT
>CAZISX010000195.1:0-2742 GCA_964542005.1 uncultured Spirochaetales bacterium
ATGGGAGTTGATCCGAGCGGGAATATGACAATTATGGAGGCGATGACGGTTTTAAATGTGCTTAACACTTTGGCGGAAACTGCTATTCCGATGCCGGGGAAAACTAAGAAAAGCACTCCATTTTTTATTAATATTATTGAAAATGGAGAGAAACAAGATTGGATAAAAAATCCTTTTGCTGCCCAGATAACAGTAACAAGCAATGGTAAAACTCTTACTGTTTCTGGTAGTTCATGGCCAAATCCTGTTGTGCCTGGAACAAAATATGTTACTGATTACCCTGGAATAAAAACAGGCAAATATATGGCTGTCTATAGAAGCAAAGGACATCAGAGCAAAGAAGAAGGCATTCGTTTAGAAGATGGCGGCAAAATAGAAACTCTTTATGCAAATCCTGGACAAGATGGCAAAAATTATGCTTATGGAGTAAACATTCATGCTAGCTATAGTGAAACATGGCGCGGCTCTCAAAACTGCATAACCATTATAAAAAGTCATGCGAAAAAAGTCTGGAATATTTTAGAAGAGAATCAGAAAGGAATAGTAATGCTAACAAGAGGAGAACTCGAGTGAAAAAAATATTATTTTTAGTGTTGATTTTATCTTATTCAGTTTGTTTTGCAAGTTTTAAAATAGAAGATGCCAATGATTTTAAAATGGCATATCAGAACAATTACAATTCTCTTTGGAAGCAGTTACATGATATAGAAAAACAAGTTTTTGAATGTAATTTGAATGGAGTAAAATTATTCTTCTTACTTTATTATTATGGCAAATCAATTACAGAATGCAGTGAATTTTTTCAGGAAACACTTGAAAAATTTATCATAAAATCTCCAGATTGTTTTTTTACAGCAATTAATGCCGAAAAAGAAGAGGTGCAAAAGTTTATTTTGTTTAATATAAAATTCAATGCATTTGGCTCTCCTGATGAGATTGAAAAAATAAATAAAATTTTATCTGGCAAAAACTATCGTAAAAAATATAGTTCTGTTTTTAAAATATTTGAAAATTTACAAAAACAATAGATTTGATTTTGATGATTTTTTTTTAAGAAACGATAGGAGCAAGGTGTTCCAGCCAAAATGTTGGAAGGTTTACACAAATGGATACTTGGAGCGGTTCTCTTTCAAAACCGGTAACGCTCAATAAATATCTCTACGCTGACGGAAATCCTGTGATGGGAGTTGATCCGAGCGGGAATATGACAATTATGGAGGCGATGACAAGCATTTATGTCCAGGAAATATTAGCAGAGACAGCAATTCCGATGCCAAACACATGTTATAATTGTTCAGGTGTTTCTCCTGACGGCTTTCAACTAAGACTTTCACCATATCTGGCTGCGCAGGACGCAGAAAACTACACATTGTCAACGCATCACAATTCTGTCAGAAAAATGGAAATGCTCTCAGAAATTTATATGCCAAATCCAAATAAAAAATGCTACAGCTTTAGAAAACCTTATAGTGGAGATGGATATTCACATGGCGAATATGGATGGGTAAACAAAGCACTGCTTTCTCAAAATCCTAGCAAAAATATTGTTGGATATTGGCACAATCATGTTCAGCCAGCACCAGATGAGGATATCTTGCGTTATGGTGGTGAGATCAAAATTAAAGGTGCGGAATATCCTATTTTATATCTTGGTTTTTCTGAATGGGATAGGTATGTTGCCAAATATATTGCAAATCTTTATAGCCCAGATAAAAAAGGTTTCGCATTTATGACGCATCTTGATTATTCAAATTTTATTTCTTTTAAATATCCGATGTTGTCTTATTCAACTTATTGAGGGCTGAAATATGAAAATAATAATTTCATTAACAATATTAATTCTTTTTAGAACAGCTTGGGGGTCGGTAGAATTTATTGACAGCTCTTTTAATGTTAAAAATATTGAAAAAGGTGTAGAAAAATATAATAAATTAATTCTTGATGAATATGAAAAAAATAATGACAGACCTTTTTTTGAATATAAGAAAATGATTAATTTATTCAAAAAAGGTGGTGTATGTAATATTGGAATGATATGTCAGTGCGGAGGAGATTCATTTACTTATGCAATAAGAGGAGATGAGAAAAGATTTTTTGAAATAGAAAATAAAAAATTAAAAAATGATCAATATCTTTATCAGTTTCCCCTTTCTCCTAAAATATGTTATCTTTTAGCAGGCAATTTAAATATAATCAAATATTTAACGGAAAAAAGGAATGCTAATTTTGCAGAAATTAATGAAAAGAATTTTGTTGGAGGCAACGCACTTTTTGCAGCCACAATTTCTGGAAATATTGATGTTGTTAATTATCTGCTTTCCAAAGGACTTGAAATCAAAGAGCCATCAGCAATAGAAAATCAAACACTTCTTCATGCCGCTGCTTATGGCGGAAATGTGGAAATTTTCAAACTTTTTATCAGCAACAAAAATGAAAATATCAAAGTAGTAGATAATTACGGCAGAACAGTACTGCACCACGCCGTGCGCGGCGACAGTGTTGATATGGTGAAATATCTTATAAACTCGCGATTTGATTTGACAAAAAAAGACAAGAGCAATCAAACTGCTCTGGAGTATGCAAAAACAAAGAAAAATCCGAGTAAAAAGATAATAAAACTTTTAGAGCAAGCAGAAAAAAAGAAAAAATGAAATCATTCCGCTACACTAGCGAACAATTTGACTCCAAAACCGGAGATTATTATCTGCGTGCGAGATATATGAATCCTGAAACCGGAAGGTT
>CAZISX010000196.1:0-2705 GCA_964542005.1 uncultured Spirochaetales bacterium
TTGGAAATTAATTAGGAGACAAATATATCATATTTTTAATTGTTCTTAAATAGATATCTGAGTTAAGTAAAAGCTCCATATTTTTCTACTCCTGAGCTAATTTTAAAGCAATTTTGTAGCACGCTATTTTGTTGGAATGGGCAATCTGATTATCTGCAAAAGGTAATGATAATTTTAAAGTTATCAGGCGGTATTTTGCTTTAAGCCTTTGCGCTTTTTTTATACGATGAATTGTTTCCGGGAAGTAATGTTTTTTATAAAACAAATACTCTGCTTTTAATTTTTTCTCAAAAAGCGCGACAGGTGTTGTTTTAATTTCACTCTGCCCTCCCAGGTGTACGACGCTGGCATCTTCAATAAAGCCGACGGAAAAACCTCTCTCTCGAATCTGCCAGCATAAATCCTGATCTTCGCCATAAAGGAAAAAGTCTTCATCAAAGCCGCCTAATTCATCAAGAAGCGGTTTTCGGGCAATCATAAAAGCGCCGAGGACGCAGGCAATATTACCTTTCAAGCCGTCAACTTCTCCGGATGTATACTTTTCTCCGGGATATCTGTAAGATACTGATTCCTGGACGGTCTTGTCAGGGTTAAGTATTTTTGCTCCGGCAAGCCCAATGTGCTGATTTTCATCCATGTAAGAAACGGCATTTTGCAGGGCATCTTCAGCAATCGTTGTATCAGGATTAAGAAAAATAACATAACGGCCATTGCAGAGAGGCAGTGCCTGATTGTTCGCGGGACCAAAACCTTTATTTTCTTTATTGGCCTGTAATTTAACAGCAGGAAAACCCGCGGCAATAAGTTCAACACTCTTATCAGACGAGGCATTGTCCACGACAAATATTTCTTTTTCCACGCCGGATGAATTTTGCACTGATTTCAAACAATCGGTAATCAGTTGAGCTGTGTTGTAAGAAACAATAATTATCGAAACATCCATGAATGTCCTTGTTGATCTATAAAGTGCTTTTGCGCGTGTTAAGAACACTTGAGTATATTTCACTATATTTTGCCGCTACCTGAGACCAGGTGTTTTGTTTTGCCGTATCTAATGCTTTCCTGGCCATTGAACTGCGGATATTTTCATTGAGCAGCAGGACAATTATTGAGGCAATATAATCGGCATTCGATGTATCGCTGATGAGAAATCCATTTTCTCCTTCTACCACAATATCTTTAGCTCCAACGTTGCTGCTGATAATTACCGGTAATCCTGCCGCCATTGCTTCAAGAACAACCATGCCAAATGTGTCGAATTTGGAGAGCATAATATACATATTGCCTGCCAGATATAGCCGTATTAATTTTTCCTTGCTCAACTGACCGGTGAAAACAACATTTTCATCAATTTTTGCCTCGCGTGCCATTTGAGTGTACTTTTTCACATTACCTTTGCCGACAACCAGCAATTTAAAACTATGCTGTTTTCCCTTGAGCTTAGCCAGCGCAAGCATTATGGCATCAAGCCCTTTGATTTCGAAATTCATCGAAGCAAATACAATGATCGGTTCTTCAGAACGGAAGCCATATTCTTTTCGAATGTCGGTACGGACTAATTTTTTATCCGCTGTCGCGTAGTCGTTTAAATCAACACCCGGATGAATAACGGTGACTCTTTGCGGATCAATATTATATTCCTGAAGAAAAATATCTCTTGTCAGATTGGATACTGCAACAAACTTTTTGCAGCTTCCTTGCGTCACCAGTTTCTTTTCCACCCACGAGGTGGCCAGATCATAGAGGCTCATCCTTTTCTTACGGACACAGTGAATCCAGTATCGATGCGGCACACCATGCAAAGTCCATATATCGGCGGCAAAAATTCTTTCGTGGCTATGCACTAGAGAAAATGAGTCTGCTGACAATTGACGGCGGGTAAAGTAGGCAAAGCTGATTGTGGTCAAAAATTTGGGAAATGATACAATCGGTACGTGGTGAAAATTTACACCGGCATGATTGCCATGCCAGCGGTTGGCAAAAACGTCAAAATTATAGCCGGACTGGTCAGCGAGTCTTCCCGTCAATTCGGACGCGAATTGTTCCGCTCCTCCAACCAGACCATATTTGGGTATAACCACAGCAATTTTTTGCATAAAGTAACTTTATTTTTTAGTTTTATTGATTTTTACCTGTAACACAGAAAAATGAAAAAATCATGTTTAAATAACGTAGCGGATATGGTATCTAAAACCAATAAGTTGGAAGGTACTTTAAGAATATCATGACTTTTTGGGACAAAATCAAAGTTTTTCTGAAAATTGACGAGGCACTGGCGGATGGACGCAATCATCATATTGATGCCTTGAAGGGAGTGGCAATTATCCTGGTTGTCCTCGGACATTCGATTCAGCTTAATGATCCCAATTATGACAACAATCTGCTGTTTCGGATTGTCTACTCATTTCAAATGCCGATGTTCTTTTTTTTGAGTGGTTTTATTTTGTCCACGCAGCTTGGTCATTCTCTTTTGAATTACCTGAAAAAAAATGCTATCCGACTATTGGTGCCTTTCATTGCTTGGTATCTTATCAGCTATATTTTCGTCCGTTTTCAAACGGACATCAGTTTGCCTGCCTATTTGTTTGCTCTGATGAAATCGCCTGCCGGCGGATTATGGTTTTTGTGGGTTCTTTTTTTAAATAGCTTTATTTTATTTGCGGTACTGAAGATAGCCCGCTTTAAAAACTGGCTACGTTGGGAAA
>CAZISX010000197.1:0-2700 GCA_964542005.1 uncultured Spirochaetales bacterium
TCGGCTTGATTATGCCATAAAAGTCGCGGAGAATATCGCGGTTTTCCTCAGCTTTGTCAATGTCTGTCATGTAGTCAATTATTGGTTTATCGTATTCGTCAATCAAAAGAGCGACCTTCTCGCCAAATTTTGCGTGAAGCCGAGTAATTAATTCTCCAAATTTTTCTCTTGTGCTTTCCTCTTTGAGAATTATGTCATATTTTTCAGCATTTATTTTAAGTCTGCTTTCCAATGCTTTTTGTAAACCGATCTCTTTATATCCACTTGTTGCAAAATCAATCCTGATTACAGGCCGTTTTTTCCACTCAATTTTGTCGTAAATATATAAACCTTTAAAAAGCTCCTGATTCCCTTCAAAAATCTCGTTTAGAGTTGAAATTGTTAATGATTTACCAAATCTTCGAGGACGGCTTAAAAAATAGTATTTACCTTCTGTGATAAGTTTTTCAAGAATTTCTGTCTTATCAACATAGACACAGTTTCTTTCTCTTAACTCCTTAAAATCCTGTATTCCAATCGGCAATATTCTTTTCATCTTGGCAACTCCATAAAAAATCGCCCGATTATATCAGAGGTCGTGGAGAATGTCAAAACTGACCAATGTCTGAACCAGGATTCACAGGATTTGCAGGATTTGGTAGGGGTTTCCGGCGGAAAACCCGTTTCACTTGTAATTAGAAAACTACCAAGCAGCCGCAGCCGTCATCAGATGATTTTTTGCCATGTTTTGTTATGTCGGTGTCATTTTTCGGCATATCGGTATCGCTAAAGTCATCAGTTATCAGATTATCTGCGGCTTCATCATCACTTTTGTCAGCGGTTCCATCAGAGTCAGATCTCTCTGCATCACCAGTTGCGTCTTTATCTTCAGCTACAGTATCTTTATCTCCAGAAACTGTATCCTTGTCTTCTGTTACAACATCTTTGTCCGGAGTGTCATTATCTGTCACATCTGCATCTTTATCGTTTGTTGTGATGTCAATATCGGTAAAAAAATCATTATCTGCGCCAGGATCGTCTGTGGCATCTGTATCAGAGATAGCATCATCATCTGGCAGAATTATATTAATTTTCTCAATATTAACAGTATATTCGCCGCCGTCGAAAAGCTCCGACTCTACAACAATAAAATAGTTCTTTGTTTCCTCTGCTGTAAACTCAAAATCTGTTCCGTATCCTCCGCAGGAGGTATCATTCTGACAGCTGTCAATAATTTTTACGAAATTTCCTTCAGACACTGTTACCCAGTAAGTCACATCTTTTTCAGCCGCAAGAACAAAGACTTCGTCAGGATTTGACGCAGATTCCTCACCGCAATTTTCTCCGTATGACGAAATATGGCTGTTTCTTCCATCTGTTGTTCCGGATGACTCGAAAGGAAAATCAGTTACAGGAACCGCTGTTTCGCAGCTCCCTTCTATCTGAGTTCCGCTGCAAATACCGCCAGTTACACAAATATCATTTTCTGTCTCATTGTTTGCATCATCACAGAATGACCCTTCTGCCGCAAAATCATTTCTGCATCCTAAAACAGCATCGCAGGAATCAACAGTACACTGATTGCCATCGTCACAGCTTAGAGGCGATCCGGAAAGACAGATTCCATCTCCGGAACACATCTCTGAACCGTTGCAGGCGTTGTTGTCTGAACAGCTTGTTCCCTGTGGTGCTGCTATATGTGTGCATGTTCCATTGCCTGAAGCTGAGCAGGAATCAATTGTGCATGGGTTGCCGTCATCACAGCCTGCAGCCTCGCAGCAAACAGCGTCAACGCAGAATAATGTGGAACATTCACTATTTATTGAGCATTCTGTTCCATTTGACAAATTAGAAGTAAGATAGTTTGCTAAATATGGTGTTGATTTTTGTCCTGCTGTTTTAAAATTGCCGCCGACAAAAAGCTGTCCATTAGAAGAAATGGCAACAGGAATTGAGGTGCTCATTCCATAAACTTCCCACTGATCAGGTATATTGTGGTTAAGCCCAGAGCCTAGTGCGCTCCACTGTTCTCCATCCCATTTGACTATGTTATTTGCCGAAACAGTTCCCGCCACAGTAAATTTTCCACCTGCATATAAATTACCGGAAGTGTCAAATACAATAGTATTTACATATCCATCTATACCTGAGCTAAGTGCTGACCAAGTATTAGTTGGAATATGCAGCCTTGCAATACTTTTTGCAGGAATATCTTTAATTTTTGAAAAACTTCCGCCAACATAAAGATAGTCTCCTTGTGTTATCAGCGTATAAACAGGATTGTCATTAAATTCAGAAGGATCCCACAGTTTTGATGACTCATCATTCATCGCCACCCACCTGTCTTCAGGATTGCCTGAGCGGAAAAGCGATCTCTCCTCCACTCCCAAAACAGGTTCATCCGCGCCCTCATCATAAAGTGAAAGCGTTCCAGACGAAGTTCCACGATTTAAGGTTCCACAATTTTTTTCAGAAACATCCTCACCGCAGCCAAAGAAGACAAACATTAATGCACCAGCACATTATTGGAATTTTATATTTTGTCAAAAGTTTTTGTTATGTTTTTGTTGTTTTTTGTAAGGCGTTCAGTTTTTGATTGCTCTTTCCACCTTCCAGCTCTTAATCTCACCGGTTTTGCTGGTGAAGCTAACTCCGATTAGTGTGATATTTCTGCCATCATCCATAAATCTCTGGAAATATTCCCGTTTTTTGATTTGTTCC
>CAZISX010000198.1:0-2686 GCA_964542005.1 uncultured Spirochaetales bacterium
AAAAATATTTTGGTGTAAAAAAAGATGTTGACTCGGCAATTTTACAAAAAAGAATTTGCTTTATCTAATTAGCTATATTAGTTCTGTTATTGGGTGAATCCAATATTAATTTTATTAAAGAGAGTGTGATGAAGAAAATACTTCTGTTAATGGCTGTTTTGGTTTTGGTTCTGAGTGGTTGCATTGGAATAAGTTCAAATGCAGGCTATACTTTATACGATGATAAAGTTGTTTTAATGGCTAAACAAAGTGCAGTTATTAACTACATTGTAGAACATAAGTATGTTCCTTATGAAAAAGCTCAAACAATATTGACACCAATAAATCAGTTAATAAATCTTTCTTCTAATTTTAATAGAGAATTATACTTAAGAACATATAATGAAACAACCCAACTCGTTAGTGACGAAACTTCGAAACTTAGCAGCGAGTATAATAAAGAAAGCGCTCACGAATTCTTCAAAGAGATGCAACCTTGGATTACAAGTTATACTAGATTAGCCGAGCAACTTAAAAAACAGATCGCCCGAGATGAAATAGATAACTGGAATCAACAAGTGGCCTTGATAAACCAATTATCCAACACGTTAAATGCTTCTGCCCAGGCATTGAACCAAACAGCAAATAATATGAATTCCTTTTCGAATCCGCCATTACTCAATCAACCTGCTGTTAATCCAAAGGAATCAAGAAGGTATATGATCAATACTGACAAAGGTCTTGTCCATAAAACTTGTATAACTATGGCTAATGGATCTTCTTATTGTTATTAAATTTTATTTGTTCCATTTTTCTCTAAAGAACTTAAATCCATATCTCTGAACCTTGTAAAGATATTCCGGTTATCAACTTATGTGAAAATATAATTTATTCAGATAGCGTTTGCAGAAATGGTTTTTATTTGGAGACAAAGAAAATTATTTTCAAGCCCCTGCCTAAACATCCATCCCTGCTTCTGTTGCTTTTTCTATTCCAAGGACCTTTTTGAAACTGTCCTTCCATTTAATTTTTTTCAACAATTCGGGCTTTTTCTGAAAGTCAGCAAAAATTGCTTTAATTTTATCATCTGTCTGCCCATTCTCAATGGTTTCAATTTGCTTAATCAGGACCTGGTCATTCTTATTTTCCGGCCTTTTTCTTAATCTTGACGTGTGATTCATTTTGCCAATCCAAATAGCATCCGTGACGTAGGGTTCCAACTCGGCTGCCATCGTCACTACATTGGCGGAATCAAGTAACGGCTCCATACTCACAGATGTCTGGAAACCATTATCAAAAGCATATTTCAATGAATTTTTACGCTCTTCATAAAGAGGCGCATTCGTATCCCAAAATCGTAAAATATCATTGTTCATGGCACCTATGGTGAATCTAAAAAGTATCTTGTCTTTGTATTGGAACCCTGTTTCACAAATCTTTTTAATACAGCCAAGGTTCGGTTTTGAAACGATTAGAATTTCATTCCCGGCTTCCAGCAAATTCTTTAAGACGATCAAATAGGCATCCAAATTATGAGGCGTGATGTCATGAGATGTGGGAAATCCCACTCGCCCATCGTACAATTTTCTTTTCTTATTGACATCAGAATCACGTATTATTTGATTTGCCCACTGTCCTTCTTGGACTTGCCCGAACTGATATGCCATTGATTTGGCGTAGCAGTATTTACAATCATTAGCACACCCAGTGCAGATATTGACGGTGTTTTCTTTTTTGGTCCATTCTTGGAAACCAGTGGGCTCTTTAACTGAATTTTCAAATTTTCCGATTAACAAAGGGGAGTTCTTGTCATGAAGGTGATAATTTAATCTCGCCTGCTTATGGTCTTTGGAGGCATAGCAGTAAAGGCACCCGTTTTTACAAGTGTTGTCAGCGCCAATGTCGATGCTCACCACGCATTCGCAGGCTTTCCGCTGTGATGGGTCCTTTTTCAAGGAAAGTTTCTTGCCGATGAGGGTTCCAATCAATTTGTCATCGACACATTTTCCCGGAGCGATTTTGAAGTCGGTTAAATCAATTTTTTCTGCGCAAGTCCCAATTTTTATCCCATGTTTTTCAGCAATGGGCTGGAACTCTTTTCCTATCTCACGCATCAGTTCTTTCGTAATCGTTTTAAGCTTCAACTGCTCTTTGGCTTCGGCTGACAAATAGCCCGTGTCAATAAAACTGATGATACATTTGTCTGTATGTCTCTTGAGGCTTTCTGCCAGTTTTGAAAAATGCTGTTTATGATATTCAATGTCAATTTTATCGGTCAGGAGAATCGGGTCATAGCGCCAGATGACCCTATTTTTTCCGATTTTTTTGGACAATTGGATAAAGGTTTGAATGAGTTCATCCTTTGGCGGAAGGACCGCTCCTTCAATATCCTGCCCATAGGGTGTCAGGGTGAAGTGGAAATAAAAATGATACCCTTTGAGTTCGTCAAGTCTGCCCAGCATTGGTCCTGGGTTTTTCGTCCAGAAAACAAAGCATCGGACATCTTCTGGTTTCAGAGATACTTTTTCGGGTTTTTTATCCGTGTCTTTTCTGGATAAGGCAAACCCTTCTTTTAATCTGTTGAAAAACCAGTCACTATAGCAAGCGGGGATGTCTGTACGTCGGCTGGCACTGATGATGTTGGGCTCATTCGGTTTTTTAACCTTGGATGCTTTTTTCTTCAGTTTTTTAGGAGCATTCTTTCTGA
>CAZISX010000199.1:0-2591 GCA_964542005.1 uncultured Spirochaetales bacterium
GATCCATCCCATCGTTATCTTTTTCAGAAATATTAAACGGGATTTGCACAATAAAGTTGCTCCCTTTTCCTGGTTCACTTTCGACAGAAATCGTGCCGCCCATCAGCGAAACAAGCTCTTCAGTTATAGCAAGTCCAAGTCCGGCACCTTGAAATCTTTTGCTGTAGCTCATATCGCCCTGAACAAACCGCTCGAAAATTGTCTCGATTTTCTCTTTTTCAATTCCAACACCAGTGTCTTTGACTGAGAAAGTTATTATTGCTTGAGAAGATGGATTCCCGTCTTCACGGGAATGACACAGGTTCGGATTTTCATTTTTTCGGGAATGACACAGTTCTGCAAAACTTGCATCAATTGAGAGCGACACGGATCCTGAATCTGTAAATTTCACTGCATTTGAAAGTAAATTCAGAAGTATCTGCTGAACTCTCAGCGGATCTCCAAAAACAAACGGAGGAACTTGTTCGGAAATTGAATAGTTTAGAGATATTTTTTTTTCATCAGCCTTTTGTTTAATTGTCCAAATAGAGCTTTTTGTTATTTCACGAATTTCCATTTTTATAGGAAAAAGCGTCAGCTTTGATGCTTTAATTTTCGATAAATCCAGCAAATCATCAATAAGAGAGGTCATGTTTTTTGAGGAGTGTTTAAGAAGCCGCACAATATCATATTCGCGAGTTCCTTTCAGCGAACCCTCAAGTAGCTGGGCTGCTCCCATAATTGCATTCATTGGAGTTCTGAGTTCATGGCTCATATTGGCGAGAAGGGCAGACTTGAGATTGTTTGCATCTTCCGCTTTTTCTTTGGTAATGCGAAGCTCTTCATTTGTTGCGAGCAGTTTCGTATTTAATGCAAAAGATTCTTTGTTTGTATCTTGAAGGTTATTTATCAAAAGATCCATTTCATGTTTGTGGATTTTTATAGTGTTCGCCATTTTGTTGATATTATTGGCTAAACTGCCAAATTCATCGTTGGAGTTTATTTCTGTTTTTGTGTCAAAATTCATGTTTGAAAAATCAGCTACAGCCCTGTTTAGCGATACAATATGCCTGATAATGAACCGTTTAAGTGCATAATAAACCATTGAAATTGTAATTGCGGCCAAAAGAATTGACTGAATAATAAGCTTGAGAAGAAGCATGTATGTTGCTTCCTCTAAATAGTAATCTGAAAAATAAATCTCAACTCTTCCTAAATCAATACCATCTCTTTTAATTAATGATTTCATAAGAGTATGGGAATTTGTAATATTGGAAGTCAGTTCTTTTTCTGCTTCAATTTTTATCGGGACTCCATCCTTGTTTTTTTTGAAAGCTAATGCCAGATTTTCTTTAGAATCATTGTTTGCAAAAATTAAAATTGCTGAAATATCTCTGGTTTCCATTTCAAGCAATATAATTTTTTCCATTTGAGAAATATCCAGATTCCAAAGATGTGTTTCTATTCCGTTTAAAAACTTTTTAAAGGTTTGATTTGATTGCTGATTAATGTTTTTTGTCAATATATTTTTTTCAAAAAGAAACAAAACAACGCTGCTGAAAAGCATTGTTGTCACAATACTTATTATAAGAATGGCAGAGACTTTTAAAGAAATTGTTTTTTTCAAAAACATAAACACCTCATCTGCCGGTTAATCAATTAAATGCTGTTCTTTGAAGAATTTTTCTGCCAAACCATCTTTATCAAGCTTATCAAGTATAAAATCAATCTGATTTTTTGAGATACTGCCATTTTTTCTTATCACAATTAAAAGAGAATAGACACTATCCATTTTTGTGGCAATAAAAAATTTATCCTTATCTTGCGGGTTTTTAAGAGTGTATTGCTTTAGAAGTGATTGCGAAATTAAGCCAATATCGCCTCTGTTTTTTAGTAGTTTTTTAATAATTCCCTCAGGATCGGGGCAAATATCAAGATCAAAGTGTTTTTTGAGATAATTGTCGTCGGTGCTAAAATTTGTAAAAGCATAGTGATAACCAAGTGTTATTAGGATTTTTTTGTCTTTTAGATTATCAAAATATTTTTGATCAGTAGTCTTTTCTTTTAATGCAACGAAAAGCTCTCCATCTTTATAAGGAACACCTTTTATGGCAAATTGATTGCTGAATAAGACATCTCGACCTTTCCAGTCCCAATTGGCATCTTCAAACAGGATAATATCAACAGTTCCGTTTTTTATCAGATCATATCTTCTTTTTGCCGGAATTTCCTTTGTCACAAATTTGAAATCTTTCTGAAAAGAGTTGAGCAACTTTACAAATTCAATACTCACGCCTGTTGATGATGGATAATAATTTACATAAGGAGACCACGGATATATTCCAACAATTACAGTTTTTGGTTCTTTTGCTGAAACACCAAGCGGTAGGATCAAAATCAACAATATAAAAAAAACTAATTTTATCATTCCCTTCTCCTTTTTTGCTCATTAAATATCTGTTAGCTTAAGATTTTTCTAATCAGTTCCGAAAATATTTCAATATCAACCGGCTTGACAACACAATCATTCATTCCCTTGGCAAGAAAACGGCTTTTATCCTCGTCCGAGGCATAAGCAGTCACCGCAATTATCGGAATTTTCTCGCCTTTTT
>CAZISX010000200.1:0-2040 GCA_964542005.1 uncultured Spirochaetales bacterium
TCGAAGTTCATTTTCATTGGTTTCCGGCACATCTTCCAACAAATCATGTATCACTGCAGCTTTGATTAACACGTAATTATCGAAGAATTTATAGTCAATAAGAATTGACATTGTTGCCATAGCGTGTCGGAACTGGTTTCCACCTACGTTTCTCTTTTTGCCAATCAGGGCAGTTGCTTTCAGGATGTATGGTGCTAGCACCAAATTGCCAGTAAACATATTCATTTAAGTTCATCAAAGCATGTTTCAAACAGGCAAGCCAGATATCAACAGGTTTCGATTGAATTAGATTTAAAAATATGATCAGAAATAAAATCCTGACTTTCACATAGGGAGCTGCATCATTTCTAATATCCCAGGCCATGGCAGTGTAAATCTCTGCCTGACTAATGTTTCCGAGCATCAATTCAACACGAACAAAATGGGTCATTGTGCCCGGAGGGTCAAATCTGACTATCCGAAGTATCTGGTAAAATTTCAAGGCCTTTTTATACATTTGATTATTGTAAAATTGAAGAGCCAACGATCGGATGTCCTGACAAATTTTATTTTCAATATAGACATGGGGAACCGGAAAATTCATCAGGTTATAAACAGAACCAAGTTCAATAAAGTCTTTGGAATCCAAAATATTAGAAATTAATCTGATGTAAATCTGTGCGATTCTTTCCTCTTCAGATGCTACCTCAGCAGCATCAGCAGTGAGTTTTTCGATTAAGGGGAGGTCTAAATGATAATCAATAAAAATAATTACATCTTCGATTACATACTCATGTATTAGCTTGATGATGCTGGAAAGTTCATTATAAATCTGCTTTAAATCTCCGGTTTTTAACAATAAACAGACGAGTGAATATAAATAGATTCCCTTTTCAGGATTATTTCTTCTCTGAATTTCAGGATTCTGCATTATCTTCCTGAGATAGCCCACAAATTCCTGATCCTTGTTATGACTTAAAACATATTCAGGATAATAAACAAGAATTTTGGTCAGGGTAGTTTGCTCCTTTTCTGAAATTCTATCCCCTTCAACCCAACGTTTGATAAGATCCGCATAATGAACCTTGATGAATGGTTTGTTGTCAAACAAATCTTCAGGATTTCGAAAATCAAATACTAATCCATCGTAAAGTGTTTCCATTTGCTCATAATTTTTCTTTATATCCAACCTGTTTTCTGATGGCGTAAGGAAGCATTTCAAAATAAGTATCTTTGGTTTGACCCAAAATAATTTCTGCTTCAGGCAAAAACTGAAGTCCAGCTATATCAAGGGTTGGAACTATAAACCGATGCCGGGCTTCTTCAAGTTGAGCTTCTGAGAAATTATCATGACTAACAATATTCAGCATGATCTTTCTTAGGGCAGCTTCCTTCCTAACTCTTGAAGTTAATTCCAGGGAATCATCGGAAATGATAGTTACTGATTTTTTAGCATAGGGAATGGCCATGCGAATCAGGGCTTCTTTCCAGTTATCTAACTCAATAGTAACATCAAAATTATCTTTAAAAAAACGTAGAATTGTGTTGATATCTGATCCCCGCACAATGGGACAACACTTATAATTGCTTGATTCAAGCCAGATTGCAGATTGTTTGGCATTGATGCACGGATTGCCAAACATGACTGTTCCATGTGCTTTTGACATGCTTGAGAACAACGATTTCAAATGTGAAGGAGCTTCCACATATTCATCCACAACTATGCTTGAAACAAAAACAGGTCCCATTTCCCGGGTAGTTTTCTTCAATAAATCCTGATTTTTAACAAATAAACTCAAATCTCTTCCAGCCGTAAACACACTCCAGATACCATCTTTGGCATTGCTTATATTGGGAAAGAAAAACACAAAAGGATCGGGCATTGTTCCATCAATAATGGATTGTTCGTTTCCGGAAGAAAGTCTTGAGATATAAATTTTCTTCTCGTTGCGAATCATGGAGCGAATGGTAGCTTTGGTATCAATTCCGCCTTCGAGCGAGCCTTCGAAAACTGCTGATTGTCTGCATCTGTTTTGATTGATGTTTGAGATTTCTGCTGCT
>CAZISX010000200.1:2050-2566 GCA_964542005.1 uncultured Spirochaetales bacterium
CAAAGTTGAATAGAAAATCGGCCCATTCCCTCAAATGCCAATCCGTAAATGAGTGACTCACAAGGTGGCCAGAGCCAGTAAGAATGATACCCTTTTCCATTACTACTCTTTTTGTCAGATTTACTCCAGTATTTATTGAATTTTTGTGAACTGTTTTCAGATGAATTTGAAGAACCGGTGTAAAACTCTTCCATTTCATTTTCGTCTGATTTTCCTTTGACCAATTTCACCCGGGTTCTACCATTGCCTCCTTTGCTATTTTTATCTCTGTTTTCAGGCGGAATGATCATGGGTAAATTCGGAAATTGCTTGTTGGATGCCCAGGCAGGTTTCACTTTCATGATTTGTTCCATCAAAATCCGGCAAAAATGATCATCCATCATCACTTCTGCAGCATCTATCAGGGTAGTTGAATTGGGAATTTTTTGTTGTTTGATGGTTGCTAAATGAAATAAAAACTGTTCGAACTGTCCGATATTGGACCATTTAGCAGAATCAGTTTCCTGCCGGAGATTA
>CAZISX010000201.1:0-2551 GCA_964542005.1 uncultured Spirochaetales bacterium
CAACGGAGAAATGGCGATTATATCAGCTTTTTCCAAAAAACCTGATCTTATTTTGTTAGATGTAAAAATGCCTGAAATTGACGGATTTGAGGTTTGTCGCCGGCTAAAAGCCAACAGCTCAACCGCAAATATTCCGATTATTTTTATAAGTGCTTTTGATGAATTATCTGACCGGTTAAAAGGATTTGAACTCGGCGCAGTTGATTTTATTACAAAGCCATTTGAACCGAAAGAAGTTCTTGCCAGAATCCACACACAGATTGAGATGAGCAAGCTCCGAAAAGAACTTGCAATTCAGGCCAAAGACCTTGCAAAAGCATACGAAGAGCTGCAGGAAAAAGCTGAAGAAATCGAGGTTCAAAACGAAGAGCTTGAATGTCAGGGTGAAGAGCTAAGGTGTCAAAATGAAGAATATCAGTATCAAAACAAAGAATTACTAGAAACCAAAAAAGAGCTTGAAAAAAAAGAGAATAGATATCGCAACTTATTTGAAAAGAGTCGAGATGGTATTGTGCAAGTTGATATGGAGAGCTGTATTGTTGAATTTAATGATAGTTACCGGGAGATGCTGGGCTATACCTCTGAAGAATTACTGGGGAAATCCTACAAAAGCATTACTCCTGAAAGATGGGAAGCAGAGGAAGATAAGATTGTGCTGGAACAGATTATTGGCCGAGGGTATTCAGATGTTTATCAAAAAGAATATCGGCGCAAAGATGGAACTATTATTGCGGTTGAACTCAATTCATTTTTAATAAAGGAAAATGGAAAAAACACAGGAATATGGGGCATTTGCCGAGATATTACTGAGAGGAAAATGGCGGAAAAAGAAATTTTTGAAGCAAAAGATGCTGCGGAGGCCGCAAGTAACGCGAAATCAGCTTTTCTTGCCAATATGAGTCATGAGCTCCGCACTCCAATGAACGGAATTATGGGCGTAGCTCAACTGCTTGATGTTGCTTTGAAAAAAAGAGATGAACATGAATATGTCGAGCTTTTAAAACACTCCTCCAAAAACATGCTTGGGCTTATTGAAGATTTGCTTGATTTGTCCCGCATTGACAACTCTAAAATAGAGATTGCATCAATAAAAATGTCAATTATTGAGATTGCTGAAAATGCAATATCATTAATCAAACAAATGGCTGACGAAAAAGGAATATCTGTATCTCTTTTGATAGATAAAACAATGCCACAGTTTGTTTTTGGCGATCCGCTCCGGTTACAGCAGGTACTTCTTAATTTGCTCTCAAATGCGGTGAAATTCACAGATAACGGATCGGTATTGCTCGTAGTTGATTCAGGTTTTACGAAATCGAGGCATCGTGAAGATGGGAATCCATCTTTTGAATCAAATAACAATAAAGGGATGGATCTCCGCCTTCGCGGAGATGACAGCCTTCTGTGTCATTCCCGTGAAGACGGGAATCCATCTTCCCAAACAATAATAACCTTCTCTGTCAAAGATACAGGAATCGGAATTGAAAAAGAGAAACTTTCAACAATTTTTGACCGTTTTGTTCAGGGCGATATGAGCTACACAAAAAAATATCAGGGGGCTGGACTTGGACTTGCAATCACAAGAGAACTTGTCTCCCGCATGAACGGAACAATTTCTGTTGAAAGCACTCTGAATAAAGGAAGTGTTTTTATTGCGACCATTCCTTTTCTCTTCCACCGCGAGGAAGAACAATCTGAAATTGTTGCCCCAAAAGTTCAGCATCAGAACCAGACCAAATTCAACATACTTCTTGCTGAAGATAACGAAGACAACCAGTTTTTCTTTCGGCTTATGCTCCGTGATTATTATCCATCTGCTTCATTGATAGTTGCTGAAAATGGGAAACAGGCAATCGAAAAATTTGGTGAGCAGCATTTTGATATAATTTTTATGGATATTCAGATGCCAAAGATCAATGGCATTGAAGCAACAGAGCTTATAAGAAAAAACTTTGACCAAAAAGGCAAGGAAATTCCAATAATTGCAATAACTGCTTACGCTGCTGAGGATGATAAAAAGCGGTTTCTTGCCGCCGGAATGAACGACTGCCTCATAAAGCCTGTTGATGTTGGAATGTTTTCACAAATTATTTCTAACTATCTGGGAAAATAGGATATAATCGAGCCAAACTGGGAAAGATTACGAAAAATCAACGATTTTATTAGAGGAATTTTATAAGAGGCAAAAATGGCTGAATTTAATGAAAAGAACAATAACCATGAGGAACTTGAAAAGTTTTTTGACATCAATCTTGATCTGCTCTGCATAGCTGATACTGATGGAAATTTTATAAAGGTAAATAAAGCATGGGAGCAAATTCTCGGTTATTCAATGAAAGAGCTGGTAACAAGAAATTTTATGGAATTTATCCATCCGGACGATATGCAATCAACCCTCGATGTTGTGTTAAAACTCAGAAATCAGGAAGAGGTAGTAAACTTTGTAAACCGTTACAAGAGCAAAGATGGCACTTACAGATTTATTGAATGGCGTGCTCACCCTGATGGCAATAAAATTTATGCAGCAGCAAGAGATATAACAGAAAGGATT
>CAZISX010000202.1:0-2512 GCA_964542005.1 uncultured Spirochaetales bacterium
GTGAAGCTGCAATTAGAGGTCTTTCAAATGTTGGTTACAATGTTACACTTCTTAGAGATATTACTCCGGTTCCGCACAATGGTTGCAGACCGAAAAAGAGAAGAAGAGTGTAATAGGGTAAGTGTAAACTTTTTATTAGTCAAAAAGGAGGACGCTTTGGCAAAATATACTGAAGCAAACTGCAAGATTTGCAGAAGAGAAGGAAGTAAATTGTTTTTAAAGGGAGAAAGATGTTTCTCCGAAAAATGTTCATATGACAGAAGACCTTATGCTCCTGGTGAACATGGAAAGGAAAAGAAAAGAACTAGTGATTATAAAGTTCAGTTAAGAGAAAAACAAAAAGTTAAAGCTATTTATGGTATGCTAGAGAGTCAATTCCGGATTTTTTATGCCAGATCATCTAAAATGAAAGGGTCAACCGGAGAAAATCTTTTAGCAATGCTTGAGAGCAGGCTTGATAATGTTGTCTACAGACTTGGAATAGCAACAAGCAGAACACAGGCAAGACAGCTTGTTAATCATAGACATTTTACAATAAATGGCGTTATCACAGATATTCCTTCTTATGTTTTAAAAGAAGGCGATGTAATTCAAGTTAAAGAAACAAGTAAAAATTACGATGTTTTTAAGACAGCTTTAGAATATGCTGGACAAAGAGCAACAATTCCTGCTTGGCTTGAGCTTAATAAGGAAGAAATTAAAGGTAAAGTTATAAGACTTCCAGAGAGAGAAGATATTACTGATGATATAAAGGAAAATCTGATAGTAGAGCTTTATTCTAAGTAATTTAATACAGGAGATTACCATATGTATCGTTCTAACTGGACAACTTTAATAATGCCTAGAGATGTGAAGGTTATTAAGCAAAGTGATGATGGTAAATATTCCAGATTTACTTGTGAACCTTTGATGAAAGGCTATGGAATCACATTAGGTAATACGCTAAGGAGAATTCTTCTTTCTTCTCTTAGAGGAAGCGCAATCGTAGCGGCTAAGATTAAAGGCGTAGAACATGAATTTACTTCAATTCCTGGAATAAAGGAAGATGTTATTGATATTTTTCTTAATGTGAAGCAGATTAGGTTCGTCGCACACGAAGACAAGTTGCATCATTTAGTTCTAAGAAAAAACGGCAAGGGTATAGTAAGAGCAGGGGATATTCCAGAAACAGCAGCTCTTAAAATACTTAACAAAGATCTTGAACTTTTTCACATGGATGATGATGTAGACTTTGAAATGGAGCTTCTTATTACATCTGGCCGAGGATATGTTCAGGCAGAGGATCATGACACAGAACTTTATAGTGAGGGTTTTATTCCGGTGGATTCTTTCTTTTCTCCGGTTGTTAATGTTAATTATAAAGTAACTGGAGCAAGAGTTAAAAATAGTTTTAACTATGATAAGCTTACTTTTGATCTTGAGACTGATGGTTCCTTATCGCCAAGAGATGCTCTTTCTTATGCGGCAATGATTATGAGAGAACATGCTAAATTCTTTATCAATTTTTCTATTGAAGAAGAGACTGAAGAAAAGGTTAGAGAATCTGTTGAAGAAATAAACTGGAATCTCTACAAAACTATTGAAGAGCTTGATTTATCTGTTCGATCATACAATTGTCTTAAAAATGCAAACATTAAATATGTTGGCGAGTTGGTTCAGAAATCTGAAGGTGAAATGCTTAAGACTAAAAACTTTGGTAGAAAATCTTTGAATGAGATTAAACTGATTCTCTTAAACATGGGTATTCACTTTGGAATGGAAATAAATAGTTTTCCTGATTCTAAGGTAATAGATGAACTTGAAAAAAAAAGAAAGGAAAAATAAAAGGAGAAAGCCATGAGGCATAGAAATAAAGGTAAAAGACTTGGGAGAGAAAGTTCTCATAGAAATGCTATGATGACAAATCTTCTTATTTCTCTTGTAAAACACGAGAGATTAACAACAACGCTTGTAAGAGCAAAAGAGCTTAGTATTCTTGCTGATAAAATAATTACGCTTGCAAAGAAAAATACACAGGCATCAATTGTTGAGCTTACTAAGTATATCAAATCAGAAAGAGAGATCGTTATTCCTAAACTTGTGAATGAGCTTGCTCCAAGGTTTAGTGCAAGAGCAGGCGGCTACACAAGAGTTGTTAAATTAGGCTACAGAAGAGGAGATGCTGCACCAACGGCTGTTATTGAGTATCTTGACTCTAAAATTGCCGACCCAAAAGAAGTGGCTATTGTCGTTCCTGAAACATCAACAGAAAACATATAAACTCTTTCGGCTTTCCATTTTTCAATAAAAATTTATATTAATATTCCTTAAAATTATGATTTTTTGGCAATCTAACCAGTTTTTTCCATAAAAATAGTCAAAAACAACTGTTTTTTCTCCATTTTTATTATTTTTTGGTTGTTTTTAGCCAAACAAGATGCAGATATCCGCTAGAATTAAGACCACCGCACAACAAAATCAAGACCCCTGCATAATTAAGCAATAGCCTGTTCATCTAATTTTTGTTAAAAAA
>CAZISX010000203.1:0-540 GCA_964542005.1 uncultured Spirochaetales bacterium
GTCAAGTCTAAGCATCTGAGTCACCGCCTGCGCCTCCTGCTCAGAGAGCAGGTCGCCTCTTCCTTGATTGTTGATTGAACTTTGATGATTAAGATTATTTGTTGATGGAATATAAAACTCAGAGGGTAGTACAGAATATCTTCCCGACATTTCATTTATTGATGCAGTTCGATGGCGCATCCACTGTCGGGCAATAAAAATGGGCATCTTTAAATGAAACTTAAGCTCTACCATTTCAATTGGAGAAGTATGTCGATGCCTCATCAGATATCTAATAAGTCCCGTGGAGCTAGTGACCGACTTAGTCTCTGGACCATAGGATGTCCGAGCAGCTTGCTCAATTGACATATCATTTCCCATATAGTCAACAAGATAAACAAATCCATTGTCTAAAACATTGATGGGATTATCAATCCAATACTCCGCTGGTTCTGAAACAGCTCTCTTAGTTACGTACATTCTTTCTCCTTCTTTTTTTATTATAAGCGGTTGGTCTGCGAGTAGTTTTTATATTTTTAATTTTTTGTCTTTTTTTGCGAA
>CAZISX010000203.1:550-1142 GCA_964542005.1 uncultured Spirochaetales bacterium
ATCAAGGCAGAATGCTGACAGTATTCAAGTTTATGCTTTTAACTGTGTTTTATGGATTTTTGAGTCTTATCGGCTTTCTGTTTATTTCATTTCTCGTATTTTTATTTTAATATATTAAGGAAGGCAGTATTATTTATAGCAAAGATATATCAATACTTTTAAATGTACAAAGTTTCTTTATAGAATCAAATTTTGTTTTTCGTTGAATTTTGTGCAGTGAATTATGACATCGCCAACATAAAGCTACTAAATCTTGGTCTCGTTCTTTTTCTAGTCTTACGTAGGTTTTATGATGAAGCTGTATTCTAGCTGTTGAAGAACAGGCTCTACATTTTCTTTCATGCGTTTCAAAATATCTTGACCGTCTATGCTTCCACTTATCAGACTGCATATACTCTTGATATCTCTTACGCTCCACTGAAAAATTTTATCACAGTCAATGCTTGCCAATTCCAGTTTGATCTTCAATACTGTGCCATAGTTTTTTAACTATAACTATTTTTTCTTTTGTTTCGTCCGCCAAGTGCTCATAAGTCGCAGATTCTAGTAGCTTATGATAAAAGTCAATTAAACCTGTAAGTAAAAAACTTGC
>CAZISX010000203.1:1394-2455 GCA_964542005.1 uncultured Spirochaetales bacterium
GCCGGAGAGCTCCGTCTCAAAAATATTTCCATGAATATCATGAGATCGAATTAAAACTTCGACAGGTCTTCGAACATGCCATAAAACATTGGGAATAGAAAGACAACCTTCATCTAAAACAATAGATTCTAAACTTAGATCTTGAATATGAGGATTGATAAATAATTTAGTTTTATTATCAACTTTCATAATAAAAGCACGAACATCTAAGCCTATTTGATTTGCAGCAACAGCCAGTCCTTTGCTACGCAATTATGTGAGATTTGATAAGGTAATTGGGAGAGTAAATGAAGAAGTTGTTTTAAACAAAATTGGGTTGGGATAACGAACAATATCGTATACATTAGACATTTTGCGTCTATTAGTCCTTTTCAAGAAACGTCCTTAATTTCAAGCCTTGCTAGCACTAAGCGCTCGTTTGTTAATTCCCAGTTTTTATCTTTAGATAAAAACGATTCATTACCAATCTGGTAGAACTTGGAGTCTTCAAGGTTGTAGATTTCACAAGTTGACTTCCAGTCTGGCGCACAGTCGCAGAAAACTGAAAGTAGATTCATACCAGAAAAATAAGCAAGAGCATTTTCGATGCACTGCTCCGAGGCATTAATTTGCGAAGCATACATTTTAAAAAATGTCTCGGGGACTTCATCTTCTAAAAGACTGAGGATAAAACAGAACTCATGAGCGCGCTCGGACTCAGTGTCCCAAGAAGAGTTAATATCTTCTGCCATATCAAACATTAAGTATTCATAAAAATAATTCATTTTTGCTCCTAGCGGTAGGCAGGCCCCGGTGGCCTGAGCATTGCCTAGTCTACCTTGGAAGATCCTTGGTCGCAACCTCGCGTCAAATGATCCTCTTCCGGGGCTGAGGCGTCAGAAGACTTCTGTTTAAGAATCTTTTTATACAGAGAGTCTATATACTCTTCTGCTTTTTTAACTTCTTTTTTATTATTAAATTTACTAGTCATATAGTATCTTTCAGTTTTAAGAAATTAATTATTATAATTTATAGTTAGTATTACTTTATATAATACCTTATAAGACTAAAGAGCACTCTAA
>CAZISX010000204.1:0-262 GCA_964542005.1 uncultured Spirochaetales bacterium
CTTTCTATAGAAGAACCTAACTTTGAGGCAGCCGCCCAATCTTGATTTGGGAAAAGATTATCCAATTCTTCCAGTAGCACTAAAATCAATTCTCTATCTCCATCTATATACATAGATTCAAGCTTCTTCTGTGCTTCCAATATCTCTAGTGCGGCTTCTAGTTGGCGATTAGAACCCAAGTGGGCTTCTGCTGATTCTCTTAAGGCTTCAGCACTCTTAATCTGAGCTTTTATTCCTTCAAATCCAGCCCATGCTGCTAGTC
>CAZISX010000204.1:307-2445 GCA_964542005.1 uncultured Spirochaetales bacterium
TAACACTTCGCCGCACAAACTCAGTTTCACTTACATTCAGCCAACTATTCTTGGTATAAAGTAATTCCCTGAGTAGCTCTAAGCGAGGATCGTTGTTCCAAAGGTGTCCACCTGACTTTCCCGCAGGGTTTATTTGCACAGCATTGTTTTGACGATTGATTTTGCTCTTTATCTTCATATAGACATAACTCACCAATCTTAATGGGTTTAGCCGTTGAAATAGGCGATTTCGCCATTGAAAGAGCCAAAAGTTCAAGCGCATCACTCGTTCAGTAGCACACCCTAATCCATAAGCCACAGGATTTAAGACTAGCACGATAGGATTTTTCTTTTTCTCTTCTTCCCACTCCTGCCAATCTTCAACGGCAACCAGAAGGCGATTATGCAAAATTAAATTATCTTTTTCCTCTTCAATCCATTTCTTCAATTTATCCCAATGCAAAATCAGAGCATCATGGGCAGGTTCGGTATATCCAGCTTCGGTTACAATTAGGCGAGACTGTTCAAGCTGCTCCCGAATGTTTTTGATTTCCTTTGTCGCATCTTTGTGTCTAGAATTCCACTCTGGATACTCTAATTCTGACAGGAGTACAGGTCGCTTTGCAGGTTGCCCGCCTTGCAGACTCACCATCCGCAGCATCAGCAATTTCATCATTTGCTGACGTAGTTCACCCATCGATTCATCCTCACCATCTTTAACTTTTGTCAGTTTTTCATATTCTTGATCTGCTGTTTTTTGGAGCGCTCCTATAACACCACCCAAATCATCGTAATCGTCCTTAGTTATTTTCTTATCAGACTTGCCCTTGACTTTTTGGTAAAGTTGCTCCAATACAAAAGAAAGCAAGGGTAAAGCCCCCGGTCTTCCCACGACCTGTTCAATAATGTAAGAAACAAGACTTTCTGACTCAAAATTTACATAAAAAAGTGCCGCAGGTCGCTCGATTACCTGTTTTAATTGATGGCTATTCATGTCTTCAACGTATAAACGAACTCCTTTGTTATTCCAGGCATCAGTTATATTGAAAGGGTTCTTTGCTTTTGAAGCCTTACTCTGCTTCAAAGACTGCTGAAAATGAGTTTCAAAATCCGAACGCACTGTAACAACAAGTCGCACATTGTCACATTGGGTTAAAATCTCATTTAGCAATTCAAGGAAAAGTTCTTTCTCGGGAATTTGACACAAGGTGATTAGCTCCTCAAACTGATCAATTGCTATCAAAACATTTTGATCTTTCGCTTTGGAGAACAAGTTAATAAATTCCTGATAGACTTCTTGAAATCCTTTATTTATTTTCCGTTTTTTTAGGATTATTTCTGCTTTTACATCCTGTTTGTATTTTATAGATGCCTTTTGTAGTTCCTGCTCAAATGATTTTATTTTAGTTTCGATTGAATCATTTTTATCTTTTATGTTTAGACATCCTATGAGCTTATCACAAAAAGCCTTAAAAGGAGAGCTTCCTGGGCGAAATTCACAAGATAGCCACTTGGGTTCAGACTGAGATTCTAATCTAGGAATCAGTCCTGCCTTGACTAAACTTGATTTTCCTGCTCCAGATGCACCTGTCACAACTGTTAATTTTTGATTGTTTGTGCAAACTGTATTAAGCAATTGAGTTATGAATTTTTTTCTCCCACAAAATATAGGACGATCTTTCTCCTCATAGGATAACAATCCTTTGTAGGGGCTACTTAAACCTTCGATTTTTTTTAATGTGGATGGCTCAAAGTCGGGAAGCAAAAAAATGTATTGCCCTCCGGGTGTCTGTTCTGAAGAGGTAAGAGAATATATTTGTGGTAATTGACGTGAAATAACTTGAGGTTGATTTTGGATATACGTGCAAAGCTCTTGAGCCGTAATGATACTATCTTTATTAAAATCGGCTTTGTTTGAACCCTCCTCCATACCATTAGGGCGGCACTCTATGGCTTCGCATAATGCCATTGCAAAATAGGAATTTTTCTGTTCCTTATTGTCAGAGTCGAGTGCTAGTTCATAGCCTGCTGAAGTGATAACTGTAAAAGTTGGGTTTTTCCACATCCGGTCGTAATCCGCTCTGAAGCTCATCCCATCGTCGTCAAAGCTGGCTGTTCTATATCCAGGTATTTCTGCGGTGGATGTTCTGCAGATTGCA
>CAZISX010000205.1:0-2433 GCA_964542005.1 uncultured Spirochaetales bacterium
TTACAGACTCAGCCTGTGGCTAATTCATTGATTTTATTGATGTGCGAAACTTGAGTACTTTTACCATATTTATTGAATCTGGCTATAATGTTTTAAAAACCTATGGCAATCTTAATTATATTGTGCCTATTTCTATTACATCAAGTGATTCTATGACAGCGTTGCATAACTTGATGGAAAAAAATTGCAGAACAATAAAAATTTCGTCTTATTCTGTCAGACCTCAACCCATATTTCAAAATGCAGTGGTTAATACTTCAATCATTTTTTTTGAAAAAACAAATTCACCATGCAAACAAATACTTGCAACAAAAATGCATAGAAAAAATAAAAACTTCAATCTTGAAATGCTTCTAAACAATCTAAATTTTGTAGATGTGTTCGGTCTTAAACTAACCGGAAGATATCCTAAAATAAGCTATATAATAGAGCAGGATATTCTTGCAAAAATCTTTGCTTTTAATACAAAAATTTGCGATCTTATTAGAAATGAAGGAAAACCAATATATTACCGTACAACAGGAGGTCGTTATTTTAAAATAATAACAAACTACTCCACAGGTTCAACAAAAGAGAAGCAGCTTTTATTAGATGTTACATATTCAAATAATGTAGGCGCAATTCTTAGCAGCAATTTATTTTTTTGGTTTTATCAAATATTTTCCAATAATTTAGATTTAAAATCATACGAAATAGAATCATTCCGCATACCAATAGAAAAATTAAATGCTGAAAAAATACAAGAAATAGAAAATGTATATTCAGAATATCTTGTTGATATTGAAAAAAATGTGAACACAAGAAAAACCGAAAAGTATGCAAATATAGATTCATTTCAAGAATACAAAATCGGCAAGTCAAAACATCTAATTGATAAAATAGATGACTTGATTTGTCCGCTATATGGTCTCACTAAAGAAGAAACTGAATTTATAAAAAATTATGAGCTTGAATTTAGAATTTCAGATGAAAACTAAAAACATAGTAATTAAAAACAATGATTGATGATGTAAAACTCTGGCAGCCAAAAGGCTGAAAAGCTTAATCATTTTGGATATTTTGAAAATAAGCAATGAAACTTATAGAACAACCAAAACTCATGCTATTGACCGTAAAACAGTTTGAAATTATAAGGTATTAGGGAGCACGATAAAAATGACTGATAACAAATTAATAGTTTTTGGCAACAAGCAAATCCGCCGGGTTTGGCATGAAAATGAATGGTATTTTTCAGTTATTGATGATGTCGCTGCATTGACAGATAGTGTAAATCCTCGTGATTACTGGTTTTAAAAAGCGGAGAATAGCGATGACTAAAGAAACAGCAATTATAATGGTCAAGTTTTTCTGGACAGAAAAATCCAAGTATTTAGTGTAAAGTTTCTTTTTCATAATTTTCAAGCACTTATCTGTATTGCTTGTTCAGCCATGTTTTTACTGTAAACAGACCACGGCGTTTTGTAATTGTGGGCAGAATGGTCGCGCTGATAATTGTAAAACCTGAAATATTTTTCAAGTTCTATCTTCAATTCTTTAACCGAACCGTAGCTTTTCAAGAATATTTCCTCATACTTAACCGTGCGCCACAATCTTTCGATATAGATATTGTCAATCGCTCTACCTTTCCCGTCCATGCTGATTTTTATCTCTCTGTTTGCAAGAATATCTGTAAATTTTTTGTCCGTGTATTGAACACCCTGGTCTGTGTTGAAAATCTCTGGTTTCCCATATTTTTCAAGGGCTTCGTTAAGTGCTGCGCGGCAAAAAGAGCCTTCTAGGCTGGTCGAAACTTTCCAGCTTAGAACAAATCTGCTGTGCCAATCAATCACCGCTGTCAAGTATGCAAATCCATGTGGCATCCTGATATAAGTAATGTCGGTGCTCCAAACCTGATTCGCTTGTGTTATGGGGACATTGTTCAATAAATACGGATACTTCTTGTGCTGTTTGTTCGGTTTTGAAAGGTTAGGCTTTGGATATATCGGCTTTATTTTCAGCTCGTTCATCAGTGCTTTGACTTTTTCAAGGCAGAGCTTAATCCCCTGTTTTTTCTTCTTTCACTGCTTCCAGTGCTACTTTTGCTTTGAGTCCTGCATCTGTCATCTTTTTTCCCTTCATGTCAATTTCTCCGTACAAAGGTTAGTTTAGTCCACTAAATACCTCTGTCCAGTTTTAGACTACCATTATATGTGGGGGGGGCAAACAAAGATAGGCATAACAGAAAAATTTTAAAACCACTTTTTAGTTGACAAAAGTTGACAAAACCATATAGTTGGTTTGTATGAGTAGTAAGAAACTGAACATATCAGCCATAACAAGCGCTGCAGAAAAAAACGGTCTTAATCAGACTGATATATCAAAAGCTTTAGGTATACCTCGTCAGATGATCCCGCAATGGTCTAAAGGTGAAAAGTGTCCAAAGCCGCTAGATCT
>CAZISX010000206.1:0-2432 GCA_964542005.1 uncultured Spirochaetales bacterium
CAATTTCCTGCATTGAGCTTGAAATTTCCTCCAGCGAGCTTGCTGATTCTGAAGCTCCTTGAGATAAGGACTGAGCCGCATCGCTTACCTGATGAGAACCGCTTCTGACTTGTTCAACTGAGGTGCGGACAAGAGAAAGAATTTCATTAAACGAAATTATAGAGTTGTTCACAGCTTCTTTAAGCATTGCAAAACTGCCATTGTAGCTTCCTGTCATTAAAAGGGAAAGGTTGCCATTTTCAAGATTTTTCATCACAGAAAGAACTTCCAAAAGTGGGGTGACTGTTGCTTTTGCAGCTTTATTCAAGCCTTCAAAGATATTTCTATATGCGCCAAGGTACTTGCCTGAATTAAAATTGATTTTCTCAATTTCGCCAGCATTTGTATGGCTGATATACTCGTTTACTCCGGCAACAACTTCAATAATATTCCGCCTAATGAGGTTTACCCGTTCTGTTGCTATAATCTGCTTTCCTGGCAAAGGTGCCATTTCTTTTTCAAAATTTCCTTCAGCATAATCTTTGAGTAAATTCAAAATATCAAGAAGGTTGTTAATATGAATTTTCATGCCTGTATTGAATCCGGCAATAATGTTTTTGTATGAACCTTCAAACTTATTCTCGTTGGCATACGCCTCTATATCTCCGGCAACTTGCTGTTTTGTAATAAGCTCCATTTCTGAGGTCAGACTGTTTAAGCTGTCAAAACATTGCTTTAAGTTCTGATTTATTAAGCTGAAATTCCTGAATTCGGCCTCGGTGTATTTGTCTGCTTTTGCTACATTTGAATCAAAATTAATAATTCCTTTTGACAGATTATTAAGATTTTCAGCAACTCTTTGTACCTCTATTTTGCTGTATTCCTCAACTCTTTTAGCTTTTGTTATGTCCTGAACTATTTCAATGTGCCCAATATTTCTACCTTTTTCATCAACAAGATAGGCTGTGTCAACCTGAAAATTCATATCCATCCCGGGCTGCTTGAAATTTGAAGTCAGGATTCCTTTTTTAAGAAGAGCAATACCGCAATTTTCTGTTTTACAAATATCTGCACCCCAGTTACAGCACTGCCTGCCAATCATTTCTTTTCTTGATTTTCCAGTCACCTGCGCAGCCTGTTTATTGAAAAAAGTCCAGTTCATATCCATATCTGTAACTGAAATAGGGAAAGGAACGCTATCAAGTATTTGTTCATACCAAAACATTTTTGCAACAACTGTATCGAGAGTTTTGTTTACTCCTTCAATAACTTTTTTGAAATCGCCGCTATGACTTACTAAATCTGCTCTGACCTCAAACCGCCCTTCAATTGAAGCAGCGGCCAGCATATTTGCATCTTTTACAAGAAGACCAATAGCTTCTATACATCTGTTGAGATTGTTTTTAATTTCATCAAAATCGCCATGATAACTATCTGTAATTTTTGGAGGAATATTCCCTGCCGCAATCATAGAAACATTCTGCATTGTCATTTTTATTGGAGTGGTAAAAGCGTTTATCAAATCATTTGTCCGCTCAATAATATTACGGAAATCAACTCCAACAGAATCAGGAACACCTCTGGTCTCAAGTTTTCCCTCCAAAACATCAGCTGCCAGCCCTGCAAACTGCAGATTTATTCCTTGAATCGGTTTAATAACAAATCTGCTGATTAAGAAGAGGAGAACAATAATAAGTGTTAGAGCGGTAAAAATGCTTCTCAGACATATTGTTTTTATCTGTGAATTTATTACCGATTTTATGGAGTTGTCATGATAGTAAACATGGGCAAATCCAAGAATTGAAGCTCCTTCATTGGTGTTTTTAATTTCATTTTTTTTTATGGCATAATACCCGTCGACTCCTTTCTGACTATCAAAAGACTCTGTGCCTCCAAAACTATTTTTCCGTTTTGCGAGAAGCACTTTTTTCCCGTCATTATCTAAAATAGCAACAGCCATAACTTCAGGAAAATTGAGCGTTGCATCAACAACCTCCTCTGCCTGTTTTAAATCAAAATTCAAGAGAGGCGTTGCAACACTTTTAGCCAAATTAGCAGAGATAACAACTGTCGAATCTTCGAAATTTGCATAAAGAACTTTTGAAATCTTTTTTATTTCAAAAAATGAAATCACAGCAAGCAGAAAAATTATTGCTGCCACTGTGTAGGTAATTGTTTTTCCTTTTATAGTTTTAAGCACTTAACACCTCCCAGCAACATTATCAGCCAAGCTGTTTAATATTTCCCAAAATCATTATCATCGAGGGAAATTATCTCATCAGGTTTCACAACACTCATATTTGGCCTTGTTTCAATTCTTCTCTCGCCCCGTCTGTTTGACAAGACCTCTCTTTTTTTGTTATTTTGAATATTTCTTGTGTAGCTGTCATCGTTGTTCAGCTGAAATCTGGAAACCATTTTTCTCAGATACTCTGACTGCGAAGAAAGCTCTT
>CAZISX010000207.1:0-727 GCA_964542005.1 uncultured Spirochaetales bacterium
ACTGGGCCGCGAAGATATTATGGTAATTGTAGGGGGAGTTATCCCTGCACAGGACTACGATGCACTCTACAAAGCCGGTGCAGTGGCAATTTTCGGCCCCGGTACCACCATAGCATCTGCAGCAATTAAACTGATGGAGTTGTTACTGCAAAAATTTGAGTAACCTGCCAAGCAATTTGGGGCTTGCTTGTTTTTCAAGCATTTAGTTTAAAAGGGTTGTCTTAATCGGGCAGCCCTTTTAACAACTGCTTCAAACGACTATTATAAGATTGCAGATACTCTCTTTTAGTAGGTTCACTAAGAAATGATGATGTTATCAGTTTTTCCACATTTTGGGACTTAGATAGCATCATCGTCATAATATCACTGAAAAACTTCTCGCTTATCTCTGCATTTTGTGCAAGGTTAAAAAATTGCGTTCTGATATCGCTTTGTGCTAAGTTACGGGGTAGTAGTCCATCCTCTAATGCAAACCGGGAATCATCTATATGAATGTGACTATTTAACAGGTCGTATGCAGGACTCAATCTAAAATCTCCCATAGAGGTCTCAAGTAAGGAGAAATTTTTAAAATGAGCATCCCCATTTGAGAACAGATAATTAAAAATAAGTAATTTCAAAAGTTTTGGAGCCTCAATTTGATATGTAGGCAGCTTATTTTTCATTATTTGGAATAGCTCCAGATAGTTCCCGGAATATTTGTAATGCTCTCCGTGAGATTGCGGTG
>CAZISX010000207.1:778-1742 GCA_964542005.1 uncultured Spirochaetales bacterium
AATTTGCATTGTGAGATGCTCATTGGCAGGCATTTGGTCTGACCTCTTTACTGAACCGGGAATAGGCTTTAAAATATATCTCCCCCGCTCACCTTCATTAATAAGTCTTAACCTGTTTTTATCAAGCAAAAGAGAGAACTTTTCCTGTACGCCGGAGATTGAGGTGTTTTTTCTATTTTGATCAAAAAGCTCATCTGTTTGGGTATTCGATGCAGGAGAATCATAAGGGAGAACGTGATTTACGGTTTTACCTTGAAAGACTCTTTTCAAACAACTCCTGCTATATGTGTTAAACCCTTTTGCCAAGGTACCCGGACAATATGTTATTACTGGCAAGCTCATAATAACTCAATTTTAATTACCCGAACGGCACCGATGCTGTCATTTTTTGCTGTTGTCATAAGCAGTCCGAAATAATCTGTTTGGTCTATTCTGTTTAGTTTACAAACCACTTGCTTGTTAGACCCTTCGGGAAGCATATTAAAGAAGAATGCAAAAAGATATTTTGAGTGAAACTCTTTTTCAGATTTAGGCAGAGTAAGAGAGATGTCCGGCTTATTAGTATCTGCAATCCAATTATCATTATAACTGAATTTAAACGAGCCATCATCGTATTGAGTTAAAACTCCGGCCTCTTGGTCCTTGAATAGTATTCTTGCTTTTCTCATCTCTTAGCGGGTGTACTCTTTAGTTTCAAACTAACCTGTAAGCCCAACACATCTGCCAACTTTTGTAATGTTTGAAGTGTAGGATTTCCTTTACCACTTTCGAACTGTTTTAAAGTACGTAAGCCAACACCGGATAATTGAGCTAAGGTATCCTGAGTTACCTTCAAGGTATCTCTGCGCTCTTTTATTGTTTTTATTATACATTTCATTTAATTTTCTCGGTTTTCTGTTTTTCCATGCGCCCCTATGATATGCATAACTTACTATAAGCGGAACTACGGTAGTGGCTTCAGCAT
>CAZISX010000207.1:1752-2387 GCA_964542005.1 uncultured Spirochaetales bacterium
ATTGTTTTTATTAACTCTTCAAAGTGCATTATTGTGCTCTTTATTGTGCAAAAATAGCATTAATTTTATAAATAACAAATAAAAGAGCAATTAAATGCACTAATTGAATATATAGTTTTCAAAGATCTCTTTTACTAGCTGTGGCTCTTCAAAATGGGGGCTGTGCAGAGTTCTCAAATGTAAAAAACTCCATTACCGGTGCTTGAATTGCATCAAAATACCTTTTGGCTTTTCCGAAATGCTCCCAGTCAATTGCTTACCTTATTTATGAAATCATCAAAAATTACTTGAATTTCACCTTTAAAATTCTCATCATTCAAATGAGTTTTCATAAAAGCGTCACTATCTTCTTTTTTGTCATCGGGTAAAACCAAACTAATTGGAAATGACTGACAAAGAATACATTTATCTTTAAGTATGCTTTCTACTTCTTTGAAAACCAACCCGTGTCCGAATTTTTCATATTTTTTTGAATCCGTGCTACCACAACAGGTAACGAAAATCAATTTATCTAACGAATCCTTATATCTCTTTATAAAGCTACGAAGAGGTGGAATAATCGAACCCATCCATATTGGTCCGCATAAAATTACTTTATCATAATATAGTTGTTAATTCAAGATGACTACTGAAGT
>CAZISX010000208.1:0-956 GCA_964542005.1 uncultured Spirochaetales bacterium
GCTTATAAATCCGCAATGTTCAGCCCACTGCATTTGTGTATCTTTGAGGGTTTGAACTGGCAAACCAAAATAAATTTTCAAGACGGCATTTGCTCACTTGCAGATGTTTTCCACAAGCAGTTTTTCCTGTGAAGTTTTAGGGTCAGTAATTACATTATTGTAGTAGCTTTCAAATAAAAATCATGTTAAATATTTAGGCAATAAAATTGTTCCGGGAGGCAAGAATGCAACGTAGATTATTATTTCTGCTTGGTGCAATTAGCCTTGTATTTGTTGTTAGCGGATGTGCGAATCGCGGAATAGTAAAACTATCCCCGGATACGTACATGCTGGCTCGTTCGGACAGGGGTGGCATTTTCGGTAATGCATCCGCAATGAAGGCCGATGTAATCCGCGAAGCTAACGAATTCGCAGAAAGTCAAGGAAAGATTGCCATCCCGATCTCTTTGGAGGAGTCACCGCTGTGGCCTGGTAAACTTGCTTCAGTGGAGTACCAATTCCGCGTTGTTAACAAGTCCGATCCGGATGCACAGCGCACTAATCACATTTTGCAATCAAATGATGCAAAAACCAAAGACCAGACGAATCGCCAAAAGGATATCCATGCGGAATTAATAAAGCTAGATGATTTGCGAAAAAAGGGAATTATTAACGATGCTGAGTTTGAAATGCAGAAGAAAAAGATACTGACAACAGACTAGCGGGAAGTCAAGGAATCTCTTCATTATCCGCACCCAAATAGCTGTGTAGGACTGGGTGGCAAATTTTTCACCTTGTCTTTTTTACAACTAAAAACCAATGCACGCCCTTACCAGTCCTGGCCTTCATCCTATTTTAGAAATACTGAAAAGAATAAAACCAAGTATTGAAATGACAGTTTGCTTTTGCTTTCCTATTGTCTATTTCCTACCGTTTGTTTCCTGTATTCAACCCAATGACCTAAATAACCTGAAGGT
>CAZISX010000208.1:966-2300 GCA_964542005.1 uncultured Spirochaetales bacterium
CAAAGCGAACTCGTGGTGTGTGTTTAGCATAGAGTTGGAAGACGGTCGAGTCGAAAAGACTTGCCCGAACAAGGAAAAAGCAACAAAAACAAAATTTACTTCAGTAGTATATTATGCTAGTAATCAATCATATGAATGAAAATGAGATAGTGAAAAATTGGTCTGATGCATCAAAACAAGATTTGGAAACGGCAGAGATTCTTTTTGAAAACAAAAAGTATCATCATGCTCTGTTTTTTTGCCATTTGAGTATAGAAAAATATCTTAAGGCAATAATTGTAAAAGCAACTAAAAAAGCTCCGCCACTTATTCATGATTTGGTTCGTCTGGCGGAAAAAACAGATATTAAATTAACGAATAAAATAAGGAACGAGCTTGCTGATATTAGCGCCTTCAATATACAGGCGCGTTATGATGATTATAAACTTAGTTTTTACAAGAAAGCGAACAAAAGATTTACTGCAAAATACCTTAAGAAAACGAAAGAGATTTTAATATGGCTAAGAGAGTGTATTTAAAAAAGAATGAGCTTAATTTAATCAACGAATATGTTGATCTTCTGAAGCAAGAAGGAGTTGACGTATCAAGAGTAATCCTTTTTGGCTCTTACGCAAAAGGCACAGCAAAACCTGAAAGTGACATAGATGTTGCGATAATTTCTTCTCAGTTTGGAAAAAATAGTTTGAAAGAAATGATGTTTTTACGAAGAATAGCTCTCAAAATTGATTCGCATATTGAACCATTACCATTCTCTCCGAAAGATATTGCTGATCGCTACAGCACTCTGGCGCAGGAAATTATAAAATACGGAATAACGATTTAACGAATATATGCAAATGTCTTTGCGAGAGAGTGTAACGACAGAAGCAATCTCATAAACAATTGATAATATAAAGATTGCCACACACTGTCGTGCATTCGCAATGGAAAATTGGGATTGCGACACAGTATCAATGCCATCATCTACCGTTTATTTCCTGGATTCACCCTAAATGGTACTTCGCCCTTTGTCTCATTTCATTCGCAAGGGAATGACAGGCGGAAGGAGCCTTTTGCTTCGAGAGCTTTGCACAACTAACCATTGTTTTCAACTTTTAATCATCTTTTTTACAGTGCAAATTTGTAGTTATTCAAAGCTAACATCTTGATATAATTAATAATAAGTCTTGACACGAGTATGTTTTTCTGCTAATATCCTTCTAAATTCTAACCTTTTGGAGGAACTATGGGCTTCAAAAACATGAAAACCAACTTTACTTTTGCCGATATCTCCCTTTTCAACTCTATGGAAAAGAACCGGGCCATCAAAAGAATGGAACAGATCAACGCTATTG
>CAZISX010000209.1:0-2257 GCA_964542005.1 uncultured Spirochaetales bacterium
TGCAACGCCTGAAAAGTTGAATTTCAGGATTGGAAAAGAGTTCCTGAGCGGTGTCGGATTTTTCCCGATGTAGAGGTTTCCGAAAAGCTCTTCAAACTGGTTTTTGCGGTTTATATCGTAATAATATTCAAGCATTGAAATAAAAAGTGATTTTCCAAACCGCCGCGGACGGAGAAAAAACAAATATCTTGCGCCTAAATCCTCAATTTTTTCAATAAATTTAGATTTATCAACATAGTAGCCATTTCCTTCAATTATTGCCTCAAAATTGCTTGAGCCGTAGAGAATTTTTTTTGTTGCCATTTGTTACCTCAAAAATTTAGTTGCAGGATTATATCGAAAGAATGAATTTATGTCAAACTAGAAAGCTCAATTGTTTGGAGACGAAACTTTTTCCAGCATTGAGTTGATTCTTGCTTCAAGATGGGGATTGTTGAGCGGTCTTTTTTTCATTTCGTTGAGTGTTTCTCTGATTAATTCCTTTTCTGTCGGATATTTTGAAAAAAGCTGGATTACATCGAGATAAGTTGAGTCTGTGAGATATCCGCCTTTTACCTGATCTCTAACTTTTACAAGAGTATCTGCTGAAAGTTCGTACTGAGCCAGCGCATTAAGAGACTGCCGCTGGACTGTTACATCCTTGTCTTTTGTCAGATTTGTAAGCGTAGTTTCACTTTCCGGGGTTTGTGTTTTTCTAAGAGCGTTCGCAACCGCAGCTCTTACATTTGATTCTTTTGAGTCGGCGTATTTTTGTATCATGCCGATATTAGAGGCAAATCCGGCATTTGAGAGAGCGTCGAGAAGAGTTTCCTTATCTTTTGCGGTCGAGGCACTTGCAAGATCTTTGAGTATTGCCTGGTTTATAGTTGCTGCGTCACTCTCTTTTCCCGATTTTTTAAGATTATCGGCAGTCGCACCAAAAATAAGGGCTGCGGCCGGTTTTGTTCTGATTTCTGTTTTTGAATTTGTGTAAAGGTTTTTAACAAACGCTACTGTTTCCGGGTCAGGATTTGCGACTTGTGAAAGATTCTGGATATAAAGGATATACATTTTATCATTTTTTGCGATTTCCGAGCTGAGAATTTCCATCATAACTTTTTGTGCTTCACCGTGTCCGACTGAAGAGAGAATTCCGAGCAGCAGCATTCTTGTTTTGTAATTGATTTTAGTGGTGTTAAAAATAGGAATAAGCTCTTTGCACATATCAGGATTCAGCTTCAAAAACCCCGAAACTCTCCACCAGAACTGACCTTTTTCATAGATTACACCTGTTTCGGCATATTGTTTAAGGGTATCAAGCATTTCTGAGCGGGTCATATTTGCGGCGCGATTTTCCAGAAGCTCTTTTTTCATTTTTTCCGATATTTCAACTGTGCCGAGAAGCGATGTTTCATATCCCGAAAAATCCTCTTCTTTTTCTCTTGATTCTCTTTCTTCCAATAATTTAAACGAGAACTCTGAAACACTGTCCAGAAGAGTTTCTCCTGAAGTCTCTTTTACTTTCAAGCTCTCTTTGCCGGCAACACTTTCAACTATTCCTTTTCGCATGAATTCTATGTCATAATCGGAGTTCAATTCCTGTTTCAGATTTTTCGCATTCGGGAAAGCGAGAAATTCGGTGTATTTAACTCTTTTTTTGGTTATGTCAGCCGTTTCTATAAAGCCTGATTTTATTTTGTAATCTGATTTTGCTGTACCTATATGATTTTTTTCTTCGCTTTCCCAGCTTCCTCTATTTTGCTTCAGATCCATTTGTATTTCTGAAAGCAGAACTTTTACCATGCTCTTAAAAACAGGATCTTCATTCTTCCTGAATCTAATCTCTTTTACTTTGCCGCTCCTGTGAATCTCTACAAAACTTTTCCGGTTCAGCAGCATTGATTCGAGACGCTCTTTGTTTCCTATCACATCCTCGTCTGAGAATTTGACTACACAATTTCCCGATTTTTCAAAAGATAGTAAAATCCAGAAATCCTCGCCGTTTTTCTTGACCGGATTGAGAACTGCTATCAGTGAGCAGTCGGTCAAATTTGTAAGCGGTGAATCCATTGCCGACCCGGCAAACGAGATGGAAACACTGCTTTTGTATGTGAACGCGTATCTGTAGCTTTTGTTCAGCTCCCATTTAAAGGATAGCTCTTCCAGGAAAATCCTGAATACAACAAATAAAAGAATTCCGAGAATTATAGAGGCACTGACTATAACTCTTTTTTTTGATTTTATAATTTTTCTCATTTATCACCTGAAATAGTTTGAA
>CAZISX010000210.1:0-1869 GCA_964542005.1 uncultured Spirochaetales bacterium
AAATAAAAAACATATTGAATGAATGTCGAACTGGGTATAACAATCGGACGATCTGTTGTGTGGGTTGAGAATGTGACTTTCTTCCATTTCTTTTTTCTCGCTTCAGTTTTTAATGTTGATATATTATCAAATGATGCTCGTCCTGTTGCACTCGGAGTTTAAATGAAGTTCCTTGTGATTGATGATGATATATCGGTGTGTGTCCTTCTTGTTGCTTTGCTTTCTCCGTATGGAAAGTGCGAAACATCAACCTCGATTGAAGTTGCTTTTGAAATATTTACGGAGGGATTGGAAAAAAATAAATATGACGTTATATTTTATGATATGTCGATGACAAATTGTGAAGGAGTTGATTTGATGAGTGTTTTTAGAGCTTACGAGAGAACATATAATATCAAAAAAACAGAAAAATTTAAGCTCATAATTATATCTGCTGAATATGATCAAGAAGAAGTTGAAAGACATATTACCGATAATTGCGCAGACTATTTTATTAAAAAGCCTATCAATTCAACTTTACTGTACAGTATTCTTGAGACAGTGTGTTCTATTTAATTTAGGTAAAATTAATGGAAGATAAAGTAAAACTTTATGGCATATTTTCGAAAGAAGATATAGTTGTTCTTGGTACAGGTATGTCCAAGAAAAAACATACATCAAAATCTTATTGGATAGGTAAAGAAAAAATTTATGATTCGATTGATCTGAGTCTTCTTAATGACAACTATGTTCCGAAGGGTGAGTTTTGCAAGATTAATCGAGAAGAATTGTTTAATGCATATCAGTTAGATACACATTTAAGTTATAATTTACTTAGTAAGCCGCTGATGATTGGAGAAGCTTACCTTAATAATAAACAATTTGATCTTGCAGAAAAAGAGTTTGAAAAAGTGAAGACAAATGACGAAGAAAATATACGAGCAATATTTGGGCTGGGTAAGGTTTATTTAGCAGTAGGCAAGACTGAAAAAGCTGAAATAATATTCGATGAAGTAATGAAAGTTGAGTCAGAATTATTCACTGATAATAAGCATTTATTTAATGAATTTGGCATAATATTAAGAAAAAAAAGCATGTTTGAAAAAGCTGTTTGTTATTATGAAAGATGTGCAGAATTAGATGATTCTGACGAGAATATATTGTTTAATCTTGCAAGAGCATTCTATCATTTAAAAAATAAAGATGATGCTGTAAAATATGTAAATAAGTCATTAAGCATCAATCCTAATCATGAAAATTCAATTAAGTTAAAAAAATATTTAAGCAAATCAAATAAAATAAAAGATGCTTAAAAGAAGACAATCATGTTGAAAGGTAAGTCTGCTGCGGTCTTTTCAAGTGATCACAGTCATATTCAAAAAGATCGGCTAAGTCTTGTTCATTTGGGACTTGCTTTAGTTAGAGTATTTTCGACTTGGAAAGAAGCTGAAGAGAGTATTTCAAATTATATATTTCATATGGCAATCATAGATTCTAAGCTCCGTGATGTAGATGGAGATTTTTGTGTAAAACGTTTGAGAAAAGGTTTAGATGGAGTTTCAATACCCATTATAATGGTTACTCCGAACAAAGAAAAAGAGCAAATTCTTAATGCAATTTCAGCAGGATGTGGTGGATATGTTCTTAGGCCATATTCATTAAATACTCTCGAAAAACATTTAATTTCTGCAATAAAAAGTTTTTCATTGAACGGTGAAGGTGAGTCTTTGAGTAAGGCTAATCGGTTGATTAGTCAAGAAAAATTTGATGAAGCAATAGATGAATTTAATGATCTGGTTCAAGAGGTTGATAATGGCGAAAAATATTTTCAAGATGGTTTGAAGTTTCTTTCTGCTAGTAAATTTGGAAAAGCAATTATATGTTTCAATA
>CAZISX010000210.1:2015-2247 GCA_964542005.1 uncultured Spirochaetales bacterium
GAATGCTGTAAACCCATTTAATAAACTTGGTGTTAAGCTTCGAAAAGAAGGTGATTATCCTGGTGCGTTAAATGCATACAAGCAGGCATTAGAAGTTACTCCTGAAGATTCCAATCTTCTTTTTAACATCGCAAAGGCTCAGTTGTTTGCTGGTGAACGTGAGGGAGCAATAGAGAGTCTGAGATTGTCTCTTGAGATTGATCCTGGCCTTGGTCCTGCCAGAGACCTTTAT
>CAZISX010000211.1:0-458 GCA_964542005.1 uncultured Spirochaetales bacterium
TGGCGGATGGACCGCCGCAGGAGGGAATGTTCCGGTTTTCTCACGGAAGTGCTTTCGATGACATCCCCGTCGGAAGAGGATGCGGAACTTTTTTTCCGGCTTTCGATTTGCATGTGTTTCTCCTTGTTTCTTTCCAGACACTGGCGCATGCAGCGAAATAAGCGCCTGTACATTTCTGCTGCCGTCCTGCAGCAGTGGTCCCGGTCTTCGCAAAAAACGGGTGTTCATTGCCATGCAATCCCTAAAACAATGAGTTCTCCGCATCCACCCGGCGCGTGATGGCGTTGGCCGCCAGAACCATGACGAATCCGACCACCGACTGGAACAGACCCACGGCGGATGACATCCCCACATCGTTGTTCATTCGAAGGGCCCGGTATACGAACGTGTCGATGACATCCGTCGTATCCCGCAGCATCGGATTGTCCCCGACCAGCGCGTATATCATGCCGAAATCT
>CAZISX010000211.1:639-1888 GCA_964542005.1 uncultured Spirochaetales bacterium
TCCTGATAAAAGTTCACCGGCATACCGCCAAAGCTGACAATCAGCTTGTTGATCACCCCTTCATTCGTCGAAAACAGGGCGATGGACAGGACGGAAACGACGGTCCAGGATAGGAAATTGGGGAGAAACATGAACGATTGCGCGGTTTTTCTGAACCGGCTCGAGGAGATTTCATTCAACCCGATGGCCATGAAAATCTGGACGGCCAGTCCGGTCGTGATGAACAGAAAATTCAGCCACAGGGTGTTGAACGTCACCTTCAGCCAATCGTTGGAGGTAAAGAAAAACCGGAAGTTCTCAAGACCAATGAATTTGCTTCCCAGGCCATACAGCCCGGCCAGGGGATTGTAATCGACAAAAGCGCTATAAAGACCGATGAGCGGCATGTAGCAGAATATGAGGAAGAACAGAATACCGGGAAGTGTGAGCAGATAGAGGTATCGGTTTCGGGACAATTCCCGAAAGAATCCGTCCTGCCGCTCCGTCTTGATCATGTTGGTCTCCCCCAATTAGCCGTATTGTTCCCCAGGCAGAACGGCTGCTGGGGACGGCTTCATTCTAGGGTATTGTCAGGCTTCCCCGAAAGTTCGAATTCTGCGAAAAACCGTGTTTCGTGAAAATCCGATACACACCGTTTCTTCACAATCTGCGGAAATGATGAAAAACATAGTGGTGAAAAACCAGCCAAAGAACAGATTCAGGACAATTCTCCCTCTGAATCTCCGGAGCCCGGTCTTGTCACCACGGCTGTTTCAGGAGTTTCAGGCCCGTTTTTTCGATATTCATCCGGGGTCATGCCGGTTGCTTTCCGGAATGCGGTATAGAAATATCCGGCGCTTTGGTACCCGATTTGCCCTGCTATCCGGTTGGCCGGCAAGTCGGTTTCCCGCAGCAGGCGTTTCGCTTCACTGAAACGGAGCATGGCGACATGTTCCGAAATGGAAAACCCGAAGGCTTCCTTATACAAGGTTCTCAGGTAATTGGCGGAGAGGTCCGCCTCTCCGGCCAATGCTTCGACGGTCAGGTTCGCATTGGCATATTCACGCAGCACGCGCTCCCTGATTATCGTCAGCTGGTCGTCATGGCGGCCGTCACGCTTGTGCCGCATCATTTCCATGCTTTTCACATAAAAGTTCAGCCATTGCGTTCGGAGCTCCGCCAATGTTTCGACCGATCCGACTGCGGGCAGCAGCCATTCAACCGACCGCTCCTCTGCCGGTATGGCATTTTCAAAAATTCTTCCGGCCAC
>CAZISX010000211.1:1911-2228 GCA_964542005.1 uncultured Spirochaetales bacterium
GGACTTCCGGTATGGCGAAGGCGGAGACTTCAGATATGAACCGTTCCAGCGCCTGTGCCAGCCGGGAGGCATCCGAAGCCCGCAGGGCATCCGTCACATCCCGTTCAGCTTCGGAAGGATAGCGATAGGAAAGATAGGACCGACGGCGCACATCCGCATGGTACAGAATGGCCCCCGGTCCTTCCGTGAACCGGTAATCGGTCGCCTCGACCGCCTGTTTCCACGAACTGCTGATTTCAGTGACCAGTGATACTTCGTCCCCCACGCCGGACGTGATGGATAAGGCAAGGTGAATCCGGCAGGCGGATGATATTTCT
>CAZISX010000212.1:0-2208 GCA_964542005.1 uncultured Spirochaetales bacterium
TTGGGAAGCTTTGTTTTTGCCTAATTTTGTGGTTTTTGTGCGAAAGTTGGGTTAAGAGAAGTATTTGGTGCCAGAAATATATTCCAGAATCCGAGACAAATAATGCTGCCTGCAAATAATAAAACAATAGACGCGCTAGAACTTGGTTATTTCAACACAACAGATGAAAGAATTATTGGCATGTATCAGATAAATCTTGCTTCTAATGTAATGCTTGAAAGAAACAAGGTCGGGCTAAGAGAACTTTTAAGAAATGTATATAAGTATGATGTTGACGGTGCGCTAGTTGTGTTTGTTCAGAATGATAAGTGGCGGCTTTCTTTTATTTCAGAAATCAGAGTTCTTGACAATGAAGGCAATGTTAATGTTCAGGCAACTCAGCCCAAGAGATATTCCTATTTCCTAGGTGAAGGTGAAAAAACGCTGACACCGTCAAAAAGACTTGCAACTTTATCCGGCAAACCGCTAAAGCTCGAAGATATAAGAGACGCATTCAGTGTTGAAGCACTTAATGAAGAATTTTATAAAATTATCGCAGAGCAGTTTTACAAGCTTATCGGAGCCACAGCCGGAAAAGGGAAAAGTCTTATTAAATATGAAAGACATCTTACCTTGCCATTTGTTTCCGAAGAGAGCGGAAGAATATTTCAGGAATTTGGAGTCAGGCTAATTGGCAGAACTATTTTCTGCTGGTTTCTTAAAATGAAAAAATCAGATAAAGACATTCCACTTTTACCGGAACATTTATTATCAAGCGAAGCGGTTCGAAAACATCAAAATTACTATCATACTATACTTGAGAGACTCTTTTTTCAGACATTAAATACGCCAAATGAAAAAGATAAGAGACATCCAACCCTACCTGAAGGCTCTGAAATGATTCCATTTCTTAATGGCGGATTGTTCGAGCCTCAAAATGAAGATTTTTATGATTTTACTGAATCCACAGGACTCTCCAAAAATTTAGGTACTCTCAAGATTCCGGATGACTGGTTCCTGAATTTTTTTGAAGAACTTGAAAAATATAATTTCACTATTGATGAGAACTCAACTGTAGATATCGAAGTCAGCGTTGATCCTGAAATGTTGGGGCGAATCTTTGAAAATCTGCTTGCAGAAATAAACCCCGAAAGCGGCGAAACAGCAAGAAAAGCGACAGGAAGCTTTTATACTCCGCGTGAAATCGTAGATTACATGTCAACCGAAAGCATGATTTATTATATCGACAATTCTCTTGGCGGAAAAATAGAAAAAGAAGAAATAGCTCAATTATTTAAACTTGATTCAGAAATAAATGAAAAAACGCATCCAAATCTGTTGAACAATAAAAAACAGATACTTGAAGCTCTGGATAAAGTTAAAATTCTTGATCCTGCCTGTGGTTCGGGTGCTTTTCCGATGGGAGTGTTGCAAAAAATTGTTATGGTGCTTCAAAAACTTGATAAAAATGCTGAGTGGTGGATTGAACGGCAGGTGGAAAAGAACAGTGACCCTACAGCAAGGCTTGCTGTCAGGGAAAAACTGAAAAACAACCCTGAATATGCAAGAAAGTTGGGGATAATCCAGCACTCACTTTATGGAGTAGATATACAGCCAATTGCGGCAGAAATATCTAAGCTTCGTTGCTTCCTAACACTTATTGTTGATGAAAATATTGATGAAACCAAACCAAACAGAGGCATTGAAGCGCTGCCGAATCTTGAGTTTAAGTTTGTTACGGCAAATACTTTGATACAATTACCCGACAAAAATAAAGGAAGCCAGACCACCCTTTTTGATGATGATAGCGGGGAAAAAGAATTAGAGCAGTTAAGACTTGATTATCTCCAGAGCTATGGCAAAAGAAAAGAACAAATAAAAGAAAAATTCAAACAGGTTCAGGATAAAGTTTTCAAACAACAAATGAATCTTGGAAATAAAATTGATACTAAATCAAGGGCTTATCAATTAAGCACATGGAATCCCTTCAGCCATGAAAAGGCTGACTGGTTTGATGCTGAGTGGATGTTTGGCATTAAAGATGGTTTTGATGTTGTTATTGGAAATCCGCCGTATGGAGCATCTGTTGATGACGAAGATAAAAAATATTTCCAAAAATCTTACCTGTCAGCTAAAACAATAGCAGGTGTGCAAAAGGGGTCTTTAGATACTTTTACTCAAGTTTCGCACATAAAAACCGATAAAAAGAACCCCTTCAAAAACTGACAA
>CAZISX010000213.1:0-1187 GCA_964542005.1 uncultured Spirochaetales bacterium
TTTCTTCTTTTCTTTTTTCTTTCTCTTTTCTGGGGGTAAAAATTATTTGCAGGGGGTAGTCCCTCATTTATTCACCCTTTAATCGTTATTCTCATGTGTACCTATTATTTGAAGTCTTACAGCCAGAAAGAAGAAATCAGAAAACCGCATTTCTTTATCCTAAACAAAGGAAACAACAGTGGAAAGCCACTTTTAACACCATGCCCGAATTGCTTCACAATCCAATTTGAAAGCACAGAAGACAAAGAACAGGTTTATTGGCTGCTTTTCTGTTTATGGCAATCAAACGCATTTTATCAGTATTTGCGTGGTTCAGTGATTCCGTTCGTCATTTTGCGCGATGTAAAATCCTGCCTTAACGAAAATCTGAACAGAGCAGACCGAAGCCCGGAACAGTTTCAAAAAATGGTTACTGCATTTCAAAACATGAACCAGCTCGAAAATCAATATCGGCAGAATCTCAAAACCATTGAAAAAGCCAAGAAATTGATAGTTTACAAATTCAGCTCCAACTAAGAGCTGATTGGTATTTAATCGAAAACCGACAATATACATTATTATCGGTTTTTAAATAATTCGAGAGCCTTGTCAACGTCAACAATTATTTTTCTACCATGCTGACTAACTGCTTCTTTTATGATTGTATCTTTATATTTTTGGGCGGTTGAATGCGAAACACCAAATAAATTTCTTATGCCACCTAATCCATAAACTAATTGCTTTGTTTCTTTTGGTACCGTTACAGGTTGATTTTTCCGCTCCATATCTAACAACTCAAGCAGCTGGCCAACTGTAAGAAATGCGATAGGAGTTTCATTTGTAATTTGATTTGCATTCATATTATTCCGTTTTTAATGTTTTGATTCGGTAAATGTAGCATAGAAACACAGAAATTACCTTTGGCGGATAAGTCGGGAATAACTTTTTAGTGTTTATTTTTGGAATAAAAGTTATTTCCCGCCTTACCGAATGATGGATGCAAATATCAAAACTTTTGCAGGTGAACAAATGTATTAAAATTAGCTTTGGCGGTAAAATGAGAATAACTTTCTAAGGGCTTTTGTTGAGCCCCAAAAGTTATTTCCCATTTTCCGTGTGGTGGGTGCAAATAATGAAACGCCAGCGCAAGGGTAAGCCTACCATAAAGCATACATAAGCCTACCATAAGTGCACCCTGATTCACCTCA
>CAZISX010000213.1:1197-2191 GCA_964542005.1 uncultured Spirochaetales bacterium
GCTGTCATTACAGGTGTTCCGGGCAAAGTACTTACCACCGAAAGCGGAGCAGTAATTTTGGAGCCTAACTCGATATATTCCGAATATGCGATTTTCGAAGTTTCGTTCAACTGTGGTTCAATCGGTTCGTACACTTTGGTAGTCGCATTGAAAGCGAAATCCGATAAAACTGTAATTGCATTCACCAAACGAAAATGTGTTGCACCTGCAGGAGCGTTTACACCTCCCAGCGTGTTAAAAGGTTGTACGCTCAACGTTACCGATTTACGTTCGGCAGTAGTTGCAGTTTCCAACTCACCCGTAAACAAACCTTCAAAACTTGAATGGCGATTGAAATTCAATCCCAACAAATACTGAGGTTGAGCACTTACCAAGATTGCACGATAACCACGAGCTTCCGATTGATCTTCGAGATTAATCTTTTTCATGATTCCGGTTAAACGACCAGTTAACTGCGGGTCACTCATTTGTTTTATGATTTGCGAAAGACCGATACGAAGAGATTTTCCGACAGCTGCACAGCCGCCAAACTCGTTCATATTTTCACGAGTACGCACGAAAGCTGCGTCGTTTTTAATCTGATTGCCTTTTGCTCCACCTTTCATTCCAGCAAAATCACCAGTTAGTCCTTTTACTTTAAAATGCCTAATTTCGCCTAGTGTTCCACTGTACTTTACATGTCCTGTTTGCCGTGCCATAATAATAATTTTTTAGAGTTTATTTTTCTTGTTTTTTTATATAAATTATCTTTTGTAATTTTGCTCTAAGATACTATGTATTAAATAATTATACAACAAGTTAAACTAACGTAAAATGGAGAAAATAGAGATATTTTGCACTACAAGAATTGATAATTCACAGATTTTAATAAAGGTTGTTGATGGCGATGGCGTAATTCTGAAAAATATTTTCAATAATTCCGAAGAAGAAATCCGTTTCTTGGGCATAGATGCCCCGGAAATAAAACCATGCAGAAAATTAATTCAGGACGAAA
>CAZISX010000214.1:0-2120 GCA_964542005.1 uncultured Spirochaetales bacterium
CGCTGCTGAATAGTTTTTTGAATATTATGTCAATTTTAGGGTTTACGGTACACATAAGTTTCTCCTTCAAAAGTTCACGGAAAATATAGAATTTTTAAGGGGTTTTGTCAAGATTTGGGATGAAGAGAAATTCTTTAGTTTATTATCTAGTGCTTATTTTTTATGAAATACAAAAAGGTATTTATATAATTTTGCCGACCTGACCCTCAAAATTTTTTTGACCCTCAAAATTTTTGGGAGGAATCGTAATTCCGCTCAACTTCTATATCGCCTTCTGTCGCTTTTGATAATAAATTCGGCTGGTTGTATTCAAATCCCTGTGAGATTGTGAATGCTTATATATATTTATTGTGACCCTTTAGAAATTTGAGAGGTTTTGTCAAAATTGTAACAGGTAGTGAGAACAAAATGAATTTGTCTGCTAAACAATAAATACTTATTCTGTTCCAATGTTTATGTCTAATCTTGAATACTTTTCATCAGAAAGTTTTAGCAATTTTTTCTTAACATCCTCAATATCGTTTTTCTTTTCGGGATAGACTGAAATTAAATCAGCAACATCTTCAAGAATTCCAATATCTAAACTTTCCTTTCTTTCCGAATAAAATTCGATAGCTTTTGCAAAATATTTATCCGAATTTACTCTATCATTTTTCAGAAAAAACAACCAGCCAAGATTGTAGTTCACAGAAAAATTATTCGAATCAATAGCATATGACTTGTTAAGTCTAACATCAGCCTTATCAATGTTTTTAGTTAAAGTGCTATATCTGGCAGAAAATATTAATCTCTCTTTATTATTTGGGTCTGACTCCAAAGCTTTGTCGTAATAATTGGCCGCTTTATAATAATCATTTATAAAACTTCCATAAAATGAACCAAGTATACCGCAAGCAACACCATTTCTTTTTTCACAATCTCCAGCAAACATTTCGAGGATTTTTTTTTCATTTTTTGTTACTAAATAAAGATTTATAAGAGCTTTAGCCCATCTGTAATCGCCTTCTTTTAAATTATTTTCCCAGCGAAATTTAATTTTTTCCGGATCTGCGCCTTTTTTTATCAGTATTTCAGCAGCTATTATATTATCATCCCCGAGAGCTATTTCTAGCGGAGAATAGCCCTTGCTATTCAAAACATTTGTATCGATTTGACTGGCAAGATATTCTATTATTTTATAATGATTTCCTTTCAATAGAATCTTGCGAAACTCTTCAATATCAATTTTTTCAAAGCTTTTGAGATTAGATTGCTTAACTCTTTCAAGCGAACTGCTCATAGTAATTGGCCCTTCAATTATCAGGCTATTCTTTTGTTTGTTAGGATCTGCCCCTTTTTCTAAAAGCAATGTGAACAACTCATAATATCCCAGTAGTGAAGTAATTGACAGAGGAGTATTTCCTGCTTTATTCACAAAATTAATATCAGCACCCAAATCTAACAATTTTTCAACTTCTTTGATATTGTTCCTTGCACAGGCATCTATAAGCAACAAATCGTTTTTATTAGAAAAACAGCCACAAGACGCAAATATAAAAAACAAAATTGCAATAGTTATTTTTTCCATATTAACCTCCCTACTCATACCACGGATCTACTTCCGGCATTATAATTTTATTTCCCTGAGTCATTTTTTGGTAAGTATTTGAAAATTCATTGCCGCCAGGTCGAGCAAGCGGATTCCTCATAAATATTGGGATTCCATTTCCATAATCTCCCGATTTAATTATGCTTTGGATAGGATCCTTGTGTCTATACATTGGATTTCGCATAAATTGTCTATCTGGAAAGTTATTTGGCCCGTCAGGATTTGTAGGAACTTCAAAATATTCAGGCATTTCTTCTTCCAAAAATTTACCTCAGCTTTTTGATCTCTTCTGCGGAGAGTCCGGTTGCTAAAACAATAACTTCAATAGTCACATTTTGAGAGAGAAGATTTTTCGCAATCTCAATTTTTGCTTTTTTTTCTCCGATTTCTTCGCCTTCAGCTCTTCCTTCTGCTCTTCCGATTTCGATTCCTTCTGCTTTCCCAAGCTCGATTCCTTCATCTTTTGCGGTTTCGATAACTCCTTTCATGTCGCGGTAAACTTTCAGAGATTCTTCGTAATCGTCGAGCTGTT
>CAZISX010000215.1:0-2109 GCA_964542005.1 uncultured Spirochaetales bacterium
TTAATAATTGTCAAGACAGTTTTTCATCAATGTTTGAATAAAGTTACAAATTCTGCCGAATGTAATACATTGTGATTTTTTGATGGAGTGCTCGGCTTTGGCGGTGTAGCAGTGACATCCAATCTGCAGAGAGCGGTCTGCGGAAATTGAGTCGCTTTTCAAAACCTATCGCATCTTTTCAAGCTTTTCATAAGCCGGAGTTTTCTTTTCTGTGTTCCAGTTTTTGTAAATTTCTTTTGATATTTCGGGAGGTAACGGAAGGGTTGATAGATTATTTTTCCTGTAACTTTCTCTTACTGATGCCGAGTATTTTTCACAAACCCAGCAAGTGTGAGCTTCTTTAAAAACAGCACGCATCTTTTCATAAAGTTCATCAAAATCATCTGTCATAATATTGCCGAAAGAGATATTCAGGAATTCGCACGGCTGCAAATCGCCTTTTGCATTGATGTAAAAACGGTCAGTTCCGCCAGCTGTGCAGCCGAATCTGTCGTCAGCCTCTTCCATAATCTGGGCTGAAATGGAAGGATAATCACCATATTTCGGATCAAGATTATACGCATCAACAAGTTTTCTGATGTGGTCAAAATCTTCTGTACTGAATTTATCAGCACCGTTTTCAAGCCAGCCGCCAGCCGGTTTAGGATGGATAATCTGGATAATTGACACACCTAATTCCTTAGCTTTTTCAATAACTTTCTGGAAATTGCCATTGTAAAAGTCCTCCTTGCCCAAACAGCTGTTTGCAGCAACAGCAATGCCAGCCTCATGACACAATTTTATGCCGTTCATCGCATTTTCCCACGCTTTTTCATCGCCTCCGAAAAGCTCGTTAAACCGCTCTTTTTCGGTGCTTCTAAGCGAAAACATAATTGCTGTGACAGGTGTTTTTTTAAGTTTTTCAAGCCTTTCAAACGATATCCCGTTACCTGTGCTGTTTACCCAGATTTCAGAGCGGTCATCAATAGCTTCACATACTTTTAATAGTCTTTCCCAGACAAGAAAAGGGTCGCCGCCTTCAATATTAAAGAATGTAATGCCTTGATTTTGCAGCTTTTTTACAGTTTTGACAAGAACATCAACATCTGCGTCACTACCTTTATCAAGCATCTGGTAACAGTGCTCACATTTGTATTGGCAAGCACTTGTTATTGACAAAAGTACAGTAAGAGCCGGCATTTTTTTGTCAAATTCAAGGAATTTTTTGCATGAATTGTAAAAAGCTTTTGACGGAAAACCTGGCAGATAAAGATCAAGCCTTGTGTATTTTCCAATTTTGACAAATTTGTTATGATTCATCAGCTTTAAAAGAAATAAAAGCCGCCTCGAAAATTGGATAAACCGCCAAAGCCCAATTTTAAACCGAAAAACCATAGGAACAAAATTAACAAAAACTCCAAGAATAATGAGGAGTTTCAGGAGTTCCTTCTTGAATCCTGTTATGTTTTTTACTTCAACCATTTTTAAATCCACACCATCAGAATTTCATCTTCAGTTTCAGCGACAAACTCTTTTGAACGCCTTTTATCCATAATCAGCATATAGCCTTTGTTTACATTTTCGCGCTTAATATAATCAAGCATTCTCGCTTTTCCTTCATCGTGATATTTCTGTCCGTACCAGACTTTAAGCTCGATTATGAACTTTTCATCCATAAAAACCACAACAATATCAAGCCTTTTCTCTGCTGAAGTTTCAACTTCTTTGAAAGAAAAACCAATCCCGTTGATAATAGGTTTCAGAAAAACAAGGAAGAGAAGCCTCAAATCCTTTTCCAGAAATTCATCAGATTTCATTAAATCACTTTTCGAGTATTTTTCCTTGATAACTTCTTGAAATTTTAGAACTATTTTCGCCATATCAAGCCGGTTGTCAGGCTTTAAAAAATGGCTTTGCACTGCATTCAGTACAATAGGACTGCCAAGATTTTGCTCATAAGATTTTGCAGCCATGTGGTTTGATATATATTCCTCAAATATTTTATTGTGAATTGCCACTTTTCCATTGTTATTTCGGATAATTCCATACATTGATGCAAGACTTATCAAAGGAGACGAGATTACAAAACTTATCTGATTCGAACTGATAGTTATATGTTCCAAAAACTTG
>CAZISX010000216.1:0-2054 GCA_964542005.1 uncultured Spirochaetales bacterium
TCCATCCTCTTCAATTCAATTTCCTTATCCAAAACATTTTCTTTATGTTCATATACTGCATTAGGAAAAGCTCCTGGAGTTGAAGGATCGCTTACAATATCAAATGTAACAAGCTTATAATCCTTCTGAACTTCATGAAGACCATTTGCTGCTTCTTTAGTGCTTCCAAATCCTCTACTTGAAATTCCAAGTTTTACACCACTTTGAAGTAATGATTCTAGAATTTTACCAGCAGGAGTATTTAATACTTCCGCTTCACCAATAACAGTTCCATCATTATTCATATAGAGTTTAGTTACTTTATGAGAAACTTTATCTAAATGAATTTTAGCATCATCAGGATGATCTAACTCACCCAACATTCTGCCTTCATTAACAACAGAAGATACGCTTTCAACTGCACCTTCTAGAACTGATTTTGGATAAACTCTTTTGTTTCCATTTGGTGTATCAGATTTTTGGAAAGTACCTTTAAGTTTAAACTTTTTTGGTTTTCCGTCTTCATTGAGCTCTTCAAGAGTGTATGAAAACTCATTGTATTCTTGAAGTAGGTTATTGCTCATTATAATTCTAACTCCTCATCTTCTGAACTTGCTGATTCTTTCGAATCAGTTTCTTTTTCATCAGATTCTTCTTCAGGTTTTAAAAGATCAAAAATCTCTTTAAGAGATCCTTTATCTAACCCTTGTAATTTAGCTTTATCTAATTTTCCTAATAATCCATCAACATATTCTGCTTCAGCAGAATCATCTTCAATTTTGCCTCTAATTTTATTTAGAACACCTTTAATGGCTTCAATTGCTGCCCAATCAATATCTTCACCTTCTTCGGCTGGAACAGCTGGAGTTTCAGTAGAAGCTTCAGGAGCAGGAACTTCACCTTCTTCCATTATAGTCTTAAATTGAGATAATTTTTCTTCATTAAGACCATTGTCTTTGAAGAATTTATACTTCATTTGTTTGCCAGCTTTTGATTCAATAATTTTATTGAATACACTAACAATAGAATCAGTGTCGGTTTCACCAGTCATAAGAGAAGTCTTAACAAGAAGTTCTTCCAATTTCTTTTCATCAAGAAGGAATAATTCTTTATTTTCTTCTAAGAAATTTAATAAAGTTGTTTTTGCTAATTCAATAGATTCTGTTTTTAATAGACTTTCAATTGCAGTAGCAAATGCTTTTCTAAATGAATCTGATTTCCATTTTTGATCAACTCTACCTGCCAAATCAGTCATTGCCTTCATAACATTTGTTTCACCTGCGATTTTTAAAAGAGCAGGAGCTGGAGAACCAACATCAGTGTTTACTATAGTGACATCATAAGGATAATCAAATTTAACACTCTTTAATGTTGAAGGAATAGCATCTTTAGCATTATCAGCTTTCAATGAAAGCGGTTGCATATAATCTTCTTCCCAAAGTCTATCAATGTCTTCTTTGAAAAGATTCTTTACTTCTCTAACAGTTCTTATTGCTTTAACTCTTGGAGATTCCATAATAGCTTGATATTTTCTATCTTTTGCTTCAGTGATAATGTCTAAACTTTGATTCTTAAATTTAAGATTAAAACCAGTCATCATCTCATTTACAGAAATAGGAGTATCATCATCCAAATCAAAATACTTACCAACTACTTGATCGAGATAAGAATCATCATTTTCAGAAAGTTTAATTCTTTCATGATTATGAATTTTAAGTATTGAATTCTCAAAAACATAATCAGAAAGATATAATTGTTCTTTCTTCTCATCAAGTAAAACAAGTTTGTCATCAAACATAGCAACTAATGCAGCATTTTCTGTCATTGCAAGTGTTTTTGCAATCTTATCGAAAATTCTCTCACTGCTTTTGCTAACAACCTGTTTAAACTTATTATAGGTTAATTGCATTAGTGTTTCCCTCCTAGGAAATTAACTCGAATTTAATGTGTGAATGTGTTAATCATTTAATGAATTTTTTTTAGTTATCTTACATGCTTGTAATAAACCCCTGAATTCACCCTTAATGGTCATTCGGGTCGCTCTATTTTGAGTATGTATATAGGTATTATCTTTA
>CAZISX010000217.1:0-2024 GCA_964542005.1 uncultured Spirochaetales bacterium
TCGGTAAAGGCCGAGGGTTTGGGTGGAGCCAATGTGCGGACTCGAACCGCAGGCCTGCTCATTACGAGTAAGCTGACCGAGCCTTTATTAATAGGTGTCTCGGTCGTACTGTACGCATTTTTGTACGCAGAAAAGAGTTTCACGCTCCGAATTTCCCCATTTCTTCAATCATAAATTTTTCCATAACTTGAGCATAAATTCTTGTCGTAGCGATATCAGAATGACCCAATACACTTTGAATCACTGAAATACTAATTCCCGCCTCAAGCATTTCTGTTGCAGCCGTGTGCCGCATCTTGTGGAAGCTTATTCCAGATATTCCACAAGCCCGTGTATACTTCTTAAAGTAATGAGAATATGTGTCCGGGTGAGCCTGCCAGAAAATCGAACCTGTTTTTTGAATTTCACCCATGGCTTCTTTGGCTTGGGGAACAATAGGAACGGTTCTTTCCTTGTCTCCCTTTCCGATAACCCGAATCGTAAACCCTGAAAAATTTTCCCATTTTGCAGATATTATTTCTGACCTACGACAACCGGTGAATAAAGCGAACCTGCAAACCTGATAAAATCTAAAATCTTTTTCTTTGATATATTCAAGCAATCGCTCTTTGTCTTCTTTTTTCAATATTACCGGGAGCCGGTTTGTAAGTTTATATTTCGTAAACTCTGGAACTGATTCAATTAATCCGTCGCTCCTGGCTTTATCAAATAATGCCTTCAGGCGCACGAGATAAGTATTAAGAGAAACCTTTGAAAGATTTCCCTTGATTTTATCTCTGCGTTTTTGACGATGCAAACTCTTGAATTTTTCGACGTCTGAAGAAGTTACCATGTTGAGATTCTTATCTCCGATAAACTCAATAAACATATTGACGGCGGTGATATAACCTCTTTCTGACCCCCTTGAATCAAAGGCTTTTCTTTCGAGGAAATCTTTCAGGTATTCAGACATTAATTTGCTGCCACCCTTCTTGATAGAAATGATTTTTCTCTGGAAATACTTTTCGACGGCAAGTTCTGCTCTTTTTTTTGCAACAGCGGCTTCTTTTGTTTTCAAAGATTTCCTTTGATTTCTAATAAGTTCGATATAATACACTTCGTTTGTTCTTTGAAAAACACGGAATCCGTGTATTTTGAAACTATCCATTTTCATTTTTTATATCTCCAATCCATTTACAAGTTCAAACGCAATTTTTTCGTCATTATTCAAATTAAACAGGTCGGCTTGTCTACTTCGGAATTCATCAATAGAATTTTTATCAATCACCCATGGTCGGGTCTTGTGTGTGTTATCTTGAAACCCTTTGATTTTTTTTTCTTCAATGAGGCGAATCAAAGAAGCCTTCCCCATACCCGAATAAGCAGCCGCCTGTTTCAGCTTCATCCATCGTGGCTGAACGGATAGCATTTCTGCCAATTTTGTGGCTAATATTTCAATTTCGGGATGGGTTAATTTTTTTAATTCTTCATTATTCATTTAACAATCTCCACATCTATCAATTTGCTGGCATGTTTTCAGCCAGGTTGTGGAGTTTTCTTCTCCGCCCAGTTTAATGAGATGGGTGCTCAGGCTGTGGAGTTTGGTAGGGGAGGCCGAAGCCTCCCACCCTTACGCAAATTATAAAATTACAATGTCGTTTTTTCTGTGCTCCTAAAAAAAGTGTTTTCGCCAATAAATGTGTCCAGTTGTTCAAGAAAATCTTCATTTATTTTTGAATATTCTATACAAAACCTATCAAGCTCATCGTCAAAATCGTTATGAATTTCTTCTTCAACTATATGAGAATATTTATCGATGCATTCACAATTTCTTATGTCATCTTCGAATTCTTCATATGCTTTCATCATTTGTTCAAATATTTTGGTTATGCGGTTTGAAATTTTTTTCATCCCAGGATTTTTGCGGACAATAGTTAAAAAATACATAGCCCAGTCTAAATATTTTTTAGTTTTGTAGGAAAAATTTTTCGAATCGTAAGAATCTATGTTTTCATTGACTTCAATAAACGCAAACAAAGCACCAT
>CAZISX010000218.1:0-2000 GCA_964542005.1 uncultured Spirochaetales bacterium
GCGATGACCCAATCTCGTCATCGTATATTAATAACAGAGAAAAAAAGTAGCTCTTTTTCAGAAAAAAGTAAACAATCAAAGTTGTTAAAAATTGTGGAGGGAAGGCGAATAAAAACACTGCCCGTCAGTGGCTGTTGGAAGCCGTTCGCAATGTTTGTTCCGCCTTCCGTTCCCCCAAATCTGGATAGTACATTAGGCATTAAAGCCTGTATCATCAAACGATGATAGATTAGGGAACTCCTCCGCACAAAACAAAGGAGCTTTTTATGAGTTTAGTTATTGGATTTGATGTGTCAAAGAAAAAACTGGCACAAGCAGTATTTGACGGAAAAAAGTATGAAATCACAGAGATTGACAACACAAAAACAGCAATAACTGCATGTATTAAGCGATATAAATCTCAGCTGGAATCGGTAATAATGGTTATGGAAGCAACAGGCACATATCATCTAAAACTTGCAACAATGCTGTATGAAGCTGGTTTTAAGGTTGCAGTTGTTAATCCTCTAATCATCAAAAGATACAGCGAAATGAAAATGGCGCGGGTAAAAACTGATTTTTTTGATGCAAAGCAAATTGCAAAATACGGATTTGATTATTGTGGAGAGTTGCGACTATTTACGCCGTCATCCGAAGCACAGCAGCAGATGATAAAAATATTGCGTGCAATGGAAGACTTAGAGCAGACGACAAGTCAATATCGCAATAGAATTGAGGCGTTATCTCAAGACCCTGTCACTTTTGAGCTAGTGGCAAGTTGTTACAAAACAGTCATAAATGAAATAGCGGAGAAAATGAAAAAACTCAATCTTGCATTGCAGCAATTAATGCAAGAGCACTATGCCGATAACGCAAAGCTTCTTCAAAGTATTCCTGGCGTTGGACCAAAAACATCGGCAGTTATAATTGCTTTTTTCGGAGAGTTTGAAAATTTTGAAACCAGCAGACAGGTAATTAGTTTTTGCGGCACGAATCCTTCGCCAAAAGAATCGGGAAGTTCAATAAAAGGTCGTGGTAAAATAAGCAAAAAAGGAAAAAAATATTTACGAAAACAGCTTTATATGAGTACTGTTTCAGCTGCGCAGCACAACAATTCCTGTAAAGAACTCTATCAGAGATTAACTAAAAACGGTCATGAAAATCGACAGGCAAGAGTTGCTGTCATTAATAAACTTATAAGACAGATATTTGCGATTATGAAAAGCAAGAAATTTTATGATGAAAACTATAACCCTTTATGTGCACAAAATTAAACATTTTTTTAAAAAAAGAGTTGACTTCTGATATAGTACATTGCGAACGAATGTGAAGCAATCTAAACAACATAGACTCGCTACTTTGACATTTGCTCTTGCCTCTGATATAATTGGGCGATTTTTTTTAAGGAGTTGCCAAGATGCTAAAAATGCTTCCCATCGGAATACAGGATTTTAAAGAGTTACGGGAACGGAACTGTGTTTATGTTGATAAGACAGAGGTTATCCATAAGTTAATAACTGAAGGAAAATACTACTTTTTAAGCCGTCCGCGAAGATTTGGTAAATCACTGACAATTTCAACGCTAAATGAGATTTTTGAAGGGAATCAGGAGATTTTCAAAGGCTTATTTATCTATGACAAAATTGAGTGGAAAAAGAGACCTGTAATCAGGATTGATTTTACTTCAGATAGCTTTAAAAAATTGGGACTTGAAGAAGCAATCGAAGAACTGCTTAATATTAATGCAGAAAAATATGGGATAACGCTTACAAAAAAGAGTAATCGGGGTAGATTTGGCGAACTTATCAGAGCACTTGTTGAAAAAAGTAACGAGAAAGTTGTTGTTTTAATTGATGAATACGACAAACCAATAATTGACAATCTAAGTGATTTTCCAAAAGCTGACGAACATAGAGAGATTTTGAAAGATTTTTACGGCATAATCAAGCCGATGGATCCCTATCTTCATTTTGTAATCCTGACAGGCGTGACAAAATTCTCAAAAGTTGCGATTTTTTCAG
>CAZISX010000219.1:0-696 GCA_964542005.1 uncultured Spirochaetales bacterium
GAACCTGCGGGAATGACGCGGCTATTCGCTTTTTCAAAAGCTGGTTTTTGTTCATTTACGGCAAAAATTATGAAATCAGCAAAATGCACTTTTTATTGCGTTTCAGCCCTCAAAATGACACGCGACTAATTGCAACTAAGGTCACCCTTTCCTGGCATTTTTTGCTTTTTTTTTAAGTCTCTGGAGAACCAATTATTTTGCAGTAGATGAGTATCAAAGATCAGGATAATCATACTTGACTTAAGGAGAGGCAAATTTTCAACGAAATATATTATACACTTTAATTATGGGAAAATGTCTCTTATGAAACTTGTCAGATAATATAGTTGAAGTTAATATAGCAAGGCTCACATCTACCAACCCAAAAGGGCTGGCAAAATCCTTTATGACAACTTGTTCGACAAATTACAATTTCATTCAAATTGTTGCAATATAATCGTTAATATTCAACCCAACTTCGGTGATCAGATCCCTAATATGGAATCTATGTTTTTCTGTAATATCGCAACCCCACATTTGTGGGTAGGAATTCCCTTTGAATTCAAATTCTTCAAATCGCAGGCCTGCTTCATTTCTTGCTTCCTTACCATATTCAGCTCGAAAGCCAGTTTTTATTAAACGTCTGTGTTTTATTGTATTGCAAAAGGCTTCTATATATCTAAACGAATGATCATACAATAGGCTTCGTAAACTTTT
>CAZISX010000219.1:706-1985 GCA_964542005.1 uncultured Spirochaetales bacterium
TCAGGAACAAGGTTTTCTTTTTCCATTACATCTACAACTTTTTTTAAAGAAACCTTGTCTTCTGAATATTTGTTTTTTAACACAAGCACATTAATTATCTGGGCTAAAATATCCCCTAAAAAATGAAGCGATTGTATGCAGGATTCAACCTGTGCCTCATAAGAAAAAACAGCCTCATCATAACGCAAATGTTCAAAAACAGGGCTCTCTTTGAACAGAGCAGACCAAATCTTTGATGCCTTGTCAGCATGATAGTCAGCCCGCATCCAACGCCATGCCAAGGAATTTTGATATATTTTAGCGGTAGTTATGCCTTTTCCTTCACACAGCTTGTTAAGTTCCTCAAAATTCCATTTAGTCATAGATCACCTTCCTGCTGAACAAATTATCTTACAGTAGGATCATAAAAAGTATATGGTGTACCTCTTTTAAAAGCGATAAATCATCTATCATTCTTGTTGATTTCTGAAATAGGTTGAACTCTAATAATATCGCTTAACTTATTGCTTCCAATTCCTTTGAGGTGTTTGAAGCAAATTTTCGGGTCAATATTTGATAATTCAATTTCGCTAAACTCTTTTTTCTTTGCCTGTATAGTGATAATGCAATTATTAATTTTCTTTCCAGTTGCTTTGTCGGTTATATTAACCCAACCATTAAAAATTATTGAGTCTAATGCTTCTGCATTGTCTACTTCAAATAGTTCATGTAAGGTTCTTAGAGTTATTTTGTAAATTGCGGAATCGTATTTTTTTGAAAGTTGTGTTTCTGAAAGGAATAATTCCTTAAATTCATTTTTTGTTGCGATATATTTAACACTTGTCAGAGTTGGTAAATCATCCGGGGCAGGAAGAGCATAGTTAACTATTAACAGTTTGCTGTCGGGATTGTAATTGAAATCAAAATCCTTTGGAAATGTTTCTGGGTATTGTGAATTGATGAGAACTATTTCACAATTTTGAATTACTGCTTCTGCATTTTTGCGAACATAATTTTTTTTAAATTTCTCAATTTTTTCGCTATGCTCTTTTTTTGCCTTGTTGTTGTATGACTCCTTTTCCCTTTCCCAGTCTTTTTCAAGCATATTAAATCTTTCCACAATAGCCTGTTTTTGCTTTTCAAACTCTTTTAGTTTTTGTTCGTGCTGTTTTTTAAGATTGGTGTTAAAAGAATTTATTTCATTAACAGATTTTATCCAATCAGTATCTGCTTCTTGAAAAATGGTTGCTAAGTCTCAGAATATTTGGTTAGAAAGTCCAGGAATAATTACCCAGAAGAC
>CAZISX010000220.1:0-331 GCA_964542005.1 uncultured Spirochaetales bacterium
ATTCATGATAAATTTTGATAGTATGATTGAAACGGTGGGACGGTGGGACGGGGGGAAAAAAGGGCGACGGAATAAATCTTGAGTGTTGTATCAAAAGGAAAAGTATCCGTGGCGTCGCCCTTTTTGCAGCCCTTAAGTTTATGATAAATTTTTGAAGGAAGTTTAAAAAAGCCTGGGAACTTACCACCTGGTGAACAAAGAAGGGTTTTTAAAGAGGGGTAATCCAGGGGGAAAAGGATTTATGAAATCCCCCTGGATGGATCACCGCTTTATTTCCTGGAATCTTCTATGATATCAAGAATAAACTGGAAGGCATCAACCCGGCCCTGGT
>CAZISX010000220.1:341-1980 GCA_964542005.1 uncultured Spirochaetales bacterium
ATTGGAAGTTTACCCACAACCTGAACCGCATCGGTATGAACCAAAACTCCCTTTTCTCGTGCAATTTTCACAATATCTTCAATCGGTTGTATCACTCCGGTTTCATTATTTGCATACATAATCGTCACAAGAATTGTATTCTCTCTTAAAGACTCCTCAATTTCTGAATATAGCTTCTCTTCGGGTAATGCGACAAAAAAAGTTTCATTACAATTGTTACAATAATGATGAAAAGCTTTACAGGAAGGACATTCATAAAGACATAATTCATTGAAAGGTAGGACTTCACCACAAATGGTACAAGTTGATTCTTTTTTTTCAAAATCGATTTTGATTAATGACATGACTTTTTCTCCTTTAAAAATTAATATATGGAACATGACAATAGAACCCGGAACCGGCTGAAGGATTTTCATATTTTAAATTCTTCGACAAAGCGAATTTGATCTGATCCTTACAAAACATACAAACTTTGACGTTGACGCTTTTCTTATCTACAGGAACAAGCTTTTTAATATTCACCCAGTATTGATATTCTTTATGCATTCTATAGCCACAGAACCAACAAAATCTATATGTAATCATGATTTCCTCATATATTGACGAAAACCGGCATTCCATCCATAATTTTCAAGGACAAAAGCAAGTTCCGGATTAATCTTTTCTCCATCAACAACAATAAGATTTCCATCTTCCATATCATCCAATTTTAGCTGTTTTTTAATCGTTTTGAGATTCCCGCCTAAAGATACCATCCGCCTTTGATATAAGGCTGAATCAAGAGATTTTACAGTCCTGTCGGTCATATCGTAATCGTCAACAAGGATATCCCCAGGCTTTGCAATATATTTTGATATTTCTTTGATATCTCCGTTGTTTTTTCTGTCGATTTTTCGAATATCAACCGACGGATCATAATCAAGGCCGGCTGCAACCTTCCACATGTCTTGAAATTCCGATTGTTTTATATAATTTTTCCCGAAATAAGATGGTCTAACCTGAAGCATCATATGTGCATGATGGTGGAAAGTATCAAAAGAAGGTGAGTATTTATCTATATTGTGAGTAACTTCAAATACCCGTATCCAGCCGGTAATTGCATTCTTGAAACGTTTTGTTCTGATAAATCGATCATGTATTGACGTTTGGAAATGATCCAAGGCAGATCCCAGTTCTGGCAACTGACAATTCTTTGCAGTAAGACTTAAAAATAAATGTTGAAAGCCTTGATTTATGGACTCATTGAGAATTAAGGAAGTTTGAGAGAAAATTTTTAATGATCTTCTCCACATGCAAATTGGACATAATCTATATTTACAAAAAAAAGAACGGAAAAGCTTTCTTTCTCCAGTATCAACAAATCTTTTAAACTGCAAAAACGTTGCACATTCATAAATTTTAGATGATCTATTGATAAAAATATCATCTTTTTGTGATATCCGGATATGAGCCTCAGCCATTTTTTCAGCTTGCAGGCGTTTTTCTCTCCAGGGAACAAGTTTTTTTGTTTTTGGATGGATATCAATCAGAAGGTCTTGTATGGGAAACGAATCTGATGTATATTGCATTTAAATCCTTCATGTTTAACGAAAGTTAACCCGGCAATTGATGGATTGATAAGGGAGCGCCCGGCGAAGGT
>CAZISX010000221.1:0-1946 GCA_964542005.1 uncultured Spirochaetales bacterium
ATTTGAGGGGTTTTGTCAAGATTTGCGGTTTTGATTTTCCTGTTGGAACTGGCGGAATCGTATTTGCGTACTAGCTATGTTGTTTTTGTAGACTTTCTATTTTTACCATTCTAAAGAAAGCATTAAGCCAGAGCCAGACAAAGATAAAGATGGTGCTAATGAAATTGAAATCCCTTTTTCACCGGCAACTTTCGTGTTATAAAGATCAACCGTCTGCTTAAATTTGCTGCTGCCAATGGCTGAAAAAATTATTCCTGTCACCATCACGCCGCCGCCAACTCCAAGTATTACAGGATTGATTTCTCCGCCGCCGGCAGCACCGCCCAGCTGAAATCCAACAGCACAAGCACCGGCAAAAGAGAGAATAGAACCAGCCCCGGATAATGTTCTTGCAGAACTGTAAAGAGAGAGAATCTCCTCATCCTTATAACCTGCAAGAATCTCAGAAAAATTATAACCGCCAAAAAAATCTACAGGAACAGTTTTCCCTTCATAAATATATTCATCACCCCAAAAACCTTCCTTTATCTCAATTTTTTTTGAACTATTATCTGGCTCTTTTGAAGGAACCTCTTCTCCAAAGATTGATTGGAAAACAAAACACACAAACAGAATTAGCACCATTTTTTTCATAAGGACTCCTTTTTGTCTAAATTTTCCTGTAACTTATCACATATTCCATCTCTTTCCCCTCAACCTCAAGAATAAGAATCAGGTCAAATTTTTCACCAAGCAAATTTATTACAGTTTCGTCAATATTCCAGACAGCATGCGCAGAATAGGTGTTGTCCTTTGTCTGATAAACCCTGTCTGATGTTAGTGCTGATGACTCAATTAATTTGTCTCCAGTTTTCAGAAATGCTTTCTTAATATTTAAATCTTGTTCCTCGAAATGTCGAACATGAAAATCGTAATCAAATTCTTTATATGAGCCTGCCCGCTGTTTTTCATATTTTATTTTGTAGTGTTTAAGAACAATTTCATCTGTGGCAGAGCCTGACATTGAATCAGGCTTCCATATAAAATAATCGGCATCTGTGCATATTTTTGTTAAATTGCCATATTTCATCTGCATAGGAATTGTATAGGGAAGAATTATCGTGTCTGCAACAAGGCTGAGAGGAAGATCTAGTAAAAGAAACAGTCCAAAAATATCAGCAACTGGAAAATTCAAATCAAGGATTGTTCCGCTGTAAATATATTGAGGATCACAAGCTTTATTTTCTTTCAACATATAAATAGTAGAAATTGTACCGCAAGATGTTAAATAGAAACAACACACAATAACTAAAGCTTTTTGAAACAACATAGCTTCTCTCCTATTTATTGCTAAAAATATAAAAGTTATTCAATAGTGCAGGATTTTGCGCCATTATTGCCAAGTAAGTAAATGCAGCCGCGGGAATCATTGTTGGCACATTCGTAACTGCAAAATAGCCTTGATTGTTCCAATAGTCATGCGGGATAGATGTTGCATTTATGCCAGGTATTTGATTAAGAAACTCTGACAAAGGCTGCCTTTCCCCAAAAATTTCATATTTGTTGTATCCAAAATATTTTTTCAAAGTATCTACTTCTTTAAAAGATTCAGAATTTCTCACAGCAAGTCCAATGTTGTTTTCATCAACATTATTTACAGCCACTCCTGGAGACTTAAAAGAAGACCCTTGTCCAGGATTTGGATTAGCGTTCTTGGCATACATATTCTGATACCCAATCCCTGCTCCGGCTGTTGCAAAATTCAGTATTGCGCCGTCCCAGCCACTTCCGCCCTGAAGGTGGGACATGCCGGCACCAAGAGCTGTTTTTCCGCTAAGTTCAGCTACCCAATTGTCTCCGGCCGCAACATTTACCGCACCAAATGCAAAGCCAGCTAGCGCGCCATATCCCGCACCTTTCAAAATAGATTTTCTCATATCTCCGCCATACATTGCTGCGCTCATTGC
>CAZISX010000222.1:0-461 GCA_964542005.1 uncultured Spirochaetales bacterium
CTCCTTTTTAGGAATATCCTGTTCTATGGGAACTATATTTTTCCCATCATCAAAACGAACAACAATATTGTAATTACAGCACCAATACAAAGCTGCACCGTTTCCAGCAAGGGAAAAGAAACCTGTCACCCCGTTGAAACATGGAAATTTACCCTTTCCACAGATAGACAACTTGCCGACCTCTTTTTTGAAAGCTTTTTCTCTAAAAACCGGATATTAAAAGCACCGGAAATAAGCAGCTTTTCAAACATTCCCGAAGTTAAAGACTTTATAAAAAATACTGTCCCTAGCCAGTATGAAATTTCTGATGACAAAGAAGAAAGCACCTTTTCTGCAACAAAAGCAAAAAATGCAGGAATCTCTTTCGAATACCTTACAGATTTGCTCAGAAACTACTATGCAGCAGCCCTTTCTCTTTCAGAAATCACCTGTTCCGGAAAAATATACACCAGAATATTCAC
>CAZISX010000222.1:471-1596 GCA_964542005.1 uncultured Spirochaetales bacterium
AAACTGAAATAAGCTATTCACTGGTACTCAAAACAACAATCAATTCAACACTACAAATAAAAAATTTCAACTATGACAAAGAAAGTTTCTCAAACTATCTTGCCATTAAAAAATCAACCTCATATACAACCGTTTTTTCATCACCAACCTGGCCACAAAAAGTATCAGAAACATACTTTGAAAATCAGCTCAAAAACACAGCATACAACACCGGACTAAATAATCTTGGAACACTTCGCACTCAGCCGGAATTTAGACTACTCTATCCCATAAAAGAAGTGGAAAATGACAAAATAACCATCACAAACAATATTGATCTTTCTACAGACACCGCATTTAAAATAATCAGATTTGTTGATGGGAAAGAAACAAAAATGGGATATACAAAATACAGAAACAAAAGTTTTCAGCTCATAGCTGGAAATGCTGAACCAGGCGATTTATTAAAAGAATACAACTATTCATCATTCCATTATTTATTTACAGCCGGAGAAACCACATATCAAAAACACACCTATATTGCCCCTGCAATTGGAATTGCCGGAAATATTGGCAAAATGACCGAATCAGACACCTTTTCTGAAACATGGTTTGAAATCTCACTTTCAAAAGGCTATCTTCCCGAACTAATAGCAAAAAAACAAACAATTACCTACACAAGACTCGGCATCTATTTTGAAAAAAAATTCTACATAAAAGGAATATACATTGCTCCAGGAATAGGATTCAATTTAGAAGGAACAAGAGAAAGCATCCCTGAAAAAAACATGACAGAAGAAGAAAAATCAAAATATAGACCAACCTCAATATCATTACGCCCTGGAATCACCTTCGGCAAATCATTTTCACCAAATCTAAATGTTTTTATAAGAGTAGGCGAACCTGCGACCCTGTCAAAAAACAATTCTTTTATTCCTTACGGAGAAATAGGTTTTTCTGTGGGATATTAACCAGTTTTTTTAAAAAATTCTTGCATTTAAATAAATAAACAGATAAGTAAATAAGTAAGTATTTATGTACTTAAATAAACAAGGAGATAATATGTCAGTAAAAATTCTTTTTGGAATGAAAAAAGGCGGCTGCGGAAAAACCACAAATGCGACACAAACCGCAGCACTGCTTACC
>CAZISX010000222.1:1606-1939 GCA_964542005.1 uncultured Spirochaetales bacterium
GGAATAAACAAAAAAACGCTTCTGGTTGATACAGACATCAATCAGTCATCAATGTTATTTCGGCAGAACCGCCCAGATAATGCAGCAAAATTTCAGGCTGTCAGCATTCCTACGCCGTCAGTAAGAGAAGATTTGCAAAATTTCGATCACGATATTATTGTGATTGACAGCGGAGGAAGAGATGCAAAAGTTTTTAGAGCAGCGTTGCTTGCAGCTGACATTATAATTTTGCCCGTTCAGTCCTCTGAATATGATATTTCGCTACTGGAAGAAACTCTATCAATTTTTGCCGAATGCAAAGAAATAAGACCTGGACTGAAAGCAGGCATCCTG
>CAZISX010000223.1:0-247 GCA_964542005.1 uncultured Spirochaetales bacterium
TGACAAATGGCGCGCCAGGGTGATGGATAAATTTACCGCTTCAGAGCCCGAACTTAAAAAAACAGCTGAACCATTTTCCAAGCCTGTCAGTCTTTGTAGTTCCCGGGATAGTTTTTCTGCAAATTCATTGCGAAACTTATAGCCATGATGAACAGATTTTTGCAACTGATTGCTGATTGTCTTCACAAGCCTGTCAGGACTGTGACCAATGTTTACGCACCCCACCCCCGACTCAAAATCAATGTAT
>CAZISX010000223.1:463-1490 GCA_964542005.1 uncultured Spirochaetales bacterium
TGTATTTGTTTCAGTTGTCAATTCATTTTCAAAAAGAAAATCAATTTCTGATTTTGGTCGCCATGGCGGAAAAATAAACCTTGAAATGGTTTACAGCGTTTTTTGCAAAGAGAACAGTTTGGGAAGAGCATTTCAGATTCAACCCGTCACAGCGGACAAAAATTGGGAAGAGCAGTGATTCGTTTGGTAAGAGCAGAGAACCAATTATCTGATTGTAAGTCCGAAAAATATTAGAATTCCGGAAATATTAACAACAAAATAGACAAACAACAACAGACACAGGCCACCTACACTAAGTCCAATTGCCAAAAAGCCCTAAAAAAAGGGCGATTTTATCCAAACTCACCGCAGACAGAAAACAATCGAAAAGTTATACATTTTTTCACACGTGTTCCATTATTCGTTAACTTTGCCAAATGGAAATAGTTAGAGAAATCGTTTTTTATAAAGACTACTTTGACGACTTTTTTGAAAGCTTATCTGAAAAAGTAAAAGACAAAATTGACGAAGTGCTTTTTATGATGACAATTCTCGATCGTGTTCCAAGCAAATTTTTCAAAAGTATTGAAGGGGTAAAAGGACTTTTTGAAATTCGGGTTGAGTTTGAAAGTAACATTTACAGAATATTTTGCTGCTTTGATAAAGGAAATTTGGTTGTATTATTTAATGGTTTCCAAAAAAAGACTCAAAAAACACCCAAAAACGAAATTGAATTGGCTCTGAAACTGAAAGATGCCAGAAAAGAAACTCATATGACACAAGAACAATTAGCCGAAAAAGTAGGAAAAAAAAAGTTACATTTCACGACTTGAAAATGGACGATGCGACATTCAACTGTCTACACTTTATAGGATTTTTGAATTCGGGCTTGGTAAAAAAATAATTTATTAATCAGCTAAACCAGAATGTCAAACCGGTACTGGTAATTAACATTACGCTTTGCATCTGTATAACCTAAAGTTTCTTAATAGCTGATAAATAATCTTTAGATATTATTTCTGAGCACCCTTCTGCAATTTGCTGAATC
>CAZISX010000223.1:1718-1927 GCA_964542005.1 uncultured Spirochaetales bacterium
TACCTGTTTAGGGTCTTGTGTTAGAAAGCCTGTCAAGTGGAGCAATGTTTTATATTCCAATTTAGGTTGTAAGATAGATTCATTCAGAAGTGCACCGGCTGTGGCAATATGCAGTCTGGAGCCATTCTCTATATCAAACCGTTTTGTGGCAAAATATTTTCCTTCCATTAGTTTGAAGTCGGGGACAGTTATTCCGCACCTGTGAGCCA
>CAZISX010000224.1:0-1513 GCA_964542005.1 uncultured Spirochaetales bacterium
TTATGGAAAAATTATCCAATTCAATATCTGAAATAGCGGTAATATTTGACTCGTGTTTTGCAAGTAGCAATTTAAATTCCTTTGTATAGGTAACTTTTACATTGAATTTTTTAAAACGGAACCTCATCTGAATAGAAGGTTTTGAAAGGGTCCGGAACAAACAAATTGATTAATCTCATTATGGTATTTTCTGGAATAAATACAAAGGTTGTAAAATTATTGAGAAGCTGTTCACGTAGACCATAGTAAGGTAATCCGGTTTTTTGGAAACTTTTTGATTTTCGTAATTTTAAAGCCTTTCTTATTCTTCTTCTTATTTGATTTGTTTCTGACTGATCGAGAGTGACTTGAATTGGATATGCCAATTGTTCACGAAGACCTTTAGAATATCCCCATGTCCTTCCTATTGGTTGGGGTTCATATCCTTCAAATGTTTCAGGTTTTGCAAAGTATTTTGAAACGTATTTTATTGCAGCTTTTAGACTGGTGATAAATCTGTATGAAGCTGGACTGCCATCTTTTTCACGACGCAAACAAACGCCAAGCGCCTTTCCTGTTTCTAATGTTTCAGTGGTTTCCACCCATTTTTGAAAAAGGGATATTATTGTGACTTCTGGCCTTTTCTTTTCCTCATCTGTTAAACCGATTAGGAAGGTATGAAAATGTGGTATCATTATACCCTTTAGCCTTCCTGATTTTCTTGGTTTCCATTCTCTTTTCCAGAAAAGGTTGTAACCTCTTCCTTTAAGATATCTTTGGAATCTATTGAGGATCTCATTGCATTTTTTTCTTATTTCATCATGATTGAGACCAACGTAAATATCATCAGGGAACGTGAAATCTATCCAAAGGGTTAATGGAAGTCTGCAAGCGGTTTTTCGGCATCTGATGGAAGCCTTTTTTGACATTTCACTGATAAACCCTCTTTTTGACCTTGCCTTATTTCTTACCGTGGGTGGTTGAATATATGACCGATATTCTTCTTCTTTTGATTTGATAGAAAATCTGAATTTTTCCCTTTTGTTTAACTCTTTCCGGGTTTTTTCTCTGTAAGGCTTGAAGCCATTGAAATCAGGGTTACTGATATTCATATTTTTATCATTGTTTAGCCTTGATTTTAATTCAGTATAAGCCGGATAGATATAAAGAACGTCGTGGGACCCGCAATGGTTATCTTGATTTTGATTTTTAGGTATGTTATTCATTTGTTATTCTTCCTTGTCACAGGGGAATTTATTTAGAGGGTTAAAGCCTGCCAGGGCAACCCTCTTTTTTTTTATAATGGTTCTTGTAATAATCCGTTTTTTAGAATTTTTATCATCATTGGAACTGAAATCTTGCCTTCTGCTTTATAGCCGGATAATTTTAAAGTCATTGCCATAGTTTTTATATAACCATCGAAAACACCAGATAGACCGCCCTTATTTCTGGTTGTTTGAAGAAAGGCTCTTACATATTCTGTATTTTCCTCATCCAAATAAACCCGATATTCTTTTTTATTTTTTACAGCCAT
>CAZISX010000224.1:1601-1926 GCA_964542005.1 uncultured Spirochaetales bacterium
GAAGCAGCCTAAACTATCAACTGCTCCCGTGTCAAGCTTTTTTTTAGGCTCGAAGAAGGTTATTAAATATGGCCTTCCCATGTATGGCTCTTATACAAGGCGAACACGGGGGGAGAAAAAAGGCTTTGGAATACTTCCCACCATTTTTCTCCGCCCTTTCTTTTCCGTGGCAAAGCCTTTTTTCTGGTATCAGCTTAGGTCGTGACCGACGAAGGTCTTGCCGTCTATTCCTCTCAATTGTTGGCTTAAAAGCGGGTTTTTAAGAGGGAGTTGGATTTCGATGTCATGAAATATGGATTAAAATTGATTGTCTTAACTTCGATAG
>CAZISX010000225.1:0-1897 GCA_964542005.1 uncultured Spirochaetales bacterium
TGACAACAATGTCGGAAAAACTCTCATAAACAAGATAATCTTTCCACAGTCTTCCAAAATACTGGAGATCGTTCGCGTCAGTGCCGTCTTTCATACAGAAATGTTTCTCATCCTTGTAGCGGAAGAAACACATTCCATGATTTTTCCAATTATTTGGATCATTATTCTTATAACCGTAGGATTTACTATACAGCAGAAATCTGTCTGTAGAAGATTCAGGTCCGCCAACATCGTCAAATCTTGCTATCTCTGTGTATTTTATATTTTTTGGATCTGTGATATCTGCACGAATCATTGCGTTTGGAGTAAGATTGTCATTTTTATTGGTATCAGGCAGATCAATAGAATAAAAAACCGTATTTTTATCTTTTATAACAGAATACGCAGCAAGTTCACCCTCTTTTGAGACCTGAAAACACCCCTCTTTTTCATCTTTTTCAAGATCGCAGAAATAAACCTTTCTCGAATAACTTCCCCAGAAATCCTCATTATAGGCATAATAAGTCAGATATTGACCCTGAATATCGGGAAACTGAGCTAGTAAGTTTTCTGAAGTAAAACCTGTTGTTAGTTTTTTCCAGTTTTTCCAGTCACCAATTTTTGTATATAAAGTTTTCAGCTCTCCATTAGTTGCCTCAACATCCATTAAAACAAAAGTTTCGCTGACAGCAAGCTGACTGCCTCTTCTCATTGGTTCATAGTAAGCATATCCATATTTTTTTTCTTTCATATCATAATAAACAAGGTTGGTAACAATTTGATCGCCATTTAAAGAAGAAAGATTGGAAGGCAGTGCAACCATAAACAAATATCTGCTATTCATTTTGTTCTCATAGCCCTCTCTCCCATAAGCTATAACCTGTTTTTTTTCTATATCATATAAAACGGTGCCTGCAGGATCCTGCTGTAATCTTCCGGGAGAATTAACACTGTAAAACACTTTTCCGTTGTAGAGAGAATTCATTGGTCTCCAGTTCAGCCAGTTTATGTTCCAGCATCCGTGAGTCAAAACCCTGTCATAAGAATTTTTGCGGGCTGTATCACTTGCCATTTCTCCACATTTATATTTATTATCCCCAACACCTATATTCATGTCCTCAACCAAAACAGTTTCAAAAGGATAATTCTGGGCACATGAATCATAAGACTTAGGTTTGCAGGGATTAAGTTTGGAATCTCTGAATTCGCTCCAGATTTTGCGTACATTTTCAGGATCTGCCGCTTTTTCATTAAAATCGCCATAGTATTTATATGCAACTTTTGTGTAAAGAGTCCACGAAATATTCTCATCATCATACATCGCATAAGGGTCTGAGTCCGCATCAATAGCAACAGGATCAACATCAGGCGGATTCCAGGAATTATCAATATCATTTTGCAATGTCTCTGAATCGCTGTCATTAACAAAAACATCGGTATCGGTTTTAACATTATTGTCATTATCGTTTTTATATGAATCAGTATCAGCTTGAACAGTTTTATCAGCATCATTTCCAGCCGCAGGATCATCATCAAAATGTCTGGTCTTTGTTTTTGAACAACTTAGCGAAAAAACAAGAAAAAGACAAATGAGAAACGGAAAAGATTTTTTCATATAGGCCTCCGTAAAAAAAGGGCGAATACACGGATTCGCAACTACAAAAAATCAAACACATGGATTCCCGTCTTCACGGGAATGACATCTTTTTCTGTCATCCTCGCGGATGCGGGGATCCATCTTAAAAATTCTCCTTCTTTAGAAGGAGTACCGGCAAAGCCGGGGAGGTAGCGGACAAGTTCGGCTACCCCGTCGCTTTGCGCCACCCCTTCTGAAGAAGGGGAATAAATCAGGGTTGGCACACCGAAGCTGTCTCAAAACAACATCCACCAACATTTCAATTCTTTTTTTAGAAGCAAA
>CAZISX010000226.1:0-257 GCA_964542005.1 uncultured Spirochaetales bacterium
TAGAAAAATTGATTATATTAATGCGCACGGCACAGCAACAGAGCTGAACGACTCAGTTGAAGCGGCTGTAATAACTAGAGTTTTTGGCAACAAAGAGTCGCAGCCTCTTATAAATTCGACAAAAGGAATTTTAGGCCACACAATTGCGGCAAGCGCTGCTTTTGAGGCTGCTGCAACTGCTCTTTCAATCGCAAAACAGACAATTCACGGTTCAATAATTGATGATCCGATGGATAATCTCAACATTGCCTCTGAAA
>CAZISX010000226.1:399-1180 GCA_964542005.1 uncultured Spirochaetales bacterium
TCTTCATTGGTCAGAGTTTCAGAATACGCATCAATTGTGATAACCGGAGCAACCGGTCTTGCTGGAAGCCATGTTGCCGAGCTTTTTTCAAAATCGGGAAATAAGATAGTTTGCCTGGTCAGGAAAAATAGCGATCTCACATTTCTAAAAACGCTCCCTGTTGAGCTTATTTATGGCGATATTACTGACTATGAATCTGTCGAAAAAGCGTTTTCGGGTGCGGATTGCATAATTCATACAGCGGCAAAAGCGTCTGATTGGGGAAAAAAGGAGGAATTTCAGACTATTAATGTCGAAGGAACACTTAATATTCTCCGCGCTGCCTATTCCTGCAAAGTTTCCCACACAATTATTACAGGCTCGATTTCAAGCTATGGCGAAGAGGATTTTGCCGGAATTAAAGACGAAAATTCGCCATATAACTCGCACTATCCCTATTTTCTTGACTCAATCTTTCCGTCAGGACTCAACTTTTATCGCGACTCTAAAGCTGAATCAACAGCAAAATCAATAGCTTTTGCAACTGAAAAAAGGATGAATCTCACAGTAATTGAGCCTCCCTGGATTTATGGCGAGAGGGAGTTTCACAGCGGTTTTTACGAATACACCAAAAGTGTGAAAGATGGCGTTTTTGCAATGCCAGGCTCTTCAAAAAATAAGTTTCTTGTTGTTTATGCCGGAGATCTAGCCGAAGCCTACTCTCTGGCTTATGAGAAAAAACCTGCTGGAATAGAGCGGTTTATCATTGGAAATCCTGTAGCTGAGACAATGGCGACGATTT
>CAZISX010000226.1:1190-1870 GCA_964542005.1 uncultured Spirochaetales bacterium
TTTTTAACACATTCTGCCGTGAAGCCGGATTGAATCCGCCGTTAAAAGTGCCGAAACAACTTATCTATCCTGTTGCGTTTTTTATGGAGCTTTTCTGGACACTTTTAAGGATTAAAACACCGCCGCTTCTGAGTAGAGCCAGAGTCAATATGTTTTATGACAATATTGAGTACAGTGTTGAAAAAGCTGAGGAGATACTAGGATTTAGGGCTAAAACGCCGCTTGAGGAAGGAGTCAGAAAAACAGTTAGGTGGTACAAGGAAAGAAATCTATTGTAGTAATCTGATTTAAATCGGTTTTTAAAGTTTTTGCAATCACCAAAATATATGGATATAATCAGCACAGTTTATTTTAAATGGAGAGCTTGATGAAAAAATTTAATATTACCGGAACTTGTATCCCAGCAAGACATTATATGGTTGACACCTCAAAAAAACTCGAAAAAGTTATGCAACTTATTGAAAATGGTGAATATTTTGTAATTAACCGGCCAAGGCAGTTTGGGAAAACTACGACTTTTTCTCTTTTAAAACAGCTACTTATAAAAAAAGATGAATACCTTCCCTTAAAGCTTAGTTTTGAAGGGATTGGGGATTCAGAATTTCGTTCGCCTGAAGATTTTTGTCCGTTTTTCCTTAATTTTCTTGCAGATGATTCATTGATAACAGAAAGAGGATTAA
>CAZISX010000227.1:0-1854 GCA_964542005.1 uncultured Spirochaetales bacterium
TTTTTGTTCATAGTTCATTTAATTCTCCATCGCTTGTTTGGTAAAAACTGTCTCTTAAACTAAAAGGAAATAGAGAACAAAATTTCCGGATTTTTTTTATTTTTCTGCAATCTTGTTGCTGCTCAATCTCTGCTTAAGGAAAAAAGCAATATAAACAAACACATAGCAGTTGTTATTGTTTTTATTCAATTTTATTCCGGAAAAATTTTAAAGCAGAGCCTTTCTTATTGTGAAGAACAATTTTAACAAAAGGAGTTTTCGCATGACAAACAACAGCACAATAACAACCAGAGTTAGAGACAACAGTATTTGCTGGAACCTTACAATGAGATGCAATGACAAATGCTCTTTCTGTTTTGTAAATCTTAATTCGTGCAGCGAGTGCTCTATTGCTGAAAACAAAAAATTTGTCAATCTTCTTTCTCGCGATTATGGGATTAATAAAATTAATTTTACCGGAGGAGAAGCGCTTCTCTACAAAGATATTTTTGAGCTTGCAGAATACATTAAAAAAGATAACAGCTTTAAATTGTCCCTTGTATCAAATGCTATAATTCTTGATAATGCTAGGCTTGATAAAATAATGAATATTTTTGATTACATATCATTTTCTCTTGATGCCTGCAGCGATGAAGAGGAGGCAAAAGTTGGGAGGAACAACAGACATTTCACCAGAATAATCTCTGTTCTTGATAAAATTAAAGCAAAAGGTGGCTTTACTGTAAAAATAAACTCAATGGTTTCAAGTGTTAATGCCCCATATATTCATGAGCTTTATGACAGGGTTATTGCTCAATATGATTTTATTGATCGCTGGAAAATTTTCAGGTTTGCACCTTTGCGAGGTGAGGGACAAAAAAATGGAGACAGATACTCGCTTACAGATAGTTTGTGGTTACAAGTTATTGATAATATAGGCAAAGTTGCTAAAAACTCAAATGATAAACGAGTCGAATTTACAGGTGCCGAGATTGATGACTATATGATTTTGGATCCTGACGGAACGCTCAAAACTTCTAACTTTGAAAAAGATGAAATAATTGACAACCTTAAGCGGAGGGTCGCATGAAAAAACAAATTATCGAAAAACTTATTGAAATTTTTGAAGAAAAAAAATCACTCTTAGTAAGACAAGCAGTTTGGGCACAGGAAGAAGCTAATTATCACAAAGGAAAGATGGAGTCCAGGTATGACACATTTAAAGAGGAAGCTCAATACAAGGCTGAAATTTATCTTAAAAAAGCAGGAGAGCTTTCGGCAAACATTATGACTTTAAAAGAGCTTTATAGTAAAATTTCAACAAAAAACGAAGAAGTTAAAATTGCTTCAATAGTACAGATTACCGGGGAAAAAGGAAATGAATATTTTATGATTTTGCCCTTTGGCGGGGGCGAGGTTATAAATATAAACAACCATGAAATTCAAATAATTACGCCGTCAAGCCCTCTTGGCAAAGCTCTTTTAAAAAGCAGCTTATATGATGAAATTGTTCTTGATGTTTCAGAAAGAAAAATTAGCTGTGAAGTTCTTGAGATCCAGTGATTTCATCTGATAGGAAAAGAGATAGGTAAGTAAAGTTTGCCTTGTTTCTCAGAATTCGCTTTATCGCCAAGTCAAATTATTATTAATTGGCGTATGCACTTCGCATAATATTCATTATGTAAACCTGACATCGACATAGTAAAATAATAATTAATATTTTAAGTGTTTTGTTGGATTCTGTCAAGAAAAATAGAAAAATAGAAAAATAGAAAATGGAAAAAAATCAAAACAATGAGTTCTTAACAATTTTGGAAAGAATAAATTTATCCGAGTTTTTTGATTTGTTCTACAGAAAGGCCAGTAATTTCAGCA
>CAZISX010000228.1:0-1829 GCA_964542005.1 uncultured Spirochaetales bacterium
TTGACAAAGACATTGAGTCTTTAATTGAAAAAGATGCAAAAAAAAACGGAATTAACTAACCTCGCGAGAATTCGCCACCCAGAATCTCTGATTTGGATGGTGATGAATCGCTCCCTTGTTTTTCGATATATTGTCTTATAGTCTCTATAGTTGCACCTCCAGTTGTAAGCAAACAATATGCGCGAGTCCACAAAACCGGTTTCCAAAAATATTTTTTCAGATGTGCAGAAAATTCTTTTCTCAGGTATCGGCTTGACACTGTTTTGAGACTATTGATAAACCTGCTTGGCATAATATTTGGGTGCATAGAAAGCAAAAGATGGATATGGTCGGCTTCACCGCCAAATTCAATAAGCTCAATATCCCAATGTTGGCATTGTTCTTCTACTATTTCTTTCATGCGTTGCATAAGCTCAGTAGTGAGGCATTTTTTACGGTATTTAGTGACTAACACTAAATGATATTGAAGGTTATATACACAATGTGAATGACTGCGTAAATTCATATAATATTTCCTTGACACTAAATAATATGGAGAGTAATATATCTGCATGATAAGTCAAGTAAAAAGAACATACAAATATAGAATCTATCCGACAAATGCTCAAGTCGGAAAACTTGAGAACACCTTTTCCATGTGCCGTCACTTGTACAACTGGAATCTTGCCGAAAGAAATACAGTTTATGAAAAAGAGAAAAGAACCGTCTCATATAACGAACAACAAAACAAGCTGCCGGAACTGAAAAAAGAAAAGGCATGGTTCAAATCTGTACATTCTCAAGTTTTACAGGATGTTCTGAGACGGCTTGATAATGGAATCCAAGCCTTCTTCAGACGGTTGAGAAACGGAGAAGAAAATCCAGGTTATCCCAAATTCAAGAAAAAAGGCGAATGGAATTCTATTAGTTATCCTCAATTTTATGATTTTCCTGAAAATGATTTTGTTTCTGTTCCAAAACTCGGCAACATCAAAATCGTGTATCATAGAGAACTGCCGAAAACTGCAAAAATCAAGACATTGACCATTGAAAAAGAAGCTGGAAAATGGTTTGCCTGTTTCTCATTCGAGCAAGAGCTTGAAATAGAGCCTAAACAGGGTTTTTCTGCTATCGGTATTGATTTGGGATTAATGGATTTTTTTTACACATCAAACGGCCTGCATGTTGCAGCACCCAAGAATCTACGAAAAAAAGAAAAACAGCTTACGACATTACAGCGGAAACTAGCAAAAACAGTGAAACGAACATCCAAATATTATGCACTCAAACAGGCTATTGCAAAAACACATTTTAGGATCAAATGCCGGAGAAACGATTTTTTGCACAAACAATCTCTTGAGCTGATGCACCAGGCAGACACACTTTGTCTTGAAAAACTGAACATTGCCAAGATGATGAAGCGGTCTGAAAAAATTCAGGATGAAACAGGTGCGTTCCTTCAAAATGGAGCAAATCAGAAAAGTAAGCTGAACAAATCAATCGCTGATGCAGGATGGAGCAGATTTGTTGATATACTAAAATACAAAAGTGTTTTGCATGGCAAAAAGCTGATTTTAGTTGATCCTGCCTACACTTCCCAAATGTGCAGTGTATGTGGCAAAATAGTAAAAAAATCACTATCAACAAGAACACATCGCTGTCCTATATGTGGTTATGTCGCTAACCGTGATGAAAACGCAGCTAAAAATATTTTGAGACTCGGGCTGGAGTCTCTAGGCTTGTCCTTAGAAGCCCACACTATAGCGCAAGCTTAGTGGTGGGAGCAGTCACTCACTTAGATACCCCTTTTTTCAAATTCGGCTAATGCCTCAACAGCATCTATTAGGTTT
>CAZISX010000229.1:0-1792 GCA_964542005.1 uncultured Spirochaetales bacterium
ATAAGAAAAAATTGTCTCTGGAATAAAGGAATATCAAATATTTTTCTTTGTTTCGAAGAATCTACAAGTTCTGCTGTAATTGAAAAAATTAAATATAGTAGTCAGTACTATGTTGAACCGTATGTAGTAAATACTTCAAAAATTCAAATTCAATTTACTGGGACAAAAAGCACTAAATTTCAGAATATGGCCAGCGAATCTGTTGGAGAAAATATTTCATCAGAAGCTGATTTAAAATTGAAAGAGGCAGCATAATATGGACAGTAAGCGGCAACCTGGAATAGTTTTTCACAATATAATTCTGGAAGAATTGACATTTAAAAGAGAAGTTACTATTGATGAATCTGCAATGAATGATGTTAAAATGTCAGTTAATTTAGAATTATCAGAGGATAGCAAAAAACTTTCCATAAAAGTTACCTGTTCAATTAATGACGAAAATAAAAATCCGGGATTTTATGTTAAATGTGTGATGGTCGGTTTTTTCTCACAATCTGAAAATGATTCAAATATGAGTCTCAAAGATTTTGCTCGGTTAAATGGTCCGGCTTTGATGATTCCATATATTAGAGAGGTGATTTCGAATATTACTCTCAGAAGTGGAATTAAACCCTTCATGCTTCCGCCAATTAATATGGCAGCAATTAAGTGAGGGAGAGATTTTTAAGTATTGACTGGAAAAACAGAGAAGCTTGCAAGAAATTGCAAGCTTTTTTATTGCCTTTAACAAGTTTGTTGTTCGAGAGTATTGAGAATATTATTGAGGTTGGAGTCAAGCTGCTGGGCGATTGTTTTCAGCTTGTTTTTTGCCTGAAAAGCATCGAGGATATTGAAGACAGATTTTCTGTCTTCCTCTGAAAGGTTCCTGATCTGTTCGATACGTTTCAGAAGTTCTGGAGGAGTGGGGTCATCGAATTTACCGGGTTTTTTTACATCTGTTTCCATTAAAAGAAAGTCTGTAGAGACTTCAAAAATTTTTGCCAGCTTTACAATTGTATTAGTTGACAATTTTTGTAATTAATTGCAAAAATATAATTGTATAAAGAACAAATATTTTTTTCAGGAGGCCCCATGCCCCGGATACCGGAAACCGAAATTGAGCGTATAAAGAAAGATCATGATGTTGCAGAGCTTGTCCGGGCCAAAGGGATAGAATTGAAGCAGCACGGCGAAAATTTGATTGGTCTTTGTCCTTTCCATAATGATAAAAATCCTTCTCTTGTTATTACTCCCTCAAAAAATCTCTGGCATTGCATGGGTGCGTGCCAGACAGGCGGATCAGTGATTGACTGGGTGATGAAATCCGAGGGCGTGAGCTTCAGGCACGCAGTCGAGATACTGCGTGAGAAAGAAGCCGGCTTTTCCTCTTTAGCTGCCGGCAAGTTTGTGGGGCAGGCAACAGTGCCCCTGCTCAAATCTCCGGTTGAGGCTGAAGCCTCAGAGGAAGAAATGCTGAAACAGGTAGCCGCATATTACCATGAGACGCTGCAGAGGACTCCGGGAGTGCTTGAGTATCTTGAAAAGCGCGGTATCCGTGATGACGTGATGACAAGCAAATTCAGGATAGGATTTTCAGACAGGAGCCTCGGGCTCAGGATTCCACGCAAGAACCGCAAGGAAGGCGAAATGATCCGCGACAAGCTCAACCATCTTGGTATTATAAGACACAGCGGACACGAACATTTTGCAGGCTCTCTGGTTATTCCCGTATTTGACAGGAACGGCAATGTCACTGAAATGTATGGGCGCAAGATAGGCGATCGCCTTACAAAAGATACGCCGATGCATACAT
>CAZISX010000230.1:0-1759 GCA_964542005.1 uncultured Spirochaetales bacterium
TTGCTTCTAAAAAAAGACTTGAAATGTTGGTGGATGTTGTTTTGAGACAGCTTCCGCAGATCAACCCCAACGAAGAACAATAAAACAATACAAAAACTGCTGCAATTCTATTTTCAAAAGAACAGAAATCAATAAAACTAAAGAATTGCTTAAGATTTTGATGGATTAGAAGCATTGCGCATTTGTTGCAAAAACTACAATGCAGAGGTTGTAAGGAATAAAAACGGCAGCCAAAAAATTTGTTGATGCAGAATTGTGGCTGAGAAAAATCTGACAATTTCAGAAAAATTTTATTGACAAAGCAGATTTTTTAAAGAATATATCTGAGGCTCAGTTCATTGAGTGTTGAAAATGGCGTTAAATTAACGCGGAGGAGTGGCCGAGCGGCTGAAGGCGGCGGTCTTGAAAATCGTTGTAGCGCAAGCTACCGTGGGTTCAAATCCTACCTCCTCCGCCATTTTTTTATTTTTTCGCGGAGAGGTGACCGAGAGGCTGAAGGTGCTCGCCTGCTAAGTGGGTATAGGGGCAAAACTCCTATCGAGGGTTCGAATCCCTCCTTCTCCGCCATCGCGTGCCCATAGCTCAATTGGATAGAGCGTTTGGCTACGGACCAAAAGGCTAGGGGTTCGACTCCTCTTGGGCACGCCATCAGTTTGCATGGAAAACAAATATCTATATATGTCTGAGGCCTTAAAGTTGGCCGAAAAAGCCGCCGAACAAGGCGAAGTTCCTGTTGGGGCTGTTGTGATCTTTGAAAATAGAATTATCGGAAAAGGACACAATCAGAGAGAACAAACAAATTCACCATCATCTCACGCTGAAATGATTGCAATTGAAGAGGCTTCCAGATGTTTAGGCAGCTGGCGTCTTGAAAAATGCGAGCTTTTTGTCACTTTGGAGCCATGTATAATGTGTTCCGGTGCAATTATTCAGTCGAGAATTGAAAAAGTTTATTTTGGAGCAAGAGACCCGAAAGCTGGGGCTGTTGTTTCTCTTTATAATCTGCTCTCTGACTTAAGGTTAAATCATCAGGTTGAAATTGAAGAAGGATTAATGGCTGAAGAATGCGCCAAAATTCTTACTGATTTTTTTAGAACAATCAGGAAAAAACAAAAAGAAGAAAAGCTGCTTTTAAAAGCCTGATAAAGATACTATTATGGAGAGATGTCCGAGAGGTTGAAGGAGCTTGACTCGAAATCAAGTGCGCCTCGCGAGGGGTGCCAAGGGTTCAAATCCCTTTCTCTCCTCCATTTTCCGATTTGTTTTTTGCGGAGAGGTGTCCGAGCTGGCTGAAGGAGCATGATTGGAAATCATGTGTGGGGCAACTCACCCAGGGTTCGAATCCCTGCCTCTCCGCCATTTTTTTATTCTTATGGCCGGAAACTGTGCAATAAGACCCGTGAATCCCGTCAGGTTCGAAAGGAAGCAGCGGTAACGGAATCTCTTATGTGTTACAGTCTCTCCGGCCTCTTTTTTTATCTTTTGGACTCATGCCACATTTTGGTTTTACTTTTCTTGATAATTTTTCATTTTTCATTTTATATTTTCTCAATATCTTGAAAACATTTGATAAAATGTCTTTTCTTATAATAGATATATTCTTTTCTTAATTTTTCTCACATCCCTTTTCCCGACTTCGTCACCCTTATCTCCTAAGTACCTGAAAACTTTAGACATGTTAAAAAGTCTAGGCACTACAAGTAATTTAAGACCACTGCACAACAAAAGCGACATAACGCCTTAATAAAACTTGATATTT
>CAZISX010000231.1:0-1741 GCA_964542005.1 uncultured Spirochaetales bacterium
AGCCCAATCCTAACAGTAACAAATTATTGGGAAAATTAATTTGTTACTTAGAAGGTTTTCGGATTTCTGACTTCTTGAGATGATTTTTTTGATGTACGTTCGGTACAAAATCTATTTATCTTTATACGGAAAGAAATCTATTTATCGAACAATTTTTATGGAACTTCAAGTATTCTATTAGGGGGCATGGAATGTCAGAAATATTGACAGACCTGAATCCAGGGCGTTTTTTGTGATACTTTTATGATCCTTTTCGGCTACTGGTGGGGGTTTCCAAGAGCGGTGGATTTTTTGAAGGCCGCAAAAATACCGAAAAAATCAATCTTGCAAAATTATCAATTCAAAGGCTATTTTTGCAATCAATATTGCAAAAATAAAATTTAATTTCAAAGATAATATCTTTTTAAAACAATCAATTAACAAAAAAATGAGCATAAAAACGTTTCCAAGTTCGTATTTTATCTATCTGAAATGACTGTTTTTAGAGAGTTCAATATTTACGGCCACCTTGAAAATATCTTGATTGTGAAAAAAAAATGAAGTTGGAAAAGATTGAACCGTTTTTTTATAATTTATTGATCTTGATAATCCTTTTATTAATTTATTTCTTCATAAAGATTCACACTATCAAGAAGTTGCTGGGTGAATTGATAAATATCCGTTACCTTATTTATTGGCTGGCGTATTTCCTTTCTTTCTTTATCAAAAAGACCGATATATTTTTGTGCGGTATTGAAGTGAAGTCTGCATATAGGCTTTCTGTTGTTATCATCAAGAAGAATGCCAAAATATGACTTTGTATCACGATGGGCCACTCTGGAGGGTTCAATTTTCTGGCAAACTATTGCCCTGACAATTTGATACCCTTCGACTTCTTCTTCAGTGGTCACGAAGCCTTCAGGTCTTTCTATCAATTCTTTGTTTTCTTCCAGCTTCTCCTCCCCTTCTTTTTGTACGGCCTTAACAGAGTCAAGAAAGTCGCTTACGCTTTCATTAATAAATTGACTTGCTGCCCTTTTTACAAATTCTGAAAACTGTTCTTTCAGAGCTGGTGTGAACCTGGAGCCATTATTTGTGGCATTAAAAAAATATCTGACAAAATCCTCATCCGGGTTTTCAAATTGCTGTGACATTATTCTTCTAATTTGAAAGGTATATTTCAATTCATTTGCCGTGCTGAGCATGCGCTCCAGATCAAACCTTTCCTTTGCCAGTTTTTTTACCTCAGCTAATAAATTTTTCCTGAGATTCAGCAGATCCAGTTCTAAAAATGGTTGGGCATCCATTTTGTTTGGTTCTTCAAGATCAGAGAAAAACAGATAATTTATACCGTTTGTCAAAATGGCAATACGGGCTTTTGTAACACCGAAATACCGATAAAGCTGGCTCATGTTTGCATCACAAAGGCTTGATCTTGCCTTTTTACACTCAATTAAAAGGATAACTTCATTGTTCTGCATAATGGCATAATCAATCTTTTCCCCTTTTTTAAGACCATGATCTGCCACAAATTCAGGAACAACCTCTTTAGGGTTAAATACATCATACCCAAGAGAAGCTATAAACGGCATTACCAGTGCGTTCTTAGTAGCTTCTTCTGTTTCCAGGAAATCAATCAAAGATGGAATTTTTTCTGCTATAGCGTTTATGCTTTCTTCAAAATTCATTATTTTATTCTCCAATATAAGGTTGACAAAATATTCAACTCTTTCATGCTGCGGTGTCGTTGCCAGGGAAGCGG
>CAZISX010000232.1:0-966 GCA_964542005.1 uncultured Spirochaetales bacterium
TTTGCTTCTAAAAAAAGAATTGAAATGTTGGTGGATGTTGTTTTGAGACAGCTTCCAGGGGGTTGTCCAATGAATCAGTGGTATGAAAAGTATAGAAAGCTTTGCTGCTCAAGCCCCTGTTAACAACCATTTTCAGCAACAATCATATCATACAAACAACCAAAATACCACCAAAACAACCTTTACTTTAAGCCGGAAACATGATATAACAGGCTGAGTTTTTTCGGGAGTCCACAATGTTTAGAAGTGTATTTTCACATTTGATGCAATGGAAAAGTTCAGCAAATCACAAACCATTGCTCTTGCGCGGTGCGCGGCAGGTTGGCAAAAGCTGGCTGGCAAAAGAACTTGGTAAAAGTTTTGAGAATTTTGTTGAAATCAATTTTGAAGAAAAACCAAATCTGAAAGCTGTTTTTAACGATGATCTTTCTCCATCTTATTTGATTCCGCGGCTTTCAGCCGCAACGCAAAAACCAATTATCCCGGGGAGGACACTCCTTTTTTTTGATGAAATTCAGAATGTGCCAAATGCGATAACTTCGCTCAGATATTTTTATGAACAGTTGCCTGAGCAGCATGTGATTGCTGCCGGTTCTTTGCTGGAATTTACCATTGAGAAAACCGGGCTGCCTGTAGGCAGAGTAAATTCACTATATTGTTATCCACTTTCTTTTTATGAGTTTATGATTGCAACCGGCAATGAGTCGCTGGTTAAATTGATAAATGAGCTGCCGGAAAACAAGCCGCTTGATGAACCGCTGCACCAGCTTGCGTTAGGAATTTTTGCTGAATATATGGCTGTCGGCGGCATGCCTGAGGCGGTGAAAGAATGGATAAGGTCAAAAAATATTCTTGATTGTGTGAAAATCCACAAATCTATTGTGGAAACATATTTACAGGATTTCAGCAGATACGCTAAAACAAAAAACCGCGAATATGTAGATCTTGTTTTTCGCGCAGTGCCGC
>CAZISX010000232.1:976-1729 GCA_964542005.1 uncultured Spirochaetales bacterium
AGGACAGAAGTTTGTTTTTTCACATGTTTCTGATTCTTTGCGTTCACGCGAGTTGAAGCCGGCATTAGAGTTGCTGGAGAAAGCAGGTGTTGTGCATCCGGTTTTTCATACTTCCGGAAACGGCATTCCGCTTGCCGCAGAGGCGGATTTATCACTTTTCAAAGTAATTCCGCTTGATGTCGGGCTTATGCAGGCAGCTCTAAATACTAATTATGGTGAGTGGTTGATAAATCCAACACAAAATTTCATAAATAAAGGAGCTGTAGCGGAAGTTTTTGCCGGAAACGAGATTTTGGCATATAGCTGGCCTTTTGAAAGAAAAACGCTGCATTACTGGGCAAGAGAAAAGCATGGCTCGCACGCTGAAGTTGATTATCTGATTGAAAAAGATGGCGAAGTTGTGCCGGTTGAGGTGAAAAGCGGCAGCAGCGGTTCGCTAAAAAGCATGAGCCTTTTTTTAAAAGAAAAGCAAAATACAAAATATGGGATACATGCCTCACTGCTGCGCGCCGGTGATCGGGAAAAAATTAAGCAAATTCCACTGTATGCATTATGGCGGCTGTTGTCTTAGAGAAAAATGAGAAATTAAGTTTAGGAGGAAATATCAATGACTTACTTTAAAAAAATAATCGGAGAAAAATGTTATCTTTCGCCAATGAACATTGAGGATGCAGAGCAATATACCCGCTGGATGAATGATTTAAGACCCCTGCATAATTAAGCAATAGCCTGTTCATCTAATTTTTGTTAAAA
>CAZISX010000233.1:0-1710 GCA_964542005.1 uncultured Spirochaetales bacterium
GTTTCTTCCCTAGTTTTTTCTGTTTCTTCCCTAGTTTCTGAATAGAAAAAAGTAATTTTATATATAAAATTTTCTTCAGCAAAAAGAGGTGTCGGGAGTTTCGATTTTTCACACTCATCAACAATCATCTGAATGCCGCGTCCCCAATTTTCTACCAATCCTCTTTTATAAAAAACACTTGAAATATCCGGGTTGCGCGGTCTTGAGGGATGATCTTTCAATAGCTCTTCAGTGGTAAGTCCAAAAGGCAGTGAACCGCTGTTTGATATTTCAATTCTGTCATCAAAAATAGCAATACTCAAAAATCCGTCTGCTCTGGAGTAATCACGGTGGCAGATTGCGTTGACAAGTGCTTCTCTGAGAGCTTTTGACGGGATTGATAGTTTTTCTTCTCTTTGAAGAATGTTTTCTTTAATTTTTCCTGATAAATTAAGATGTTTATGAAGAAAAGCCATTGCTTCATCCAGAAGGTTGAAAGCATTTCCATACACTATACGATTATCAATAAACTCAGCTTTTGTATTACCGGCAAATCTTGCAAGTCTCAAAATACATTGAGGAAAATCATTAAGCTGATGATTCATAAAAAGAACAGAAGCAGCATTTGTTACAATTCCTTTTTTAAGAAGATTAAGGCGTTCAAGAATATCTTCTATATTATTTCCTGTTGATTCAGGAAGTCTACCGCACTCAATACCGAGCCTTGCTGTCTTTAAAATTTCCTCTTTGTCAAAATCAGATACTGATATTTCCTCTGCCTGTTGGTTTTCCCACCTTTTTTTTGAATGTTCTCTCTCAAGCAGCAATTCGTGATATTTACTTTGTGGCATTAATGTTGTTGTGTTTTCTATTCTGTAATAAGGCTTGTGATTAAACAAAAAAGGTTTTTCGGGATTAAATTCTTCAACACTTAATATTGCAAGTTCATTTTCGTTATCTATTTGAATATATTCTGTTTTTATATATGGCAGAGGCTCAATCTGCCTGATTATGTCAGCAATTTGCTGCTTTGTCTTGTCAGAGATTGTTTGACCTCTAATTTCTCCTTTATCTGTGATGCCAAAAATTAAAATTCCTCCATTAGTATTCAAAAATGCACAAAGAGTTTCGCCTGCTCTCATAAGCTGGCTTGTTGATTTTTTGAATTCAAGCTTTTCTGACTCGCCTTTTTCAATTAATTTTTGGATGTTAGATACTGTCAGTTTCAGCATTTCTTCTCCGGATTTATTAATTTTTCTAAGAAATCTATTTCGTTTGTATAGTCTTTTTTGGAACTGTATAGAAAAGAGTCATCAATCTTACATATATCAATATTTCCAACAACAGCTCCAAGATATGGAGGAAATTCTCTATAATTCAATATATTAAATCTGTTGGGAACAGTTTCATCCGAATCTCGGTAAATCAAATCAACATTTGGATGCAGCCTTGCAATAGATTGAGCTGCATAACTCATAAGCCGATTGCCGCTTGTTACATTAAAAAGTATTTTAAGTGAGGAGTTTTTTTCTTTAAAATAGTTTACAAGTGTTTTTTCTGCTTCAGCCATGTCTTTTGATGATAAATATTTTGCTTCAATAAATAGAGAACCTCTATAGATAACATTAACAACTTTTTCTATCTGCTTTGCAGGAATTTTTGAAAAATCATTACTCTCTGAATGCCATAAAACAACCTTCTTGCACTTTGTCAAAAGAATTGAGCCAACCT
>CAZISX010000234.1:0-544 GCA_964542005.1 uncultured Spirochaetales bacterium
TTATTAGAAGTTTTTTTGGATGATGTACGTCAGATGTGGAGAATGGTGGCGACAGACGGACATCGTTTAGCGCTGGCTAAAGGAACAACAGTTGAGCGTTGTCTCGATATCGTAAAAGGAATAATTATTCCTCGAAAAGGATTATCTGAGGTAAAAAAAATTCTTGATGAAAATGCTAATATAGGCATTGGCCTGCATAAAAATATGCTGATCTTGAAAACGGAAAATACTATCCTGAAAGTAAGTTTGGTTGATGCTGATTATCCCGATTATAAAAGGGTTATTCCAATAGAAAAGGGTATTAGCGTTAAGTTAGAAAAAGAACCTTTTTTACATGCTTTAAGAAGAATGAATGTTGTCTCATCAGAACGCTATGGTGGAGTCATCGTTTCTTTTTCTAATAATAAAATGATTCTTAACTCCACAAATTTGGATGTTGGTGAAGCAACAGAGGAAATAGATATTGACTATATAGGGGAAGATATTGATGTTGGATTTAATGTTGTATATATGATGGATGCTATTTCGGTAATCCCGGGTGATC
>CAZISX010000234.1:693-957 GCA_964542005.1 uncultured Spirochaetales bacterium
AATTAGAGTAGATAATAGTATTGTTGTGGATGACAACGGACGTGGCATTCCTGTCGATATTCATAAAACAGAAGGTGTATCGGCGGCGGAAGTTGTTATGACTAAATTGCATGCCGGTGGTAAGTTTTCCAATGATTCTTACAAAATATCAGGCGGGTTACACGGAGTTGGTGTTTCGGTTGTCAATGCTCTTTCTAAAGAATGTGAGTTGGAAGTGCGGCGTGATGGTAATGTTTATATTCAGACATACAAACGCGGAATACC
>CAZISX010000234.1:1194-1696 GCA_964542005.1 uncultured Spirochaetales bacterium
TCTTTTGTTGAATATATTAATCGCAACAAAAAGGTTTTACATAAAAATCCTATTTACGTGACAGGCGCAAAAGATGACTGTTCAGTGGAAGTAGCTCTGCAATATAACGAAACCTACTTAGAAAATATTTTTGCTTTTGCCAATAGCATTAATACTACCGAAGGCGGAACCCATTTAATCGGTTTTCGATCAGCGCTGACACGTGTTTTTAATAATTATGCCACAAATAGTAAAATGATTAAAGATGGTAAAGAGTCACTGCGTGGTGAAGATTTAAGAGAAGGCCTAGCGTGTGTCATCAGTGTTAAAGTTAAAAATCCCCAGTTTGAAGGGCAAACCAAAACAAAACTGGGTAACTCGGAAGTGCGTGGCTTGGTCGAAGGAATTATTTATGAAAAAATCGGCAGTTTTCTGGAAGAGAATCCGTCCATTGCCAAACAAATTCTTAATAAATGTCTGGAAGCCGCGCGTGCAAGGGAAGCGGCAAGAAGGGCAAAGGAAT
>CAZISX010000235.1:0-1683 GCA_964542005.1 uncultured Spirochaetales bacterium
CCGCACGCAAACACGGCAGCCTTCGCAGGAGACAGGGTCAATAGAAAATAGAAGGTCGCCTTTTCCGGTTGAAGTCGCTTTTACTGCGCCAAAACGGCAAAGGTCAGCACAAACACCGCAGGATGTGCAATCTTGCTGGCGAATGACAGCTTCATGACCGCTACGGAATTCGTGGTGTTCGCGGGCAGTTGGTTCTAGAACCAAATGCAAATCCGCGGCATCCACATCGCAGTCGCAGATTACGGGACGATCGGCCAGCACGGCAAAAGAAGCCGTAACGCTGGTCTTGCCCGTCCCCCCCTTGCCGCTAATTATCACAAGTTCGTTCATACTATATTCGTTCCTCTTTAGCTAAGTGTTATCAACTTATTTCTTGTTTCATTTTGTCAATTTTTTCTGCCAACAATAACATATAAAGCCGCCTCACTTGGCTTTTTGCTTTTGAAAATGTTTTCACCTTTTACCCCAAGAATATATTCTGCCTGCACGGAGTAACATTCTTTAATGACGTTTTCAATATTATTTAAATCCTTGTGCCTAATCAGGTGCACGTATGAATCCGGTTCAAGGAGTCTTTCTTTAAAAAAATCAGACTCGGGATTGAGCAACATAACGATAATCCTGCCTTTGGGTTTTAATACCTTAAGCGTATGTTGCAGTGCTTTTCGATAATCTTCTATGAATTGAAGCGACGCAACGTAGATAACAGCATCAAAAGATGATTCCTCAAATGGCATATCTTCAGCTCGGCCCGCGAAAGTTCTAACGCTGTCCGGCGCGCATTTGAGAGCTTCGGCAGAAATATCCAGCCCGGTTACATTAAATCCATGTTCGGTTAGTCTGCCTTCAATTATTGCCGGGCCGCATCCAACACTTAAAACTTCGCGACAATCCTTAAGACGGGCAATCAGATATTCGGTCTCGAACTGCAAAATCTTCTGCCAGAAAGCCTCACGGCATGTTTCGACATACCTTTTTACGTCTTCACAGCTATTCATATAATTCAACCTTTTCAGTTTAATTACAGGATATTATTATCTCCGTATAGTTTTTTTATGCAATCAGGACAAATGCTATGAGATAATTGATATGATGTTTTTCGGGAAATATAAGTTTCCACTTGTTCCCAAGAATCCATTTTCTTTGGGTCAGAATCCGGCTTTCTTATCCTCTTGCAGTTTGCACAGATTGGCACGAAGCTCTCGAATGCCTCTACACGGGCTGAAAGCTTTTTATTGAGTTGCAAAACTATCCAAATATAGTTTCCAATAATTGCTCCGGTAATACCACCGAACAGGAGAGGTATCACAAATCCTTTCAATGCGAATTGATCAAATCCTAATACTGTCTTCTGAATAAAGGAGAAAATTAAAAGCAATACAGACCCCAGAAAAAACATCATAACAACACTGCACCGCCTGTTTTGGAATATCTTCTTATACATAAAATATTACCCTTCTTCTTTTTCATCCAACGATCAATGTTGCTGGCGGGAATTTTGCTTTGCTGCATAGCAGCCAGTTACTCAACTCGTTAGAGATACATTCTTTTTTATATATTTTTCATTATCAAGTTTAATTCTTCTAATCAAACCATCAATATGTTCCTTGCCTATCTGGATTTCGAGCTGCGGCTTTGCTTCTTGAAGAAGTATGTCAAAAAACTTCCTCCTCGCTTGTGAGG
>CAZISX010000236.1:0-1666 GCA_964542005.1 uncultured Spirochaetales bacterium
CGTTATTGGAGCATTTAAAGCTGCTTATCTTGGCTATGTAACAGCAGATACTTTTATTCAATATCACTAACAGGTAACAGTCAATTTGATCAGGCCGGACGGAATGAATGTCCTAAATTTTACACTTCTGATTCCGGCCAGATCAAACATAAAATTTGAAAGGATGGAGTGAAAAATATTTTAACGCAGTAAGAGAATTGAAAAATGATTAAAAAACATATTATAAGCACCATCGTTTCGGTGGTTATAGCAGTTCTGGGAATTTTTGGATTTTATGCCATTAGTGTTCAGGAATCAGTCGTTGCAATTGATTCTTCTGAAACCGGAAAACAAAGACAGGTTATTGTATCTGGAAATGATGATACAGAAGTTTTTCCTATTACCACTGAAACAAAACCCTCTGATTTATCGGAAGAACAGGTTGAGATGGTTGAAAATAAAAAAAATGAACCGGCATTAATAGTAAAAACAGGCAAGAAAATCCCTGATCAGCCTCCTTTTGAAACTGCTTCCAACTATGATAATTCTATCCCTCATCTGATTCAGCTTCTTAATGATCCAGCCAATGACATGTTTTTCAGATTAGAAATCGCCAAAGCATTGGTCCAATCAGGGTCGGAGGACGGCGCTTCGCATGTTTTTAGAGCGATCATTGATGCTCATTCAGGAGAAGACTATATTTTTAAAGAAAATTTAATTCAGATTTTATTGGGTGTTTCTTCTTCTGTTGAAACTGCTGGCATGTTGACAGATATGCTCACGGGAAAAGCATCTTTTTCTTCTGATTTGTCTGAAATTCCTGGAGACATAGCTTATGTCATAAAAACAGCGATAAGATTGATGCCCGATGAAACTGTTGGGGACATGCTGGCCCAAAGATATTATAATGAAACCATAGAGGAAAATAAAAAAATATTATTGGAGATAGGACATCCGGTGATGATTGCGCGTGTTGCTCTTGATGCCTTTAGTCAAGGAGACAATGAAAACGCAGATAGATTGTTAGCGGAACTTGCTGGTGTTGAAGATCATTTGGCAATCAAAGGAATAATGCTGCTTGCCAGAGAAAAATCCATGTCTATGGACAATGTTTCCAACATGCTGGCTATTTGGAGTTCAATAAACATGGATAACGACCAAACTCATTTTTCGTATGTTGAATATCTGGGAAATGCTGAATTCAGTCCTGAAGAAAGAGCTGCGGTCGTTTTCGCAATAGCGAATGAAGAAAATAAAGAAATGGCAATCGCTGCTCTTCAAAAAGCACAGCTTTTTGAAGAAGACCCTTTGGTTCAGCAATACATTAGTGATGCCTTGGCTCAGATTGATCCAGCATCTATATCCTTGAACTAATTATGCCAAGCCGAAATTCAGACGAAAAATATTAGAGTGGAAGATATTTTAGAAAAAATTTTGGATTAAACTATATGAACTGTGGCATCATCTCCGGCCATTCTTCAACAGTGTTTTTTATAATATAATAAAAATTATACAGGCAGGAGAGGATTACTGGCTACCGCCATGCCTTTTGAGACTTCAGAAGGGGAGCGGACTTTCTGTGAAACTCAGTCCACAGTTTATCTCAAATCTTCTAAACAATAGACAGGGCATACCATGTCCAGGTTCTATTTGAATTCCATGTCAAGACTGAAAGCATCGGCGATTG
>CAZISX010000237.1:0-1177 GCA_964542005.1 uncultured Spirochaetales bacterium
TGCAGGATGTTTTTGTTAAACTCTGGGAAGAAAGCGAAGGGATAAAAGAGGAACCTGTTTACAACAAGCTTATCGAATTTAAATCCAATGCCAGGTCTGGCAAAGGCCCCACAACGCTGAAAGAAGAGGTAGAGGCAAGGAAAGAACAAAAATTGGCAAAAGAGCAACAAGCTCAGCAGGAAGAAAAAGAACAAAAAAATCTCCATGATTTTTTTTATAATGTTTACATCCCGCAAATCCAAAAAGAAAAAAAATCCCGAACTTCCGGCAGAGAAGAGTCTTTATTTAGAAACTGGATTGATGGTCTCATAGGTGAAAAGCTCTTTAATCAAATTTCAAAATCAGACATTGAAAATATTTTTTATAATATCATCGATTCTGGAAAAAGTATCAGAACTGCTGAATATTGCCTGACTACATTAAAGCAAGTCTGGCGAGAAGCGATTTCAAGTGGTTATGCCGGATCAATGCCGCAAATATCAAAAACAATCAAAAAGCGGCTTAGTTCAAACGATAACAAGCGTCTTAGGCACTTATCTCATGATGAGGCAAGCCAACTTCTTGCTGAATTAAAGAAAATCAGTATGACTGTTTTTGAACAGGCTGTTTTATCATTGCATTGCGGATTTAGGGCTGGTGAAATTCTTGGCTTGACTTGGGGATGTGTAAATGTTGAAAAATCAGAAATCTTAATCTTAGATGCAAAGGGCAAAGATCGAACAGTTATCATGACCGAGACTGTTAAAAATATCTTTTCTTCCAAAACATATAGCAACCCACTTGAGCTTGTCTTTCCCGGAAGAACAGGTAAGTCGAATCAGATTTCGCAAACCTTTCGACTGGTTGCCAATAAATTGTTTAATCAGGGGATAACTGACCGACGATTAAGAGTTACTTTTCATTCGCTTCGTCACACTTGTGCTTCTTGGATGGTTAAAGAAGGGTTAAGCCTTTATCTTGTTCAAAAAGTTTTGGGGCATTCAACCATCCAAGTTACAGAAAGGTATTCCCACCTGGCTCCGAACCAATTACAGTTGGCTGCCGATACGATTGAAAGATCGATAAAAGAAAATTTTGAAAAAAATTATACCATTCAACCATAAAAACATAGCGGCGCAATGACAATATGCTCCCAGACCTGATGAGATAGTCCTTCAATCCGAATAGGCCCAACCAC
>CAZISX010000237.1:1348-1641 GCA_964542005.1 uncultured Spirochaetales bacterium
AATTCGGACGCGTCTGTACATATAAGTCCCGACCGGCTGTAAGGCTGACTTGTGACAACATTCGAGCAGGTTGAGGGTGGGCTCAAATGCGTCACGGAATACCGACAACAAAGCAGGGCGGGCATTGAAACGACCGGACCCGATCCAAGTTGTGGGGGCAGGTCAGCTCATCGGGAAAGAGCTGCTGAAGTTCCGGCAGGCGCTGAATCCTTCCTCAGAGTACCCACCTGTGTCAATCGGATAGGCATGAAACCTGATTGCTCAAAGGCATGCCCCTCCCTTGAAGACTTTTA
>CAZISX010000238.1:0-324 GCA_964542005.1 uncultured Spirochaetales bacterium
TGGCTTTGCATTTTGCGACCTGGATATCATCTATAAAATATACTTCAATTGCTTCCAGCGTAGTAATCGTGGCAACCAATCCTATCTGGGTGGCTCTGTTTTCCTATCTTTTATTCAAAGAAAAACAGTCAAGAAAATTGCTGGTGGCGATTGCACTTTCAATACTCGGCAGTTTTGTTTTGGCTTTTGGTGATTCGTTCGCTGATTTAGCTAAATTGGATAAAACGGCCATCAAAGGAGATTTGCTGGCATTGGCGGGAGCGATTACGGCTTCACTCTATTTTTTGAATGGCAGCCGGATGCGGCAAAAAATGGAAATACTGC
>CAZISX010000238.1:519-1638 GCA_964542005.1 uncultured Spirochaetales bacterium
CTGAGAAATTCTACAAACCACGCAGATATTCCTGTTTTAATGAAATATTTCCCTGCAAAGCTTTGTTGATCATGGATAAACCCTGCTCTTTATCATCCGGCAGATGCAAACTTAATGGTAGATAGTTAGAGGCGTGATTGGCGTGAAAGTAACCGTCTGAAAGAGTTGTGTAATTCAGCATGATGCCCAGTTCATTGAGCATTTCTAAAGAAGTTGGCAGTGCAAAGGTTCCCGCCCGCTGCTCCTGATAAAGTTTGGTGCCGGGAGTTACTGTTAGTGTTAAAACTCCCACAAAATCAGGATCCATGGCGGTTAAAAGTTTTCCTGTATCTTCGGCATGGATCAAGCTCTCGTTTTTTCCAGCTATTCCCAAAAGCACTGTAACCGAAAGTTTAATCCCTGCTGCTTTAATCTTTTTTCCAGCAGCTAACAGGCGTTCAAAGGAAGCTTTTTTGTTGATCTTCTCCAGCGTTACATCATGACCGGATTCCAAACCGAAATAGACAATACCCAATCCTTTGGCTTTCAGCTCTTTTAATTCCTCTAGGGACTTGCCCTCGATCGAGTTTAAATTTGCATAGATGCCAATTCTTCGAACACGGGGAATGGCGGTTTCAATTTTATCCAGCAGAGTTACCAGATAATTTTGCGGAGCAACTAAGGCATCTCCGTCAGCAATAAAGAGTCTTCGGTAGTCCGGGTAGTATTTTCCGGCTAACTCGATATCTTTTAGAACCAGTTCCAGAGGTTTTACTCTAAACTGTTTTTCGCGATACATTTCACAAAAGGTACAGGAGTTATGTGAGCAACCAACCGTGGCTTGGATGATGATGCTGTTGGCTTCGCTGGGCGGTCTGTAGATGCTGCCGATATAATTAAGCATAACGAAATATTCTCACTATTATTTAATCTGTTAAAATCAATTCTCCTCATAATAATATGAGTAATCAATTCCTTTCATAAACATTTCCCGGCTATTGATTTGGTCGGTCAGGGCATTGTCTAACAGCTTTTTTAAAGCACTACTGTTTACAGCACTTGTTATCATTGCATTCATATAATCCATTTTACTGATTTTGCTCCAATCCACACATTTTTTCAAGTTTTTTTTAAGGATTA
>CAZISX010000239.1:0-1613 GCA_964542005.1 uncultured Spirochaetales bacterium
AAGGTTAGTTTAGTCCACTAAATACCTCTGTCCAGTTTTAGACTACCATTATAGAAAATAATGTATTATCAGGTGGTGTTCTGACGGAAAATGAATGTGATCCTTTTACATCTCAGGGATATCAGACAATAGAAATCAATTCTGTCTCAGAGGTGTTTTCTGTCGTTGGAAAAAATAATCATCTCTATGTAGGAAGTTTAAATGGTATTTATTTACTGGATATTGCAGATCCTGAAAACCCAATAGGTCTTGATCATGAATATCTTTGGGGACCAGTAAACGATATGGAAATTCTTGATGACTCTCTTTTTGCTGCTGTTGAAAATGGTATTGCAATAGTAGATATAACCATTGATCAAAATATGAATGCGATAAATATTGTTAGGTATCATGACTATCTCTACGGTTGGACTACTGCTGTTAGATTAATTGAAAACAACAGTGCCCTTATCGCTTCAAATTTAGATGGGGTGACTCTCTTTTCAATTATTTCTACCGATGATGGGTATGATCTCCAGGAAGTTGGAATTATTATTTCCAGTGAAGAGCAAGTAGAATCAATGGAAATTAGGAATAATCTGTTGTATACTCTTGACTATGCTGGGAATTTTAAAATTCACGATGTTTCTAACATAAATCAACCTGTAGAAATTGCATCTGAAAACTTCCCTTATTGTGGTTTTTCCCATATGAAAGCAACTGAAGATTCAGTCTTTGTGGCATGTGAGAATCTGACATATAAAGTTGAATTCAATGGAGCAACAGTAACAAGCACAGTTATAACTGCTGATACTATTGATCTCAAGGATGCATATATTTTCAACGGGATTGCATATCAGCCGGATACTACAAATGTTAGAATGAGTAAGTAATTGCCCCTGAAAAAAAACTATCAAGTCCTTGTAATTATTATTGATTATTGCTAAAATCCATATTAAAAACTCCTGAGAAAGTTAAAAAAAACCAATAAGCGCAGGAGTTTGATATGCTGGAGAGATGTCCAAAACAGGGAAAAATATTAGAGACACCGATTTTAGACTGTGCAGATTCAAGCCATCCCTTGATAGTTCTTGCATCAAAAATCAGCTGGCAATTGCTGGAAGAGGTTTATTCATGGAAAATGGGAACACCTGCGAAATCAGTTTGGCTGATGGTTAGCATCCATTTTTTGAAACATATGCACGATCTACGATTTTTGTGCTCTTATTATCACTGACTTTGTCAGGACAGGAAAAGCAGCAAGGCAACACAAAAATTGAGTCCTTCAGCAAAGCAAAGAAACTGCTTGAAAAAGTTGTCTTTTCCGATTACAGGAAAGATTTTTATTGCGGCTGCTCTTATGACAGCAAAAAGAATGTCGATTTTCAATCATGTGGATATAAAGCGCGAAAAAACGAAAAACGGGCAAAGCGGATTGAATGGGAACATGTTGTGCCGGCTGAAAATTTTGGAAGATATTTTTCAGAATGGCGGGAAGGACACCCAGACTGTAAAGACAGCAAAGGCAAACCATTCAAAGGCAGAAAATGCGCTGCAAAAGTTAATCAGGAATTCCGATATAAGACCACTGCACAACAAAAGCGACATAACGCCTTAATAAAACTTGATATTTT
>CAZISX010000240.1:0-286 GCA_964542005.1 uncultured Spirochaetales bacterium
TTGGTTGAAATGATTCGGTTCGAGTAGAATTAATTCTGATTATAGCTTTTATTAAAAGATGATAATCTTGCCGATTGCATTTCAGATTAATTTTAATTATACTCATAAATTTCTAATTGAAATCTCTTTGAGCTTGATTTCAATCCTCCCCTTTTGCCTAAAAATAACACAGATACAGTATCTTTCTGCTGTTAGTTCTATCTGTTTTTATACAAAAATCGTCTTATGTTTATGCATTTTACGACCCTTATCTATTTGTATATTTGCAAATTAAAATATGTCGGAC
>CAZISX010000240.1:448-1563 GCA_964542005.1 uncultured Spirochaetales bacterium
AATAGATGACTTAATCTTTGCTCTTTGTTCTTTAATCTTTATTCTAATATAAATTCAATGAAAAAACTCTTATTTTTCTGCTCTGTAGTAGTCTTTCTAAGTTCGTGCGTAGAAGATACATTTATGAGCACCAAAGATAGCGGAGCTAATCCCGCTAATTTGAAGTACATGAGCGTGACCAATGCCCGCGAAGGAAAAACCATTATTTCGGGTACGCCAACAATTTCTACCAACAATCTTGTTCCGTTTTACGAAATCGTTGCAGGTTTCGACAAAGCAGGTAATCAGCTCGATGAATCGTTTATGAAATTTGTATCTGTTTTCAATGCCGATACGGTTACATGGAAATTGGCTGAAGGTTTAAATTATCCACTTGACGAAAATGGCGACAGCATAAAAGGAGGAATAGGTTTTAACATTTCCAGAGCCGGTGTTATAAGCATTTCAGATGGTCATAAATTTACCGTTGGCGAGTATTATTTTACCGTTAAAGTAACCACCAAATCGAAAGATCAAACCTATTCTACAACCTTCGACAAGGTTTTCCATATCAAAATAGAACCCCTGTTGCCGTCGTATTTAGTTTATCAGCTCAAAACACAAAATTTAGTGGCAGGCGACCCTGTGAGCAAAACAAACAAGCCAATAATCCCTGTTGGTAATAAAGATGTTACGTTTGCATTATTGACCCACACCGATAAACTTGCCATCGATGCTGTAACCGGTGAAGTAAAACTTACACCAACTTATATTTTTACTAAAAATGATACCATCCGCCCAACCATTGAGCTTACAAGCAATATCAGTGGCGAGAAAGTTACATTTGCAAGTAGTTTGGTGGTAATTGTTACCGACAAGCCAACGGCAATGCCAATAGAAACTATTTACTTCTTTTATCCTACCTTATTCACAACAGGTGCAACGCCTACCGGTGGCGATGGTTTTTCGGTAAAAGTAATTGAAAAAGGTAGCTGTCCGCGTATCTGGGGCGAACGGGCCAACAGTGCTGCCGGTTCGTTAGTGGCACCTGTAGAACGTCCGGTAACTAATTTAGGAAAACAAAAAATTCTTGAAACAAACACATTTACAGCTACTTCGCCCATCACAACCAAACC
>CAZISX010000241.1:0-1560 GCA_964542005.1 uncultured Spirochaetales bacterium
TGTCATTCCCATGCAGATGGGAATCCATCTTTAATAAAAACAAGGGAACGGATCCCCGCCTTCGCGAGGATGACAATGTTTTGGATTTCCTTATGCGTTGAGATGATAGGGTTTTTGATTCTTACCTTTATTTTGTATGATAAAGCAACACAACTTTAAATAAACGAGGTTTAAAATGAAGAAACTTATTGTAATCACCGTGATTTTTATGACAGTTTTTCTATTTGGTGCACCGAAAAACTACAATTTTATGAGCTATGATTTAAAAGGTAGCTTTTTTCAGCTAAAGCAGCATGGAGAAAAAACAAAAGCAAAATATTTTGTGGTTGATTTTTTTAACCTGCACTGCGAACCATGCAAAAAAGCACTTGCTGACTGGGAAAAAGAGTACAAAAACCTAAAGAAAAAAGGAGTTGAGTTTGTACTTGTTGCAGCACCGTCAGATAAGCAGTCAGCACGCGATGAAAAAGAGAAAGTTATTGAATACTTTGAAAAAACCCGCGTAAGTTTTCCGGTAATGTATGATTTAACTTTTTATGTTTCAGGACTCTACAGCGTATCAAAAGAGGAAAAAGAGACAATTTCGCTACAAGTTCCGCAGGTTTTTCTCCTTGACAGCAATTTTCAGATAATCAAAAAATCAGAAAACCACTTGGAGATATTAAAAGAAATAGAGAAATTTAAATAAAGGAGCAGTTTTATGAGTAAAAAACTAATTATCTCAATGATTTTTCTCTTATTTTTTGGAATATCGGCAAAAGAGAAGGAGAGACTGGCGATTATGGATGTTCAAAACGAAGACAAAGTATTAAGTGAAAAAACAGCAGCTAAATTAACAGACTACATCTTTACCCGATTCCAAAGTGCCGGAATTTTTTGGATGATACCAAAATCAGACAGAGATATGGCAATTCAGCAGGCAATAGACAACACAATGGAAGGGACAAGAAAAGAGTGTGTTGACGAAAAATGCCAGCTCTCAATGACAGCGCAGCTTCAGGCAAATTATCTAATAAATACAGAGATAAAGAAACTCTATCAAGGCACTTGTCATATAAGTGTTCGCAAATTTGATGTAGAAAAAAGAGCAGGCGTTGATGCTTGGGAATCAGAATTTGACTGCACCGAAAAAGGGGTATATACCACGATTAACAGCTTTAATTTTGGCGGGAAAAAGAAAGCAGGCAGCACCTTCACCGAAGGGAAAATCGGCGAAAAAAGTGAAGATTGGGAAGTTGGCGGCGGCGAAGAGACAGTTGTTCAGTTTTCGAGCGAACCAGCCGGCGCAGTTGTCATGGTTGACGGACAAATCAAATGCCAGAAAACGCCATGCTCCAAAATGATAGCAGAAGGCAAGCACGAAATCTCAATGCAGCTTGAAAATTATGTTGCAAAAACCAAAGCAGAAAACATTAAAAAAGGGTCAAAAATAAGCTGGGAATTGGAACCTGATTTTGGCTGGCTTACAGTTAGTGGCAATTTTGGCGTTGAAGTAAAACTGGACGGTGAAAAAATCGGCAAAATTCCGGTATCAAAAAGGGTAATCAGCCCTGGAAATCA
>CAZISX010000242.1:0-1544 GCA_964542005.1 uncultured Spirochaetales bacterium
GCCCACGATTCCGTTCATTGGCGTGCGGAGTTCGTGGCTCATATTGGCAAGAAAAAGGGACTTAGCCTTGCTTGCTGTCTCAGCTTTCTCTTTTTCTTGGAATATTTCAACTTCAGCCAGTTTTCGTTCGGTGATGTCCTGCGCTGCTCCCATAAGTCCAACGATTAAACCGTTTTCGTTAAATGTTGCCTTGCCATAAACCCACATCCATCCCTTACTTCCGTCTTTCCGTAAAGTTTCAAGCTCAAGTTCATAGGGAGTTCCTGTTTCGGCGGTGTTGTTTAACGCATTTGTCAGCTTATCCCAGCTTTCTGCAGTGAACAGTTTCTGATGTTCTGTGTAGATCGGCGGCGGAAGAGTTGGGTCAAATCCATACATTTTATAGAGTTCATCCGACCATGTAACCTGATTGGTTGCCAGATCCAAGCGCCAACTGCCAACATGGGCAATTCGCTGTGATTCTTTTAAGTCATCCTCTCTTTCACGCAATGCTTCAGTCTTCCATCTAACCTGATGCTGGAGCAGTCTTGACCAGAAAAACAGGAAAACAATTATTCCTGAGCTAATCATTATTAATAAAATAAGCCAGCGAGGTATAATTGAACGGGTATTTTCAGCATAAATCCACCTATTCATTACCTCGTAATAAAAAGAGCTACTATCTTTTTTCCATATCTTAAGATAGTTATCAATTGTTTCCAGCAAATCTCTGTTTTTGTCTTGAGGAACAGCAAAAAACACCCCTGTCGGAGAGAAAACAATTGGACTAATTCTGAAATCATATTTTTCTGCATTGAGAATTGCAAAAATATGTGGAACAACACCAGCATCGACCTCTTTTTTTTCTACGGCAATCAAAACATCTTTATCTGTTTTGTATCTTACAAACTGAGGGGCTATCTCAAATTTAGCACATAGATCCTCAAATTCTTTTGGGAAAAATCCCTGCTTGGTAATTGCTACCTTTTTATTTTTCAAATCAAGAATAGTTTGGATTTCTGAATCGTTAACAATTACATTCGCCCAGTCAGTATAAACCGGTTCTTTGGAAAAATCATAGATCAAATCGCGTTCTTTTGTGTATGCAAGTGATACCTTGAGATCTACTTCGCTGTTTTCAAGCTGCTTTAGACCTTTCTGCCATGTATCCATTATAAAAACCATCTGCCAGTTTTCTTTTTTTCCAATCTCTTGGAGAATGTCAATAAGCAATCCTTGCGGCACACCTTGTTTATCTAAAAAACTATCAGGCCATGAATCATTGATGCTGACCTTAACAGTTCTGATATGTTGATCTGCATCGGGTTCATTTGCAAGTATGGTTTGTATAATAAATAAGAAGATAAGGATTAGAAGCCAGGTTGAGAATTGTATATTCATAGCATTATTCCTTGGTCAAATATAACTATCTATCAGTTTTGAAAACATATCAATATCCACCGGTTTTGTAATGCACTCATTCATTCCCTTGGCAAGAAAACGGCTTTTGTCCTCGTCCGAGGCATAAGCAGTCACCGCAATTATCGGAATTTTCTCGCCTTTTT
>CAZISX010000243.1:0-584 GCA_964542005.1 uncultured Spirochaetales bacterium
TTCTGGTTCTGAATAAGATTAAGGGGCATGGCTTTGGTAATGATTTTCCAAGCAGGAATAAGATCTTCTATTAATTGTTTTTTTGTCATTTTTTTACTCCCAAAAGAGTTTTCCACTTATTTGTTTCATATTCAACGTGAGTCAAAATAAACAAAATGAAAACAGTTCCTGTGTCGAAGTGAATTGCAGCAATAAGGCGGTATTTGTTGCCACAAATATTAAAAACATAGATTCCATCGACATAATCAACAGCTTTGAATTTTTCCTTCAAGGAGTGAAAAGATGAGAACTTTTCTTCTGTCATTATTTTGTTCCAGATTAGAAGAGAAGTTTCACTGTCTGGGCGTTTTTTAATGAAATCTATGTACGCTAAGGTTTTTGCTATCTTTTATAAAGGCCTTTTTTATAGAGTTAAAAGTATGCTTGTTTCTTGATATTGTTTTTTTAAAGGTTTTAATTTATAATTAGATTAGTGGGTTTAACCCACAGAGAAAGGAAACTGATATGGAAGAAAACATTGTTTTGAAAATAGATAATAAGGGAAGGCTTACAATACCGCTGAGCATAAGAAAAAGCCTGAACAT
>CAZISX010000243.1:837-1542 GCA_964542005.1 uncultured Spirochaetales bacterium
CTTTGCGAAAAAAGATTTGAAGGGACTTTGGCAAATTGAAGATGAAATTGTCAGAAGATTGCTTGAACTTGAAAAATTTCCGAATAAAGGACATGATTTGAGCGGGAATCTGCAGGGAGTTAAATCGCTAGATTTCAACATTAAAGGCAGTGGACAATATCGTGCTGGTTATGTTGTACAAGAAAATAAAAAGATATGTTCTGTTGTGGCCATTGGGACACATGAAAACTTTTATGAATTTCTGTCTAAGAGAGTAAAGCTGATCAAATCTTTGTTGGAAAAAACCAGGAAAGAGTTTTGATTGTAGGGTTTATTGTTTTATCTGGTGCTCTTTTTTGTTTGGGTTTAGTTTTTTCTTTACTATGGGGCTGGTTTTGAAGAGGAGGACTTTTTGAGATGGGCGGGTTATTTGTTCGCCGGTGGGGAGAGTTATTTGGCGGGGTTTTTGTTTTATTGTTGAGAAGACTCCGAAGCGGCGAAGTTCGACTTTGGAGTTGGATTTTAAGGCGTTTACGATTTCGTCGAGCAGTGCCTGGGTAACTTTTCGGACCATGTTTTTTGAGAAGGTGAGTTTTTTTGATACTTTTGCGATCAAGTCTGTTTTGGTCATGGTTAGTGGGTGTCGATCCATTTTTGGATGGTTTCGGATAGTATGGCGGTGTCTTTGGCTGAGAGGTTTTCGAGTTGTTTGAAGAGAAAGGGTAG
>CAZISX010000244.1:0-1534 GCA_964542005.1 uncultured Spirochaetales bacterium
CCAAGGGCTGTATTGCGGGCAAATTGCCTACAAGAATAACATTAAAGCCATCATAAGTGCTCAAGGCTTCAGCTGTTCCTTCCAGAACAGATAAAGGAGCGTAATCGCCTCCCATTGCATCAATGGCTATTTTCACAGATCTATTCCTCTATGGTTATTACTTGTTTCCCATTGTAATTGCCACATGCTGAGCACGCTTTATGCGGAAGAACAGGAGCTTTGCACGCTGTGCAGACGCCTACTTCTATTCCTTTGTAGCGGTTAGCTCCCTTGCGAAATCTGTTTTTCATCTTAGAAGTTTTTCTTTTTGGTACACCCATTTTTTCTCTCCTGAAAGAAGTTTTGTTAAACTTTCAATTTGTTTAGCTCATTCCAAACTGAATCTGTTTTTTCAGTATTACTGCATGAGCACTTTTTGTTATTAAGATTTTCTCCGCACTTAAAACAGATTCCCTTGCATGATTCTGAACACAAGAGACGATGCGGCAAAAGAATTAAAATATCTTCCCGTATATCTTCTGTCAAGTCAAGTTCAGAACCATGGTAATCTTCATATAAATGACATACATCAGATGTTTTAACATTAAGGTTGAAATGAGACAAGCATTTATCGCAAATAAGTTCAAAAGAAGCTTCAGCTGATCCGGTGGCAAGAAAGGCGTTGCTAATCAGCGCTATCTTAATTTTGTATTTGATATCACCAGCTGAAACAATACCTCTGTCTTTTTCAAGTTCGAACATAGAGGCAGGCTCTTTACCTTCAATTATCAGCCCGTCAAATGTAATTCTTGATGTGAATACTTTTATCATAAACTTATTCCTGACCTTTTTTTGCTGTTAGAGCTTTTCCTACTACGGAAGGTACGAATGCAGAAATATTGCCACCTAGTCTGGCTATTTCCTTTATTATTCTGGAACTCACAAAAGAATAATCAGGACTGGGCATCATAAATATTGTTTCGCATTTTTTTTCAATTTCTCTATTCATCAGAGCCATTTGAAGTTCAAATTCAAAATCCGAAACAGCTCTTAATCCCCTTACGACCACATCTACTTTGAGTTGCACAACTGCGTCTACAAGAAGACCTTCAAAGTCAATAATTTCAATATTATTTGCATCTATGTCTTTGCAAGCCAGTTTTATGAATTTTTTACGTTCAGGAACAGAAAAAAGCGAACATTTGCTTTCATTAAGAGCGACGCCAACGATAAGTTTGTCGAAAAGTCTGGCGGCTCTTTCTATTACATCCAGATGTCCGTTGGTTATCGGATCAAAGCTTCCTGGAAACAGCGCTGTTTTCATCTGTAAATCCTAACTTAGGTTGTTAAGGGCTTTTAGAAACAAAAAAACTGATTGACCTATTTTCCGGTTGTTTGTTATAGCCCATAGTGTAATTGTTTCAATCTTTGGCTTTCTGCTTGATTCTGATGGTATTTCAAAAACAAATAAAGCTTTGCCTGCCCATTTTGTGAAAGCTTCATTAGTCAATAAATTTTCTACAGCCTCTGCCGCATCATTATAGGGCGGGTCTGC
>CAZISX010000245.1:0-1529 GCA_964542005.1 uncultured Spirochaetales bacterium
ACTTCCATTCACCCCCTGCGACAAACATCGACAATACGCATTTTGCTGTCAAATATTTCTATTGTGAAATCTTCTGTCCTGTCCTGTTGGGAAATATTCTTGACGGATAGAATGTCTTGCCTTATAGTTACAAAAACTAGAAGCAAGTTATCAAATGAAAAAAATCGGAAGTTCGTTGTATGCGCACCGATCAAAACGGAGAAATGGTTAGATCTTTAGTTGGTAAATCGGTCAACGCACACTATTCATATGCTAGAGTAATACATGAGCAAGAAAAATATTAAAAAACCTACGAGATATACCTTTTCCCCGATCGGGAAGTTTTCTAAAAAAAGGAAATTAGCAAACATTAACACAAGAATTAAGACTTTTTTAGAGAGTCATCTTGGGCTTATCTTGTTGGCACTTTGCGTCCTAGCTATGCTACGTGTATTCATTTTCAGTGCTGCTTTCCCTTTCTTTAATAATGTTGATGAGCAGGCGCATTTCGACACCGTTGTAAAATATTCCAAAGGTTATATGCCACGCGAGGGAACTAACAAATTTGACTTTGAATCAGCAGAGAATATTGTATTGTATGGATCACTGGAATATTTCAATACTCCCCAAAACTTAAATATTGCAGAAATGCCTCCCCCGTTATGGAGTTTTGAACAAAATGAACCTTCAAAATCAGATAAGGAAAGTTTAGATAACTATATTAAGCATAAAAAGGAGTATTGGTTAAAAATCAAAAATCATGAAGCCTTCTCGCCACCCGTCTACTATGTCCTTGCTGGTATTTGGTACGATCTTGGCAAACTATCTGGTTTTAAAGGCGGCTATCTACTATATTGGATACGCTTCTTAAATATACCCCTTATGGGTATCCTCTTTTGGGTTACTTACCTACTTTGCAAAAATATCCGCAAAGATGATTTGTTGATGCCTTTCGGCATTCTTCTCTTATTGGCCTTTTTTCCGAATGACGTTTTCTATTCGATTAACAGCGATGTCCTATCGCCCCTTTTTTGTCTGTTGTCATTATATTTATTAATTCAGATTAGCGATTCCAATAGGTCATTATTATTTAATTTTTTTACAGGAATACTTGTTTCTGCTACATTCCTTGTAAAATTTACAAATTTGCCAATACTAATCATATTTGCAGTTTTTGTTGCTTTCAGGATAAGAACCTTAATTAATGTTGAAAGGCTAAAAGGACAATTACCCAACCTTTTACTTCTTACGTCAGGATGTTTTCTGCCGATACTTTGCTGGTTGGGGTGGAATGCATACGCACTTGGCGACATCACGGGAAATGCTGAAAAGATCCGTGATCTCGGTTGGACAACGAAGTCATTTGGCGATATGTGGGATCATCCTATTTTTTCTTTCAAGGGTTTAACATTTTTCGGAAGCGAAATACTGAAAACCTTCTGGCGGGGCGAATTTGTTTGGGGAATGCAACCAATAGCCTCTGCATGGATAGACCTCTTCTATGTTATATCATCGGGCGTATTTATTTTATTGAGTATTATCAACTCAAT